>CAINDO010000184.1 GCA_903847385.1 uncultured Myxococcales bacterium
ATCTGGTATGGGTGCGACAGGTAGGATGCAATGCTCTGGCTGTGGCTCATTCTGGCTTGCCTCGCGCTGCTCGTCGTCGTGCCGCCGCTCGTCGCGGCCGTCGAGACGTGGGCGGGGCGCAGCGGTCCGGCGGACGTGGGGTTCTTCACCCTGGCGCGCGCGGTGGCCGGCACGTGTCACGTGCCCTGGGGTCGCCGCGGGTCGCCCGTGGTGCGGTTCCCGCTGCCCTTCGCCGAGGGGCGCGCGCGGGTGCTGCGGGGCATCGGCGGTCCGGCCTACACGCTCGAGGTGCGGGCCTACCAGCAGCGGTCGTTCGGGTTCTCGGCCCGCGTGGCCAGCCCGCCGACGCCGCCCGCCCGGTGGCACGCGCCGGGCCTGGCGCCCATGAGCCTCGAGTCGGACGCCACGGAGGCCCTGGGGTTCTGCTCGCTGGAGGCCACGGACGAGCGCCTGCTGCGTTGGCTGCTGCGCCACACGGAGACGCGGCAGCGCATCGACTCCTTGCAGCTCGACACCAACGCAGAGGCCGTGGAGATCGTGCTCGCCGGGCGCCTCATCCTGTTGCGCGCCCACGCGCCGCGGGGCATCGAGCCGGGCGGGATCATGGAGTCCATGGCCATGCCGACGATTGAGGCCTTGCGCCTGCTGTCCGATGACCTGCACGATCTGGCCTGCGCGCTGGAAGACGCGGGAGAACCGATGAACCTTTCCGTTCAATGTCGTGGCTGCGGCACCCGCCTGGGTGCCGACCCGTGGGTTTGCCCCGGCTGCGGACATGCGATGCACCGGGGCTGCCGCGAGATGACCGGCGGCTGCGCCGACGCCGCCTGCGATCGCGCGCCGGACGCCGTGCCGGCGGTGCTCGCTTGAGGGCGCTCCTGCTCGCGGCCCTGTGCGCGCTGCCCGTGACCGGGTGTGCGCTGCCCGGCGATCTGCTCGGGGTGGACGACGCCACCTTGATCACCATCGACACGGAGATTCCGCTCACGGCCGAGCTGCCGCCGCTGGCGGTGTCGCCGTCGGACACCGAGATCTCCTACGCGTTCACCGTGATCATCCCGGTGGACGTCGTCGCCGAGCTGGAGAAACGCGGGCGCAAGAAGCAGGCCAAGACGCTGCGGGAGCAGGGGGACAAGCTCGTCGCCGTGGCGCTCAACGCCATCGAGTACGAGATCCTGGCGCCCAACGCGCTGCCCGTGCAGGTCGATCCGGTGACCATCTACATCGCGCCCGCCGGCACGATCAAACCGGACGCCACGGCCCAGGAGATCGGGCGCACGGAGACCATCAAGCCGCACGAGGTCTTCGCGCGGCGGCCCATCACGACCTCGAGCACCGGCCTGCCGGACGCCTCGGTCGACCTGACGAGCCTGCACTTCTCGCTGCTCTTCGACGCCGCCCTGCGGGTGCCCCGCGCGCAGGCCGTGCCCGCCAAAGCCCTGCGCGCCAAGGTGCGCCTCAAGCTGACGGCGCGCGTCGATCTCGCCGGGTGAGGGCGGTGGGCACGGCGCGCACCGTCGCCGTCGCGGCCGCGGCCATGCTGCTCGGCGGGTGCGGGCGCGAGTCCGGCAACGGACACGTCACCGGGTTCCTCACGGTGCCGGGCTGCATGACGGCCCCCGCCGGCGCGGAGGCTTGCACCGGCGCCGCCACGGACCCCGCGGACATCTGCGAGGACTTCACGCTGGACACGGACTTCTTCACGCTCGAGCCGGTCGGTGCGCAGGCCGTGCTTCGACTACAGCACGGCGGCGAGGACTTCGCCCGCGAGGACGCGCTGATGCTGCACATCATCGACGTCGACCGCATCCGGGGCGCGCTGGGCGTGCCCATGGCCGTCGGGCCCGAGGCGCCCATCCGCGGGGCGCTCGACCTCTTCGAGAGCTGCCCGGACGCGACGGAGAGCCTGGAGCTGCGCGGGCGGGTGACTTTTTCGGACTTCGGGACGCACAAGGGAGACCGCGTGGCCGGCACGCTGGACGAACTCCTGGTGCGCGACGCCCGCACGGGCGCCCTGCGCGGGCGGCTGCACGGGGACTTCGATTTCACGGTGCGTCGGGGGCCGCCCTACCGACGCTTTGCCGGACGCTGAGGTTGGTTTTGGCGATGGATTCTCGGGTGAACGTCGCGATCGGGGACACGTTCTCGGTCGCGGTGGAGCGGGCTTCGGTGGGCGGCGAGGTCGTGGCGCGGGCGCCCGACGGTCGCGTGCTCTTTCTCGGCGGCGCCGCGCCGGGGGATCGCGTGCGCGTGGCGGTGACCGAGGTCGAGCGGCGGTTCCTGCGCGGGCGGCTGCTGGAGATCGAGCAGCCGGGCCCCGACCACGTGGCCTCGTTCTGCCCGGTGGCCGACCAGTGCGGCGGGTGCCCCTGGAGCCGCATCGCGCCGGCGGCGCAGCACCAGGCGCTGGACGCCCACGTGCACCGCACGCTGCGGCAGGCCGCGGGCGAGGACTACGACGCGCTGCCGATGCGCGCCCCGGAGCCCGGCCTGCACTGGCGCTCGACGGCGCGGGTCCACGTGGACGGGCGCCGCTTCGGGTACTTCGCGCCGGGCACGCGCACGCTGGTCGAGCCGCCGGGCTGTGCCGCGCTCGCGCCGGAGCTGGAGACGCTGTGGCGGCACGCGGCGACCCATGCCGAAAGCGTGGGCATCGCCGGCATCGGGACGATGCGGCTCACCTCGGGCCCCGGTGCGGCCTCGGGCAGCATCACGCTCGAGACGGAGACCGGCACGCGCAAGTGGGACGCCTGGGCCGCCGCGATGGTGAACGGCCCGTGTCACGGCGTCCGCCTGCGCTGGCCCAACGGCGACACGCGCGACTTCGGCACCGTCGAGGACCGCCTGGGCCCCAACGACGTGCCGCACCCGACGGGCAGCTTCGTGCAGGCGCATCAACCGGGCATGGCCGCCCTGGTGGCCGAGGCGGTGGAGTGGATGGGGGGTCACCCCGGCGATCCCGTGCTCGAGCTCTACGCCGGCAGCGGGAACTTCAGCTTCGCGCTGGCCGCGGCGGGGCTCGCGGTCACCGCCGTGGAGGCCGATCGGGACGCGGCCTATCGGCTCCGGGCCGAGGCCAACCGTCGGGCGCAGCGCATCGAGGTCATCGCCGGCGACGCCGCGCGCCTGCCGCGCGGTCGCTGGTCGGCGGTCCTCATGGATCCCCCCCGCGCCGGCGCCCGCCCGGTGCTCGCCGGGCTCGCGGCGCTGCGGCCCGCGCGCCTGGTCTACGTCTCCTGCGATCCGGCCACCCTGGGCCGGGACGTCGCCGAGCTGGTGCGGGCCGGGGCCCGCGTCGCCCGAGCCCGCGCCTGGGCGCTGTTCCCCCACACCGGTCACGTCGAGACCGTCGCGCTGCTGACCTTCGGCAAAGCGCGCCGCGGGGCGGGGGGCGGGCCATGAGCGACCGACGGGAGCGAAGCCCCCAGCGGGGGCCGACCCCGCGAAGCGGGGCGGGGGGGGTGCCATGAACTACCTCGAGTTCACCGTGAAGGGGTTCGTGCCGGACGCCGAGTCCGGTCAGCCCATCCTGCTCTTGCACGACGAGACGGAGCGGTTCCTGCTGCCCATCTGGATCGGCGTGCCCGAGGCCGGCGCCATCGCCAGCGTGCTCCAGGGGCAGACGCTGCCGCGCCCGATGACCCACGACCTGCTGGCCTCGGCCATCGCCGCGCTGGGCGGCGTCGTGGAGCGCGTCGACGTGCGCGGCATCGACGACGGCACGTTCCTGGCGGATCTCTGCCTGCACGATGCCAACGGCGAGGCGCGGATCATCGACTGCCGGCCGTCGGACGCCATCGCGCTGGCGCTGCGGTGCGAGGCGCCGATCCGCGTGGCGGCCTCGGTGCTGGAGGCGGCGCAGCCCCTGTCCTCCGAGGAGACGGCCGACGAGGCGGCTCAGGCTGCGGACACGGGTCTCTCCGTCGTCTCCGCCGACGATCCCGAGGCCCGGGCGCGGCTCGCCGAGGCGCTGGCGCGGCTCTCTCCGGACGCCTTCGGCAAGTTCCGGACGTGAAGCCGACCCGTGCGCTGCCGGCCCTGCTGCAGGCCGCGCTGATCTTCGCGCTGTCGTCTCGTCCGGGGGACGCCTACCCCGACGTGTCGTTCCCCGGGGCGGACAAGCTCGTGCACTTCGCGCTGTATGCGCCGCTCGGGGCCGCCCTCGTCTACGCGCTCCGCGGACACTGGCGCTGGGCCGGCCTGCTGGCGGCGCTCTATGGCGTCACGGACGAGATCCACCAGACGTTCGTACCGCTCCGATTCGCCGACGGATTCGACGTGCTGGCCGATGCCTTGGGCGGCTTCACCGGGGCGTGGCTCATGGCCCGGCGCCGGAGGCCGGACGAACCCCCGGCGAGGTAGAATCACCCGTTGCTTCGGGGTGGGGGCGTGTGGTTGCATGCCGCCGTGTTTGCCTACGCCCTGCGTTCGGGATTCCGGCGATGTGCCGCGGCGGTCGTGCTCGGCGCCCTGCTGACGCTCGCGCTGCCCGAAACGGCCTCGATGCGGGCGCAAGCGGCGGCCCTGGGCATGGGGCTGTTCGCGCCCTGGCTCGTGCTCGGGCGGGACGCCGCGCGGCGCCCCGATGGTTTCCGCGAGGCGCTGCGCGTCTCCCGACGGGCCGGGCGGCTCGTCGTGGCCGAGCTTCTCCTGCCCTTCGCGGCGGTGCTGCTGGTCGCCCTGGTCTGGGCCAGCGCCCGCCCGCTGCCCGCGTTGGCGCTGGCGGCCTGGGGATGGGCCGCGGTCGCGGCGGCGGACGCGCTGGATCGGCGGGCGCTGCACCCCGGCGGCGCCTGGGTCGCGGCGGCGGCGCTCGTGCTCGGCCTGTACAGCGCCCCGTGGTGGCTGGCCCCGTTCATGGGTCACGGCTACGGGCACTGGCCCGCGACGCTGGGCTTCGGCCTGCACCCCGCGGCGGTCACGCTCGCCGCGGGCGGTCGGGCCGCGCTGCAGGATCCCTTCTTCTACACCTGGACGCTGAGCGGAACCGTCGATGCACGGCCGCTCCCCTGGAACATCGGCACCGCTTTCCATTGCGCGCTCGCGGTCATCGGAACGGGATGGGCCGTCCTGTCCGCGCGGCGCCCCACGAGGAGTCTCCCATGAAGTTGCGTACGCTCGTCACCGCCGCCGCGCTCTGCGCGCTCGCCCCCTCGGCGTTCGCCGCGGGCAAGGCCGAGGCCCCCAAGGCCGAAGCCGCCAAGGTCGAGGCCCCCAAGGCCGCCAATCTCCTGGACGAGAAGACCGTCAAGGACGCCCGCGCCGCCATCGACAAGGCCCTGCACTTCCTGCGCGAGAAGCAGGCGGAGAACGGCTCCTACGGCAACCACGTCGGCCTGACCGCCATGGTGCTCCTGTCCTTCGCCGACAGCCACCGGGCCTACAAGGTCGAGGACGGTCCCTTCGTGCGCCGCGCCGTGGAGTGGCTCCTGGCCCAGCAGCGCGCCGACGGCGCGATCACGGGGGACGCCACGCCGGTCTACAACACGGCCCTGGCCATCCTGGCCCTGCATCAGCTCGACGCGGTCAAGTACAAGACGCAGATCGAGGCCGGCCAGAAGTTCCTGGTCAACGACCAGACGGACGAGGACAAGAAGTATCTGCCCGCCGACAAGTACTACGGCGGCATCGGCTACGGCGGCGACGAGCGCCCCGACCTGTCCAACCTGCACTTCGCCGTCGAGGCCCTGAAGAAGACCGGCTTCGACCAGAAGAGCGACGTCTGGGCCAAGGCCGAGAAGTTCCTCAGCCGCTGCCAGAACCGCAGCGAGTCGAACGACCAGCCCTGGGCCGGCAACGACGGCGGCTTCGTCTACGAGCCGGGCGACAGCAAGGCCGGCGGCACCAAGAGCTACGGCGCCATGACCTTCGCCGGGCTGAAGAGCATGATCTTCGCCAACGTGAAGAAGGACGACCCGCGCGTGAAGGCCGCCTGGGGCTGGATCCAGAAGAACTACGACTTCACCCAGCACCCGGGCATGGGCACCACGACCTACTACTTCTACCTGCAGACGGCCGCCGGCGCCCTCGAGGCGATGGGCGAGCCCTTCGTGCCGGACGAGAAGGGCCAGAAGCGCAACTGGGCGCAGGACATGACCTCGCGCATCGTTTCGCTCCAGAAGGCGGACGGCTCCTGGGTCAACGAGAACGGCAAATACTGGGAGGACAACCCGCTCCTGGTGACCCCGCGCGCCATCGTCGCGCTCTCGCACGCGCTGCGCTCCACCGGCAACAACAACAAGTAGGCGCCGGTTCGTGCTCGCCCTGGTCGTCTCGCTGTTCGCGTCGACGGGCGCCGTCGACGCGGTCGCGGCCGGGGACGGTGGCTCGACGCGTGTGACCGTGACCAACGCCTCGGTGCACCTGACGCCCCTGGGCGCGGGCGCGGCGGGCGGACCGCCGGCGGACTTCGGCACGCTCGCCGGCTACGGCAACGCGGTCTTTCTGGCGCAGTGCCTCGGTGGTTCGGGGGGACACGCGCCCCCGGCCCTCGAGATCCAGCTCGACCGGCAGCGGATTCCCCTGACCGTGCCGGCGCTGGACTTCAGCGAGGGCGCGCCGGCGTTGTGGCTCGGCAGCGAGACCTCGGGCGCGGCGATGCTGGGCGACGCGCTCCGGGCCGCGGGCGTCGCGCGCGTCGTCCGGCGGGTCCCGGCCGAGGTGCCGGCGGCGTTCGGGGCGCTTCGCTTCGCGCCGTTCATTCTGGCCTCGGCGCCGGACTTCGCGGCGTTGCAGCCGGCGCAGCGGGCCGCCGTGGAGCAGGCCGTCGCGGCGGGCTCGACGCTCGTGCTGGCGACGGGTGAGGGGGGCGTGGACGCGACCCTCGTGCAGCGGTGGACGGGCGTGACCCTCGGCGAGGCCGGGCACCCCGGGCCGGCGGCGCGGGCCGCTGTGCCGCGCGCGGTCGCCCAGCGCCAACTGTCCTGGACGCCCGAGAGCGGGGCGCACCCTTTGCTGGTGGCCGACGAGACCCCGCTCATCGTGGAGGCCCCCTGGGGGCTCGGGCGCGTGCGGGTGCTGGCCGTGGCCCTGGACGAGCTGGAGCCGGGCACCGTGGCCTCGACGGCCTTCGGCGTGCCCCCGGACGACCGGGGCGCGGCGTTGTCGTGGCTCGCCGCGCAGCCGGCGCTGCCGAGCGACGGCGAGATCCCGTTCTCACCCTGGGTCTGGGGCACGCTGATCGCGCTCGCCGGGCTCGGGCTGCTCTCCCGGCGGGCGCCGCGTGTGGCCGCCGCCGGTGCCGTCCCCCTGCTGGGGGCGGCGCTCTATCTGCCCCCGGGCGGCCCGCCCGTCGTCGCCGAGGGGGCCCGGGTGCTGCTGGTGCCCGTCGGTGAGGGGGCGCTCGCGCTCGGCGCGCTGGACCTGCGCTTCGGCCGCGGCGGCGCCCAGACGCTGGACGCGGGGCGCCTGCCGGTGGCGATCGAGGACGCGCTGCCCGACGGCGGCTGCCTGCTCGTCGCGCCGGACCGCGCGGCCTGGGCGCTGCACACGGCCCCCGGCAGCGGCGCGCGCGTGCGGTTCGTGACCTGGATGGCCCAGGCGCCGGCCGCCGCGGGCACGGCGGACGGCCACCTGCCCGCGGCCGGGACCGGCAGGCTCTCCGGGGCCGCGCTCGAGCGCATCGAAGCGGCCGTCGAGCTGCCCCTCGGCGCGGCCGCCGGCAGACCGACGCTCGAGGCCTGGCGCGTAGGCGCGCACCCGGCCCCGGCGCCGGCGCCCGTGGTCGTCTCCGCCCCTCCGAGTGAGGCACCCTGACGCGCGTCTGACCCCGCGACGACGCCGCGACGTGGCCTTGCGCCCGGTCCCTCCGGTGTGCGAAAGCATCGACGCGCGCCAACGGATTCGGGAGAGGGTCGCACGTGCTGGAGCTGGTCGGGGTCGTGGTGGGGGAGACCGGGGCGGAGCGCCTCAATCGGTGCGCCCTGACCGTGCGACCGGGCGAGATTCTGGGGGTGGTCGGCCCGACCGGGGCCGGCAAGACCACGCTGCTCGAGGTCCTGGCGGGCCATCGCACGCCGAGCCGCGGCCGCCTCGTCTGGGAGGGCCGCGAGGTCACCCGGAGTCCGGACCGGCTGCGCGCCGTGACCGGGCTCGTGGGGCACGAGATCCCGGGGCCGCGCACCTCGTCCGTCGCCGACTGGCTGGGCCTGTACGCCGAGCTGGATGCCGCGCCCGCCGGCGCCTGGCGCGAGAAGCGCACGGAGCTGCTCGCGCGCTTCGAGCTGACGTCGCTGGCGGAACGTCCGCTCGAGGCGCTCTCCCGGGGACAGGCCCGCCGCCTGTGCTGGGCGCGGCATTGGCTGCGCCGGCCACGCGTGCTCCTGCTGGACGCCCCCGAGGAGGGCGTGGACGGCGCCGGCCTGCGCATCCTGACGCAGATGATCAAAGAGAGCTCCGCCGCGGGCGGGGCCGTGGTGCTCACGTCCGTCGCGCCGCACTTTCCGACGCTCCTCTGTGACCGCGTGCTGGTGCTGCAGGCCGGCGCCGTCTCGCAGGAGCACGCCCGCGCGACGCCCGGGTTCGCCACCGCCGTCGCGACCGCGCAGGGGTGGGTCTCGTGAACCCGCGCTCGGGCCAGCACGGGCAGGGACATCGCCTGGGCCTCTGGTCCCTGGCGTGGCCGGCCGCGGCGCTCACGCCCGTGTTCGTGGCCGTGGCGCTCACTCACCGTGCGCAGTGGCCGGTGGGGGACGCCGAGCCCTGGCAGACCTGGATCGTGCCGTGGACCTTCCGCCTGTGGGCGATCGTGATGGGCGCGCTGCTCGCGGGGTACGCGGCGACGATCGGCCCCGCGGATCCGCGCCGTGGGCGCCGCGCGGTCGGGGCGTTGACCCGCACGGGCGTGGCCACGGCCATCTGCCTTGCGGCGGCGCTGCCCGGGGCGGTCTGGCTGGTCCGGCTGGGGGTGGCGTCGGGCGGCTTCGTGGTGTCGCGGCTTCTGACGGCCGTGGGCCTGACCGCGCTGGCCGGCGCCGCGGCGGCCGTGACGGGCGTGCGCCTGCCCGCGGCCGCGGCCACGGGGCTCGGAGTCCTCGTGGCCACGGGGGGCGTGTGGCTCTGGGCGCGATGAACCCGGACGCCGCGGCCCTGGACCATTGGCTTCGGGGGCTCGCGTCGCGCGCCCGGCTCGCCTGGGGCCTGCGTGGGGCGGCCCTCGGCGCCGGTGGGGGCGCGCTGTTGGCCGTCGCTGGTCTGCCGATCGCCGGGCTCGTGGTGCCCGTGGTCGCCGGGGTGCTGGCGGCGCGGCGCGCGCCGGGGCCCGTCGAACTCGCGCGCCGCGCGGACGCCCTCGGTGGCTTCGGCGAGGCCGTGGGCTGCGCGTGGGACCATCGCGGGCGCAGCGGACCCATCTTCGCGGCGCAGGCCCGTGTGGCGCTGCGCCAGGCGCGCACCCTGCCGGAGCGGGCGCTCGTGCCGCGGCCGTCGCCCGCCTGGGCCCTCGGGGCGCTGCTGTGGCTCTGGCCGGTGCTGCGCGGGCCGATGGCCCCCGTGACGACACCGGACGCCGCGCGAGATCCGGCCCTGGCACAGTCGACGCCGGCCACCCCCGCCGCCGCGTCGGGGTTGGGCTCGGCGGGCCCGTCTCCGACACCGGGGAGCGCGCCCGAGATGGCCCGCGCCGGTCGGGCACGGGCGTCGTCGCCCCCGGAGTTGCCGGGGGTGGGCGCGGGCGAGCCCGGCGAACCCGGCGAGAACCCCGGTCAGGTCGCGGGCGTGGGCATGCGGGCGGGCGAACTCTCCGCCGGCGCGGCACGCAGCACC
>CAINDO010000185.1 GCA_903847385.1 uncultured Myxococcales bacterium
GCCCCACTACTGGGACCAGGACCTGCTGTGGCAGAACCAGGGCGGCCTGCGCTTCACGAACGTGGCCGAGGCCGCCGGCGTGAACGCGACGACGCGTGGTCCCAACGGCATCCTGGAAGAGCCTCCGCTCGTGATCGGCGAGGAGTGCCCCGAGGAGGTCCGCGGCACCTACGCCGGGCCCATCAGCGGCAACAGCTTCACCCCGCAGTTCGCCGACTTCGACAACGACGGCGACCTGGATCTCATCGTCGGCGCCATCTCCCACCCCGACTACGAACAGACCGACCCCACCCTGCTCTTCGTGAACCAGGGGCCGCCGGACTTCCACTTCACCGAGGAAGGCAAAGCGCGCGGCCTGCAGTTCCGCGAGGACGAGAAACACGTCCACTGGGTCGACCTGGACCGCGACGGCTGGCTCGACCTGGTGGCCACGGGCTTCCGCGATCCGGCCACCAACGGCCTGCGCATCTACCGCCAGGACCCGCAGACCCACGGCTTCACGCTGCTGGACGCCGCGACCGCCGGCGTGGACAACGCCCACCAGGAGAGCGTCGCGTTCCTGGACATCGACGCCGACGGCGACCTGGACCTGTACATCGCCGAGGACGACGAGCCCGCGCGTCTGTTCCGCAACCTGGCCGGCGACGCCAATCGGGGCGTCACGCTGCGTCTGTCGGCCACCGCGCCGCGGGATGCGACGGGCGCGCGCGTCACCGTGGAGACGACGGCGGGCACGCTGCTGCGCGACGTCCAGGGCCCCCAGGGCCACTACAACGTGCAGCCGAGCCGCGCCGTGCATCTCGGCCTGGGTGGCGACGTCTGCGTGCTCGGGGTCACCGTGCGCTGGCCGGACGGTCAGACGCAGAACATCGGCGATCTGTCCGCCGGGGCGGATCTGGTCGTCGAGCAAGGCATGCCGCCGCGGCCGCGGATGCCCTGAGCGATCGGCGCGTTTGGCCCGAGAT
Source organism: uncultured Myxococcales bacterium (assembly GCA_903847385.1). Lineage (GTDB taxonomy): Bacteria > Myxococcota_A > Bradymonadia > UBA7976 > UBA1532 > CAINDO01. The sequence continues at coordinate 966 of CAINDO010000185.1, forward strand.
GGGCCGCGTCAGCGAACGCCGATGTGTCGAGCGACCTCGGCGCGCTGACGCGGGCCCTGCAGAATCGACCGCACCACGTTCTCCGGCGTGGCATCGCCGACCGTCAGCCAGGCGAAGGACCGCGCCACGGGCCGTGACAGCACCAGGTCCAGGCGCCGCGCCGTCTCGCGCACGGACAGGCCCTGGCCGTGCAGGCGCTTCACCTCGCCCTCCAGGTGCCGCAGCCACTCCAGCTTCTGCTGCAGCGCGGCTTTTCCGCCGGTGAACCGCGGCCGGTGGGCGCAGAACAGCGTGTCGAAGTCGAGTGTGACCAGGTGCGCGAGCGTGACCAGCGACGCGGCGAAGTCCTCGTCGCGCCGGAAGATTTTCACCCGCTCGTGGATGAAGGCGTCCCCCGAGAAGAGCCATCCCTCCTCGGCCACGTGGAACACGACCTGGTCGTGACAGTGGCCGGGCGCCGCGACGACGTCGGCCTCGTAGGGCCCGAGCGCCACGCGGGCGCCGAGCGGCGTCGCCTCGGCGGGCCGCATCTTGCCCCAGGCCATGTGTTCGTAGAACCGGATCGGCAGGTCCTCGCGGAGCAGCGCGCAGCATTCCCCGCTCGAACACACCTCGACGCCGGCCTCCCGCAGCGTCGAGGCGTTGCCGGCGTGGTCCTCGTGATGATGCGTCACGAGCGCGCGGCAGATTCCGTTCTCGGAGACATACTGGCGCATCTGCGGCGCGTAACACGCGAGCCCCGTGTCC
>CAINDO010000186.1 GCA_903847385.1 uncultured Myxococcales bacterium
CCACCGCGCCCGCCAGCGTCGCGGCCCCGGCCACCGCGCCCCCGCCCGCCCCGGCGACGGACGCGCCGGCCCCGGCCGACCCCGAGCCGCGTCCGAAGTCCACCGCCCTGGCCGTGCTCCCCTTCGGCCTGGGTCAGTTCCAGAACGGCCACACCACGAAGGGCTGGTTCTTCGCCGCCTTCGACGCCGCAGCCCTGGGGTTCGCGGTCGTGAACCTGTACCGGACCGAGTCTCTGAAGACGAGCGGCAGCTTCCTGGGCGGCGGCAAGTACGCCTCGGACGCCGACCGCCAGACGGCGGAGCAGAGCCTGAACTTCTACGTGGCGGGCTTCGCCATCTTCGGCGCGCTCTGGGCCTACGGCGCCGTGGACGCCCTGACCCACTTCGACGAGCCCGCCCCGACCGCGTCGTTCGTGCCGCGTCCCGGCGGCCTGGGGCTCACGTGGGTGCTGCCATGAAGGCTCTCCGATTCGCCCCGATACTGGTCGCCTTCGCCCTCCCCGCCTGTCTCCCGGACGAGGAGACGGAGCCGGACGCCGGGCTGGAGGCCACGGGCGGCGCGGGCGGCGGTGGCGGGCCCATCTTCGGCGAGGGCGGCGCGGGCGGCGGCATGCCCGGCGCGTTCCCCAGCTCGAACCCGGACTGCGCCGCGGACGCCGTGGTCTTCGAGGCGGAGGTCACGGCCCCGGGGCCGTTCACGCGCTCGCAGCCGGCGCCCATCACCTACCGCGTCTACGCGAAAGGCGTCGTGCAGATCTTCGGCCGCAGCCAGGACGGCGGGAACTTCACCGCCCCCGGCGAGGGCCGCCTGACCTGGGCCGCCGGCGGCGGCGAGGCCGATCCGCTGGGCGCCAACGTGCCCATCTGGCAGGGCCCCTACCACATCGAGCTGGCCGCGCAGGACTCCGAGGGCTGCGTGGGCACGACGAGCCTGGAGATCCCCATGATCGGGGACGTGTTCGTGGGCGACTCCAACGGCCGGCTCAGCGTGCGCGGCAGCGACGGCCGCTGGGTGGTGAGCGTGGGCCTGGTGGCCGAGCAGCCCATCTCGGCCCTGATCCTGGCCCCGGACGCCGAGCGCGAGCTCATCGTGGGCCTGCGCTCCGGTCTGGGCGGCGCGCCGTTCATCGCCCGGATCGACGAACATGGCACGATTCTTTCGCGTTTCGCCGAGGTCGATCTCGCCGGCGAGCCCCTGTTCGACGCGGGCGGGCCGCTGCACCTGTTCCACGACCCGGCCACGAACGAGATCCTGTGCGACGGCGTCCCCGACGGCGCCGTGCTGCGCTTCAACCTGCTCGGCGACTACCTGGGCGCGTACCACATCGGCGTCGGCGACTCCGGCGACCACGTGGCCATCGGCTTCGCGCGGCAGGATGGCCGCGTGCTCGCCGGCACCAGCGCGAACGACCGCGTCTACCTGCTGGACGCCGCCGAGGGCGAGCTCTTCGTGGACACCGGCGGCTCGTTCAACGAGTTCTACGCCCTCGCGACCGGACCGGACGACACGGTGCTCGTCGCGCACACGCTCGGCGACTACAGCAATCAGGTCACCGCTTACGGCATCGGCGGGCAGGAGCTGCGCATGGGCGACATCGGCGACCTCGAGCCCCAGCACATCGTGCCCTTCCGCGACGGCCACCTGCTGGTCGGCGTGCTGGACCCCGTGCGGCGCCTCGACCCTTCCCTCACCGTCCTCGCGCCGGACGCCGACGGCGACCGCTGGGACGACTACGGCGGCAGCGGCTTCGGTTTCGGATCGATAGGCAGCATCGTATGGCTCAACCCCTCCGCCACGCCCTGACGCGACCGGCTCGCCCGCTCGCCCTGCTCCTCGCCCTCGGCGCGTGTCAAACGCTCGAGACCGAGACACCCGACGTGATCTCCGGCGCGGACGCCAGCGGCGCGGGCGGCAGCTCGCCCATCGGCGGCGGCGGCCAGAACGGCAACGGTGGTCAGAACACCGGGAACGGCGGCCAGAACACCGGCAACGGCGGCCAGAACACCGGCGGCCAGGGCACGGGCGGCCAGGGCAACGGCGGCACGGTCGTCGAGCCCATCGGCGGCATGCAGCCGCCCCCGCCCCCGGACTGCGAGGCCCTGGCGGTCACCGCCCGCATCGAGCAGCAGGGCAACCTGACCCGCTCGGACGCCATCGAGATCCACTACACCGCCCCCGAGGGCACGACGATCAGCGCCGCGAGCCCCGAGGGCGGCCTGTTCACGCAGCGGCGGGACAAGACGCTGTTCTATTCGCCCGGCGGCAGCATCAACGGCCCGTCCGAGCTGCGCTGGCCCTGGTTCACCGGCACCGTGCACATCACCGTGCGCGCCACGGACGCCCGCGGCTGCCGCGGCGAGGCGGAGACGAGCGTCGTGGTCGACGGCGACGTCCTCGTCAGCGACGCGAGCTCCGGCGGGATCTTCGCGCTCGGCAGCGACGGCCGCGTGATCGGCCGCTATCGGCAGGGCGGCGTGCGCGGCACTTCGGATCTGATCCTGCTGCCCGAGTCGGCGGGGGGCGGCTTCGCCTACGCGACGCCCGGCTACGACGACGATCCGCCCACGATCACGCGCCTGGGCGCGGACGGCCGCAAGGATCCCGCGCAGTTCCAGATGGAGACGAACGCCCACGCGCCGCTCTACCCGGACGGGAGCGGCCCGCAGCGCCTGATCTACGACGCCGCGGAGAACGAACTGCTCGGCGACAATGGCTACGGCGGCGCGGTGCACCGCTGGACGCTGGACGGCGCCTACCAGGGGAGCTGGGACGCCCCGACGGACCCCGGCTCGGGGCCCATGGACCGCCGCCCCATGGGTTTCGCCCACCTCGCGGACGGCCGCATCGCCTTCGCCATCGAGGGCAGCCGGGACATCTTCACGCTCCTCGGCGGCCGCATCGAGCTCTTCGCGCGCTTCGAGACGGGGATCACGGTCTTCGGCGCGGGGGCCGAGGACACGGTGATCGTCGGCGGTCGCCCGGGCTCGCCCACGCTCCTCGTGCGCCTCGACGCCGACGCGTCCGAGATCAGCCGCGCCGAGGTCTCGAGCGATGACCGCCCGCAGAAGATCTCGCCGTTCCGCTCGGGCTATCTGCGCACCGAGCCCTCGAGCTACGCGTTGGTGTTCCACACCGGCAATCTCGAGGTCCCCGAGAACCAGGACGACTACTGGGCGCAGGACTACATGAACCGCAACGGCCTCGAGGGTGCGGACGGCTTCGTGTGGCTCAACCGGTGACGCGCGGGCGTCAGCCGACGACGCCCCTAATCAGCGCGTAGGTCGCCGCCGCGGACAGGGCGTACACCGCGAGCCCCATTGCGTGCCGTTGCCAACCGCCGGCAGCCGGGGCGTCGATGGCACCCACCGACCCCGTCGCGGCCTCCTGCGGGGGCGTGGGCGCCCCGCGGGCCACGATGCCCGTGGAGACCTCGGCGCTCACCGCCGGGGCGCTCACGGTCACCCCCACGGCGGGCGTCGGCGCGTGTTCGTCGTGCGCGGCGGGCGCCGCTGCCGACGCCGCCACCACGGGCGCGCGGGCCGGCGTACCACCGCCCCCGGAGACCGCCGGCGTCACGAGCCGCAGCTCCGGCGGCCGCCGCTTCAGGCCCGTCCCCGGCGCGTCCGAGAAAAGGTCCACGGGCCCGGCGTGCACACCCATGTCCATCTGGTCGAACGCCAAAAGCATCGTCCGCGCGTCCGGGAAACGGTCCTTGGGGTCGTGCGCGAGCGCGATCTGCAGGATGCGGTTCATCTCCGGCGGCACGAGCTCGCCGGAGCCCGTGGTCAACAGCGGCGGCGCGTCCCGCTTGGCGCTCGAGCGCAGCAGGGCCTCGTAGTTGTTCACGGGGAACAGTCGCCGCGCGGTCATGGCCTCGTAGAGCACCACGGCCAGGGCGTACAGATCCGCCGGGGGGCCCACCTGCAGGCCGCGGATCTGCTCTGGCGCCATGTAGCTCGGCGAGCCCACCATCGCGCCGGCGGCCGTCAGCACGCGGCCGTCCTCGCGGGTGTCGTCCGCGTCGATCTTGACCACGCCGAAGTCCAGGATGCGCGCCGTGAACTTGTCCCGGCTGCCCTGGAACATGATGTTGTCGTGTTTCAGGTCGCGGTGGATCAGGCCCACGTCGTGGGCGTCCGCCAGGCCCCGGAGCAGTTGCCGGGCGGCCTCCCGCGCGTGCCGCACGCTGAACGGGCCGTTGTTGTTGACCTCGTCGCGCAGCGTCCAGCCTTCGCAGTACTCCATCACGATGTAGAGCGTGCGGTCGGCGTCCACGCCGAAGTCCAGCATGCCCACCACGTAGGGGCTGTCGATGCTCACGCCGGCCTCGGCCTCGCGCACGAAGCGGGCTCGAATGGCCTTGTGCTGCGCGTACTCGTCGCGCAGGAACTTCACGGCCACCCGCTCGCCGGTCTTCTCGTCCCGGCCCAGGTACACCGCGCCCATGCCGCCCATGCCCAGGCGCTCGAGGATGGCGTAGCGGTTGCCGATCAGCTCGCCCAGGTACGCGTCGCGACCGGCGGCGGCGAGCGCTGCGCGGGTCACGAAGTACGTGTTGTCCTGGGTGCAGCGGCGCCCGTCGTTCCCCGTCTGGGGACGTCGGCAGCGGGGACACACCATATCGCCGGTCATGGGAACCTCCAAGCGCCGATACGGCAGACGCCGCGGCCGGCTGGAGGCCAGGGTGCGGCCTACCCCTGAAGCAGCCGTTTGGTGGAGACCAGCATCTCCTCGGCCATCTTCCGCACGTTGGCCTCGGTGATGCCCAGGCGCGTCCAGAGCTCGGTGGAGACCGGGTCCGCCGCGGGGATGCCGGCGGCGGGGCCCAGGCACTGCCGCGCCGCGTGGGCCGAGGCCAAGGCGATGTGCATGCGGTTCACGTTGGCGCGCGTGGTGTCGCCGGCGAGCCGCGAGTCGCGCCGCGCCAGGGCCGAGAAGTCCTCGGGCATGCCCCACTGCCGCAGGGTGAAGGAGCCGATGGTCCGCACGTTGTCGTGCATGAACCGCAGCAGATTGGCCGACATCTGACCGCCGCGGATCTCGTGCGGCCAGTACTCCACCGCCGCCCGGCAGATGACCATCTCGCCCACGTCCATGAAGAGCACGCGGTTCTGCACCGCGTCCGCGTTGGCGATGCGCAGGTGCTGGCAGAGCCGCTCGGCCACGCGCGAGGCCACGTACTGCGCGACCCACACGGCCCCGAACACGCGCATGAAGTCGGCGTCCCGCGCCTCGAAGTTCACGCGCACCGCCGAGGCCATGGCCGCCGAGATCACGCGCCGGGTGCCCAGGCGCGTCACGCACTCGCGCACCGTGCGCAGCGCCGGCTGACCGCGGTACTGCTCGGCGCTGGCGGCCTGCTTCATGATGCCGCGCACCATCATCGCGTTGGACTCGACGACCTCGACCACCTGGTTGAAGTCCGGATCTTCTTCGGACTCCAGGCGCGCGAGCCGGGCCACCACGCGCCCGGGCACGGGCAGGCTGCCCTCGCTGCTGAGCACGTAGTGCCGGATCTTGGCCTCGCTGCGGGCGGGGTCGGCGTTGATGTCCTCGAGCGGGGGCGGCTGGCCGGGCACCCGCGGCTCCGCTGCACCGTGGGCCGGCGTTTGGGCGGGCGGCAGCGGGGCGGCGGGGCGGGGCGGCGGGCTCCCCGGCGACAGCGTCGGCGGGCTCGAACCCCAGCTCGCGTCCTGAATGGCGCTGGCCTCCTCGGGCCAGACCTCGCGCTCCTCGTACCAGCCGGACTTGGGCGGAGGCGTGTCCGCGCCCTTGGCCGACTTGGACGCCGGCGACGCCGCGGGGCCTTCGGGGGGCTTCACCGCGGCCGGCGGCGCG
>CAINDO010000187.1 GCA_903847385.1 uncultured Myxococcales bacterium
CTCGGACACGCCGGACGACGGCGCGGACCTGTGCTCCGGCCTGAACGAGGGTCAGGAGCAGGCGATCTACGAACAGTGTCTGCCCAACTGCGAGCTGCTCTCGGCGGTGGCCACCGAGGACGCGCCCTGCGGCGATCTCGTCGCCGGCGTCTCCGCCCAGAACCCCGTGCTGGCCGCGGCCTGCCCGGACAACGGCGCGGGCGGCGCGGGCGGCGCGGGCGGCGCGGGTGGCGCGGGTGGTGAAGGCGGCGCCGGCGGCAGCGGCGGCCTCGCCCCCTACACGCAGGACGAGGTCCAGGGCATCATCAACGCGAGCTGCTCCTGCCACGTCCAGGGCATGTCCGGCGGCATGAGCCTGGCCGGCGACTTCACGGTGAACACCGTCGGCGTCGATGCCAACGGCGCGCCGGTGGCCCGCATCGAGCCCGGCGACCGCACCCAGAGCTACCTGTTCCACAAGATCGCCGGCACCCAGGGCGACGTGGGCGGCGGCGGCGGGCGCATGCCCCTCGGCGGCCAGCCGCTCTCGGACGAGCAGATCGAGCGCATCGGCCTGTGGATCGACTCGCTCTGAGCGCGTTCGCGCCATAGCGTCGGCGCCCCGGCTTTGTTAAGATCACGCGTTTTTCGCCGCCGGGGAGAATCGCCGTGTCCGACACCAGCCGCTTCGAACAGCAGAGCACGGGCGCCGAGGCCGCCAAGGCCAGCCAGAACCCCCTCGACGAGGTCGGCGACGCCGGCAGCGCCGCCCGCGGCCAGTCCGGCGAGCTCAACGCCGGCCTGGTGCAGCGCAAGGGCGGCGGCGGCGCGGGGGCCGGCGGCGACCTGAACGCCGTGGTCTCCTCGGCCACCAAGGACGGCGCCGGCGCCGTGCCCCACAAGACCAAGATGGAGCAGGCCTTCGGGACCAGCTTCGACGACGTCAAGGCCCACACGGGCGACGCCTCGGCCAAGGCCAACGCCGCCCTGGGGGCCAAGGCCTTCACCTCGGGCAGCGATGTCTCGTTCAAGGACGCCAGCCCCTCGCCGGAGCTGGTGGCCCATGAGCTCACCCACGTCGTGCAGCAGCGGGGCGGCGCCGCGGGCCTGCAGCACAAGCTCACGCTCGGCGGCACCGGCGACAGCTTCGAGCAGGAGGCCGACCAGGTCGCCTCGACGGTGGCCGGCGGCGGCAAAGTGGACGCGGCCTCCATCTCCAAGGCGCCCAGCGGCCTCGTGAGCCGCGCGCCGGCGCCCCTGCCCAAGAAGTTCGAGAAGGTGTGGGACGCCCACCCCCACAACTACCAGGCGGACGACTCGCAGAACACGAGCAGCGACGACGTGAACAAGGCCGCGGGTTTCGACCCGGCCGCGTACCAGAACACCTGCGCCATCCGCATGAGCGTCATGTGGAACAAGCTGGGCGGCGAGTACAAGATCACCAAGGCCAAGGCGCTGCAGGCCGGCCTCGCGCCGGGCCGCGCGGTCTACAGCAAGAAACAGGACTGGTATTACATCCTGTCCGCCAAAGAGATGTGGACCTACGTCAGCCATCACTTCGGCAAGCCCCACAAGACCTTCCCGGACGGCAAACGCTTCAAGAGCCAGGAAGAGTTCGACACGGCCTACGCCAAGGACATCCTGCCCTACGTGAAGTCGCGCCAGGGCATCGTGGCCTTCGACAAGATCTTCGGCTACGGCGGCTCGGGCCACGTCGACATCTTCAACGGCGAGCAGCTCTCCGACTCGGGCAGCTGGTACGCCAGCCAGCAGATCAAGCTCTGGATCATCGCCACCTGAGCGGGCTCAGGGCGCCGCCCGGGTGAGCTCGGCCCGCGCGGTGAAGCGGGCCGTCCGGGCCTGCACGAGCGCCCGCCTCGCCTCGGTGAGCGCCAGCTCCGCCGCCAGCCGCTCCGTGGAGGTCGCACCGCCCGCGGTCGCCAGCGCCACCCGCACCCGTAGGGCCTCCTCGGCGGCGACGACCCCGCGCTCCGCCGCATGGACACTCGCGTCGGCCGCCTGCACCGACCGGCGGGCGTGCTCGACCTGGAGCCGCAGGGCCTCGTCCACCTGGGCGAGGCGCGCCTGCGCGGCCGTCGCCGCGTTGGCGTAGGCGTCGGCCTCGGCGGCGCCTTCGTAGGCGTCCGTGAGCCCGAACGACAGGACGAGCCCGGCCTGCCAGGCGCCGCGCGCCGCGTCGCTCGGGGGGAACGTGCGGTCGCCCGGTCGTCCGTAGGTGGCCTCACCGAAGGCATCCAGCCGCGGCCAGCGGCGGGCGTCCTCGACCTCGGCCCGCGCCTCGGCCGCCGCGACCGCCTGGGCCAACGCGCGATGCTCCGGCCGCTGGTCGACCGCGCCCGTGCCACCGGGCGCCTCGGCGGGGGGCTCGGACTCGACGGGCGCGTAGCGTGTGCCCGGGGCGTCGCCGAGCGCGATGTGCAGGCGGCTCTCGGTGATCTCGGCCCCCTGGGCGGCCCGGAGCGCGTCGACCTCGGCGGCGGCCTGGGCGGCGTCCACCTGGGCGACGTCCGCCGCGGTCGCCACGCCCTGGGCCCGGCGCGCCTCGGCGTCGGCGCGGTGGGCCCTCAGGAGCGTCACGGCCTCGTCGGCGACCCGGCGCCGTGCACACGCGTCGACCCAGGCGTGGTAGTCGAGTCGGGCGTTCAACAGGGCGTCGGCGCGGGCGCGGGCGAGCTCGGCCTCGGCGGCACCTTCACCCGCCTCGGCGGCGCGGCTGGCCTGGGGCAGGCGCAACAGATGGTCGGACACGGGCACACCGACCTTCAGCCCCACGCCCCACAGGGTCTCGGGCGCGCCGCCGACGCTCACCGGCACGTTCACCAGGGGCGTGCCCGGCGCCAACACACCCTAGGGGGTGCCCGGCGGGGCGGCGACCAGGTGGCCGAGCACGCTCTCGTCCGTGGGCGAGAGCAACACACCCTTGGCTTGAAGCTCGACGCGCGGCAGCTTGCGGCGCCCGGCGGCGTCCACACGCGCGGCGGCGCCGGCCCGCTCCGCGTCGGCCAGGGCGACGGCGGGGCTGCGCGAGACGGCGCGTTGCACATAGGTCTCCACGTCCAGGGGGACACCCGGCGCCTCCGGGCCCGCCAGCAGCGCAGCGATGACCGCACCGAAGAGATGCACGGACATGACTCAGACCTCCACGGGGGCGGCCGGGGCCGCCGACGCGCGCACGGGCGGCGCGAGCAGCTTGTAGGCGGCGGGGGTCACCAGGCGGGCGAGCAGCGTGGAGCTCACGAGCCCGCCGACGAGCACCACCGCGAGCGGCGAATACAGGGACGACCCCGCCACGGCCAGGGGCAACAGACCCCCGATGGCCGTGGCCGTGGTCAGCACGATGGGCAGGAACCGGATCTCACCCGCGCGGCGCACGGCCGTGTCCAGGTCCAGGCCCTCGGCGCGGAGTTGATCGGTGAAGTCCACCAGCAGGATCGAGTTCTTGATCTCGATGCCCATGAGGGCGATGAACCCGATGGTGGCCGTGAACGAGAGCGAGTAGCCGAAGGCCCAGAGCATCACGAGGCCGCCCACGACGCCGAGCGGCAACACACTGGCCACGACCAGCGTGCCCCGGAAGCTGCCGAACTCGAGCACCAGCACGGCCAACAGACCGAAGACGGCCAGGAGCACGGCCTGGTTCATGCCACCGAAACTCTCGGCGCGGCTCTCGGCCTCGCCGCCCAGGCCGAAGCGCGTGCCCGGCGCCCAGGTCAGGCTGTGCAGGCGCCGCTCGATCGCCTCGGTCACCGCCACGCGGTTGTATCCCTCGGCCACGTTCGCGGTCACGGTCACGGTGCGTTCGCCATTGCGTCGCGTGAGCAGCGGCGGCGACATCTCCAGGCGCGGCGTGGCGACCTGGGCGAGCGGCACCGTCGCCCCGGTCAACGTGCCGACGTACACGTCCGAGAGCACGTCCATCGTGGGCCGGCGGGTCTCGGCGAGCGCCAGGCGGACGTCGTGCTGCTCGCCGCCCTGCCCGTCGACCGTGCCGACCTCGAGCCCCGAGGCCGCCAGCCGCGTGGCGCGGCCGACCTCGACACCCAGCACGCCGTGCATCGCCGCCCGGTCGCGGTCGATGGCCAGCCGCAGGTCGACGCGCTCGCGGCGCATGGGGTTCCCCAGGTCGATGATGCCCGGCGTCTCCCTCAACACACCCTCGACCTCGGCCGCCAGCCGCGACAGGTCACTCAGCGACTCGGCGTAGACCCGCACGGCGACCGGCGCGTCGAGCGGTGGTCCGTTCTCGAACTCCTCGAGCCGCAGCGTGGCGTCCGGGAACTCCGCGAGCTCCGCGCGCAGCGACCGCAACAGCTCCGGCGTCTGGGCATCCGCCGCCCGCAGGCGCACGAACAGCTCGCCGTAGCCCTCGTTCTGCGACTTCTGCGGGATGTTGTAATAGATCTGCGGGTTGCCCTTGCCGATGTTGGCGAACACGGCCTCGACCTCGGGGTGGCGCATCACGGTCTGTTCGGCGTAGGCCACGGCGCGATCCGTGGCCTCGAGCCCGCCGCCGACGGGCGCCTCGACGCGCACCAGGAACTGCGGCAGCCCCGCCTTGGGGAACAGACTGAAGCCGATGCGCGGCACCAGCAGCAGGCTCGCCGCGAAGACCAGAAGCGACAGCGCGACCGTCGCCCGGGGGAAACGCAGCGTGGCGCGCAGGATGCGCCCGTAGCTGCCCTCGATGACACGATGCAGTACGCGCAGGGCCAGGTTGCCCTCGGCGTGGGCGTCGCTCGGCAACACTCGGCTGGCCAGGAACGGGATCACGGTCAGTGACACCACGAGCGACCCCAGCACCGCGAAGATCACGGCCAGGGGCAGCGAGCGGATGTAATCCCCCGACCCGCCCGGCAGGAAGAGCAATGGCACGAACGAGAGAATCAGCGCCGCCGTGCAGCCGATGACCGCGACGCCGATCTGTCGCGTCGCCAGGATGGCGGCCTCGGTGCGCGAGCGACCCTCCCGCAGAAAGCGGGTGATGTTCTCCACGACCACGATGGAGTCGTCCACCACCAGGCCCAGCGCGATGACCAAGCCGACGATGGAGAGCTGATTGAGGCCGAACCCGGCCAGATCGAGCAGCAACAGACCCGTGGCCAGAGACAGCGGAATCGCGAGCATCACCAGGCCCGACGCGCGGAGACCGAGGGGCAGCAAGGTGATCAGCACCAGCGCGATGGCCAGCGCGAAGTCGCGATACAGGCCGTTCAGCCGCGCGGCGACGCCGCGGGACTGGTCGAAGCCGCGGGCGAGCGTGACGCCGGCGGGGAGCGTGCGCTCGAAGGCGTCGAGCTCGGTGAACATGGCATCCCGCGCGGCGAAGACATCCTGGCGGTCCTTCAACTCCGCCGAGACGAACACTGCGCGGTGGCCGTCGAAGCGGGTGCGGTGTGTCTCCGGGGCCTCGGCCCAGGCGACGGCGGCCACGCTGTCCAGCCGAACGGCGCCGTCTTGGCCGCCCTGGATGATGGTCGCGCGCAGGTCGTCCAGGCTCTTCAGGCGGGCGCTGGTGGAGACCGTGAGGCGCTGCTCGCCGGCCCGCAGCGCACCGCCGGGGATGTCGGCGTCCTCGGCGCGCAGGGCGTCCGCGACGCGCCCCGGCGGGATGCCCAGCTCGGCGAGGCGCGGCAGGTCGAGCACGACCCGGGCTTCGCGGGCCGGCGCGCCCGAGACCGTGGCCTTGCGCACGCCGGGCACGCGCTCCAGGCGGTCCTCCAGGGCCTCGGCGGCCACGCGCAATGTGTCCCCCGGCGCCGTGTCCGACACCAGCGCCACCTGGAGCACCTGCACGTTCGAGGTCCGCACGCGCTGTGTCTCCAGGCTGCGCAGTTCGGCGGGCAGGTCGGGCCGCACGCGGTCGACCTCGCGCAGGACCTCGGGGTAGCGCTCGTCCGGGTCGACCGAGGACAGGAACTCCGTCCGGATCACGGCGACGCCGTCGCGCATCTCGGCGATGATCTGTTTCACGTCGTCCAGGCCGCGCAGGGCTTCTTCGAGGGGCTCCACGACCCGGGCCTCCAGGTCCTCGCTCGTCGCGCCGGGCAGCACCGCCACAGTGACGAAGAGCGGGATGGGAAAGTGCGGGTCCTCGGAGCGGGGAATCCGCTGGAAGGCCTCGAAGCCGAGCGCGACCAGCAACACGAACATCAGCGCGGTGAACTGCGGCCGCCGCACGGCCATCTCGGCGAGCTTCACGGCGTCACCGCCACGCGCTGGCCCTCGACCACCCGCTCAAGGCCGGCGACGATGAACCGCTCGCCCGCGCGCACGCCCTCGGCGAGCCACACGGCGTCCCGGTCCAGGGTATCCAGGCGTACGTCGCGCCGGCGCGGGCGGTCCTCGGCGTCGAGCACGAAGAGGGCGCCGCGGTCGGCGTCGGCCGTGACGAGGGCCGAGAGGGGGACGCGCACGCCCGCACCGCGCGCGGCGGGGGTGAGCGAGACCCGGGCCACGAGGCCGCGCTGCATCGGCAGCCCCGGCGCGTCCGCCGGCAGCGACACCTCGATCTCGAAGAGGCCGGTGAGCGGCTGCGGCACGGCGGCCAGGGTCTCGACCGTTCCGGTGAACACCTCGCCGGGCAGGGCGTCCAGGCGGACCTCGGCCGCGAGGCCCCGCGTCACGCGGACGACGTCCCGGTCCACCAGCGCCGCCCGCACCACGCGCCCCCGGCGGCCCGTGGAGAGCGACAGCACGGGCTGGCCGGGCCCCGTGACCTCGCCCGGATCGGACAGGCGCCGCAGCACCACGCCGTCGTCCGGGGCCACCAGCACGGTGTGGGTCCGCTGGAATCGGGCGAGGCGGACGCCGGCCTCGGCCACCGCGAGACCGGTGCCGGCGTCGTCCAGGGGCGCCTGCGGCACCGCCCCCTGGCCGAAGAGCGCCGTGGCCCGCTGCTGGTCCCGGCGGGCCTTGGCGAGCGCCGCGTCGGCCTGGGCGGACTGCGCGTCGAAGGGCTCCGCGTCCAGCCGGGCGAGCACCTGACCTCGGCGGACGCGCTCCCCCTCGCGGAAGGCGACGCTCGTCAACCGCCCGCCCACCGGGAATCCGAGCTCGCGCGACTCGGCGTCCACCAGGCGGCCGGTGGCGCGAATGGCCGGGCTGATGGGCGCGCTCTCTGCGACGGCGACCCGCACGATGGGGGCCGGCGGCTCGGCGGCGGGGGCGGCGGGGGTCGCGCCGGCGCTGCACGCGGCGGCGGCCAGGCCGAGCGCGAGCGACGCGACTCGAGTGGGGACGAACGGAGGGGACATGGGCGACTCCAGGCGATGATTGAAACGTGAGCAGTGCTTACGTGAGCAATGCTTACAGTCCGATTCCACCGAGCGCAAGCTATTTTGTAAGCAGTGCTTACGCGCAATTCTGGTGTACGCTGCGCCCATGGAACCGGAAGCACCGTCGGCCCCCGCCCCGCGCGCCCCCAAGTCGGGCAGGACCACCGATCTGCGCCGGCTGCTGATCGAGACCGCTCTCCATGTCGTCCAGACCGAGGGCCTCGACACGGTCAGCGTCCGCGAGGTCGCCCGGCGCGCGGGCGTGTCGTCCGGCGCGCCGTTCCGCCACTTCCGGGACCGCAACGCGCTCCTGACCGCGATCGCTGAAGAAGGCCACGAGGGCCTGGAGCGCGAGACGGAGGCGGCGCAGCTCGGCCTGCCCGACGACCCCGTGGCCCGTCTGCGCGCCATCGGCGTGACCGTGGCGCGCTACGCGGCCGAACACCCGGCCCACTTCCGGGTGATGCACCTGGATCTGCCGCGCTCCCCCCGCGTCGAGGAGCTGATCGCCCGGAAACACGCGTTCATGCGGGCGCTCATCCTGGATGGCCAGGCCCGGGGCCTCATCCAGCCCGGGGACCCGGACGAGGTCTCGCTGTGCTGCGTGGCGCTGGTCTACGGCCTGGCGCGTTTCTACGTCGATGGCCTCACGGGTTTTCCCGTGAACGCCGGGCTGCGCGACCCCGCGCGGGTGGACGCCCTGGCACAGACCGTCGTGAACTACTTCGGCCTCGGCCTGGCGACGCCGGCGTATTGGGCGAGCGTGTGCCAGAACCCGTGTGTCGCGCCCACGTGAGCGCGCGGCGCGTCAGTCCTCGCCGGCGTCGCACCCGATCACCATCGCGTTGACCGCGTGGTCGGTGAAGCCGGAGCCGGGCGGGACCGCGTCGACCGCCCGCACGGCCAGGCGCTGGGGGCCGGCGCCGACGGGCAGCACGGCGACGTCCGCGCCGGGCTCGACGACCACGCCGGC
>CAINDO010000188.1 GCA_903847385.1 uncultured Myxococcales bacterium
CCCCGCCCGCGCTCGCGGCGTCGGCCGCGCCGCCGCCGCCCGCGCCCCCGTCCCCGCCGCCCGCGTCACAGGCCGCGGCGACGCTCACGGCGAGCCAGACACTGCGCAGCAATGCAGAGCGCGCCCCCACGGACACGACCGACTCGCTTCCCCCCATGTCGTCCACTCCTCGGGGGCCGTCGCGCGCCGCGTCCCTGCGGTGCCCGCATCCCCCGGGGAGAACGCTAGACCGGCGCGGACTTCAGTTCAAATCCGTGCGAGGGTTTTCCCTGATTTTGCTCGGGGTTCTTGCGGTGTTGTGAGGTGTGTTCGCTATGGGAGTCTGTCGGCGGGCCTTGCGCCCGTCGGAAAGGCGTATACTCGACCACGCGAGATTTCTCGCGACGGGCACGCACCGTCATGGCCACCACGCCCCGGAACGATCCGCCGCCGGGAGGGACCCCCACCCTCCGCATCGAAGGCCTCCTCGGACTCACCGTCGCCGAGGCGCGAGAACGGCTGGAGGCCGAGGGCCCCAACGAGCTGCCCACCGCGAAGCCGCGCAATCTGCGGGCCATCGTGGTCGAGGTCGTTCGCGAGCCGATGTTCCTGATGCTGGTCGCCGCGGGCATCGTGTACCTGGCCCTGGGCGAGCCGCTGGACGCGTCGATGCTCCTCGGCTTCGTTTTCGTCGTGATGGCGATCACGGTGGTCCAGGCGCGTCGCACGGAGCAGGCGCTCGGGGCGCTGCGGGCCCTGTCGAGCCCGCGGGCGCTGGTCGTGCGCGATGGCGAGCGGCGCCGCATCCCGGGGCGCGAGGTCGTGCGCGGCGATCTCGTCGTCGTGGTCGAGGGCGATCGCATCCCCGCCGACGCCTGGGTGCGCCAGTCGGCCCACCTGGCCGCGGACGAGTCGCTGCTGACCGGCGAGTCCGCGCCCGTGCGCAAGGTGGCGGTGCCCGAGGGCGCGCCCGCGGCGCTCGACGCACCCGGCGGCGACGACCACCCGGCGGTCTACTCGGGCACGCTGGTGACTGCGGGCCAGGCCCTGGTCGAGGTCGTGTCGACGGGCGCGCAGACGGCGCTGGGGCGCATCGGCACGGCCCTGGCGACCATCGAGGCGGTGCCCACGATGCTCGAGGTCGAGACGCGCCGCATCGTGCGCCGCCTGGCCATCGCCGGGCTGCTGGCCTGCGCGGCGGTGGTGCTCGTCTACGGGCTGACGCGCGGCGGCGGCCTGGCGGTGTGGAAGCAGGGGTTCCTGGCGGGCATCGCCATGGCGATGGCGCTCCTGCCCGAGGAGTTCCCCGTGGTGCTCACGGTCTTCCTGGCCCTGGGCGCCTGGCGGCTCTCGCGCAACCGCGTGCTCACCCGGCGCATGCCGGCGGTGGAGATGCTCGGCGCGGCCACGGTGCTCTGCGTCGACAAGACGGGCACGCTCACGCAGAACCGCATGACCCTCCGCACGCTCTCCGTGCGCGAGGAGACGCTGGACCTCACGACGCGACCGGCGACGGTGCAGACGCTCCCCGAGACGCTCCACGACCTGCTGGAGCATGCCATCCTGGCCAGCCGGCGCGACCCCTTCGATCCCATGGAGCGCGCGCTCCACGCGGCCGGGGACCGTTTCCTGGCGGGCACGGAGCACCGCCACCCCGGCTGGGAGATCGCCCGCGAGTACCCGCTCTCGCAGGACCTGCTGGCCGTCAGCCACGCCTGGCGCACGGGTGAGGGCGACGCCGTCGTCGTCTCGACCAAGGGCGCGCCGGAGGCCGTGATGACGCTGTGCCGGCTGGACCCGGAGACGCGCGCCCGGGTGGACGCCGCCGTGGCGGTGCTGGCGGCGCGGGGCCTGCGCGTGCTGGCGGTGGCCCGCACGGAGGGGCCGCTCACCGCGGCGGCGCTCCCCGAGGCCCACGCGGACCTCACCCCCACGCTCGTGGGCCTGCTCGGCTTCGAGGACCCGCTGCGCGACACCGTGCCCGCGGCCGTCGCGGAGTGCCGTGCAGCCGGCGTGCGGGTGGTGATGATCACGGGCGACTCGCCGGAGACGGCCCTGAGCATCGCCCGCAGCGCGGGTCTTGCGCGCACGGACACCGCGCTCACCGGCGCGGCCCTGCGCGCCCTGAACGACGCCGAGCTGACCGCCCGCGTGGGCGACGTGGACGTCTTCGCCCGCATGGTGCCCGAGCAGAAGCTGCGCATCGTGCAGGCGCTCGTCGCGAAGGGTGAGATCGTGGCCATGACCGGCGACGGCGTGAACGACGCGCCCGCCCTCAAGGCCGCCCACATCGGCATCGCCATGGGCGAGCGCGGCACGGACGTCGCCCGCGAGGCCGCCTCGTTGGTCCTCCTCGACGACGACTTCTCCTCGATCGTCGGCGCGGTGAAACTCGGCCGGCGCATCTACGACAACATCCGCAAGGCCATCGCCTTCATCGTGGCCGTGCACGTGCCCATCGCCGGGCTGTCCATCGTGCCGGTGTTCTTCGCGGACTGGCCGCTGCTCCTGCTGCCGGTGCACATCGCCTTCCTGCAGCTCATCATCGACCCGGCCTGCACGCTCATCTTCGAGGCCGAGGCGGCGGAGCCCGACGCCATGCGCCGCCCCCCGCGGGACCGCGCGGCGGGCCTCTTCTCCCGGCAGACGCTCGGGCTCGCGCTGCTGCAGGGTTTCAGCATCCTGGCCGTGTGTCTCGGGGTCTTCGTCTACGTGCGCGACTCCCACACGGCCGACGCCGCCCGCGCGGCGACCTTCGTGACCCTGGTGGTGGCCTTCGTGGTGGTGATCCTGGTCGACCGCTCGTGGACGCAGTCGGCCGTGGCGATGATGCGCGTGCCCAACCCGGCGGTGCGCTGGGTGCTGGCGGGCGCGGTCCTGGTCCTGGCGGCGGCGCTGCTCGTTCCGTTCCTGCGCCATCTGTTCCACTTCGACCCGCTGCCCTGGCCGGACCTCGGGCTCGCCTTCGGCGCCGGTTTCCTGTGTGTCCTCTGGTCCGAGGGCGTCAAACGCCTGCGGCGGGGTCGGGTCACTCCAGCCGAAGCGTCCCCTCACGCCTGACGCCGAAGTCGAGGGTCGGCGCCTCCGGGGCCTCGTGTGACCGCGCGATGGCCCGGCGACCGTAGGGCAGTGTCCGCGGGGGCGTTACCGCCGGCGGCTCGCGGCCGAGCCCATGGCACCACGGGGTAACGTGAGGTCGAGGGCTCGCCCGCGTTCGATGATCTATGGACCTTTGTGTCGCTTGAATTTGGGGCGCGCGCACGCCGGCCGACGGCGTCACGGGCGAGTGCGGCACGGAACTTGCCAATCAATGGACTACGTTGTCCGATTTGACGTCACTCGCTGCGCGGAGTGTCTCCGCGGAGGTATGCCATGCTCTCGAAATCCGCCGCCCGAGCGTTCTTCCTCGCCGGCACGGCCGTTTGCACCACGGCCTTCGTGGGACTGACCGTGGATACGTTTCAACGCATCCCCGCGCAGACCCACGAGGACACGATCACCCCCGCCGTGCGCGCGGGCAAGGACCTGTGGGACTCGAACAATTGCATGGGCTGCCACACCCTGATGGGTGAGGGCGCCTACTACGCCCCGGAGCTCACGCGCGTCTACGAGCGCCGCGGGCCCGCCTTCATGAAGGCCATGCTGCGTGACCCGGCGGCCATGTATCCCGGGCAGCGACAGATGACCAACTACCACTTCACGGACGACGAGATCGACGCGCTCATCGCCTTCCTGAAGTGGGTGGGCGAGGTGGACCTGCAGGGGTTCCCCCCCAAGCCGAACCTGGTCCAGGTGGCCGTCACCACCGGCGGCCTGGCCAGCGCTGCCGATCGACCCCAGGTCTTCAATCAGATCTGCATCGCCTGCCATGCCCTCGGCGGTCAGGGCGGCGCCGTCGGCCCGGCCCTCGACCGCGTGGGCGACCGACTGGACGCGCAGGCCATCCGGCGCCGGCTGGAGGACCCCCTCAGCGTCCAGGCCGACGCGAAGATGCCCAAGCTCCCCCTCACGCCCGAGCAGATCCAGGAGCTCGTCGCGTTCCTCTCTCAGACGAAAACCGAGGTGCCCCGGTGAGATACCAGACTCAGAGAATCGCGTGGTGGTTCTTCGCCACGTGCATGCTCCTCTTCAGCCTGCAGCTCGTGTACGGCTTCGTCATGGCGTTCGCGCACATGGGATACGACGGTCTGCACCCGCTCATCCCCTTCAACGCCGCCCGCGCCACACACACCAACCTGCTCGTCATGTGGCTGTTGTGCGGCTTCATGGGGGCCGCCTATTACATCATCCCCGAGGAGGCGGAGCGGGAGCTGATGTGGCCGCGCCTCGCCTATGCGCAGCTCGCCGCGTTGGTGATCGTCGGGGTCACGGCGATCATCGGCTTCCATCTGAACTGGTGGGAGGGCCGGAAGTTCCTCGAGATCCCACGGCCGCTGGACTATCTGGTCGTCGTCGACGTGCTCCTGTTCATCGCCAACATCGGGGCCACGGTCTGGAAGGGCAACCGCATGACCACGACCGCGATGGTGCTGTTCTTCGGCCTGGCGATGGCGGCGCTCCTGTATCTCCCGGGCATGATCCCCACGGTCAATCAGACCAAGGACTCTTACTGGCGCTGGTGGGTGGTCCATCTCTGGGTCGAGGGCGTCTGGGAGCTCATCATGGGCGGCATCCTGTCGTTCCTGCTCATCAAGCTCACGGGCGTCGACCGCGAAGTCATCGAGAAGTGGCTGTATGTCATCGTCGGCCTGACCTTCCTGTCGGGCATCCTCGGCACGGGGCATCACTACTACTTCATCGGCACGCCGGGGTACTGGAAGTGGATCGGCGGCTTCTTCAGCGCCCTGGAGCCGCTGGCGTTCCTCGGCATGGCCATCTACGCGGTGACGATGGCGCGCAAGGGGGGCCGGGCGCACCCGAACCGAGTGGCCCTCTCGTGGACGGTCGGATGCGGCATCATGTCCTTCGTGGGGGCCGGTTTCCTGGGCTTCGCCCATACCCTGCCGCAGGTGAATCTGTACACGCACGGCACCCTGGTGACGGCGATGCACGGCCACCTGGCCTTCTGGGGCGCCTACGCCATGATCGTGCTCGCCGTCATCGCCTACGCCCTGCCGCTGATGACCGGCCGCCGCCTGCACGACTCCCGCGCCGCCGTCCTGGCCTTCTGGACCTCGAACATCGGCATGGTCGCCATGACCCTGGCCTTCGCCGTCGCCGGTGTCACCCAGGTCGTGCTGGAGCGCCGCGTGGGCATGGACTTCCTCGAGGTCCAGAAGGAGATCCAGGTCCACTTCTTCGGCCTGGTGCTCGCGGGCGGTCTCTTCACCGTCGGCATCGTCCTCTATGTCTGGAACTTCATCCGCTCCGGCCTGCCCGTCGCCGCCGTGGGTGAGCGCGGCGTCGCCGACATGGCCGATACGTCGAGCGAGCCATGAGCGGAGCCAAAGGCGAAGCGAGGCCCTCTCGGGGGGCGGAGCCATGACACCCTACTATCGCCCCATCGCCCACGAGGTCGAGCTGTTCCGCCACGCCTACGACGCCGGCCTGCCCGTGCTGCTCAAGGGCCCGACGGGATGCGGAAAATCGCGTTTCGTCGAGGCCATGGCGGCGCGGGTGGGGCGCCCGTTGGTGACCGTCTCCTGCAACGACGAGACGGGCGCTGCGGATCTGTTGGGCCGTTGGCTGGTGAAGGGCGGTGACACCGTCTGGCAGGATGGCCCGGCCACGCGCGCCGTGCGCGAAGGTGCCATCCTGTATCTCGACGAGGTGGCCGAGGCGCGCGAGGACGTGCTGGTCGTGCTCCACGCGCTCAGCGACCACCGGCGCACCCTCTTCCTGGACCGCCACGACGAGACGGTCCCGGCCGCCCCCGGTTTCCTGCTCACCGCAAGCTTCAATCCCGGCTACCGGCACGGTCCGAAGGAGCTCAAGCCGTCGACGCGACAGCGGTTCCTGTGTTTCGCCTTCGACTACCCGCCCGAGGCCATCGAGACGGAGATCGTGCAGACTGAGTCCGGAGCCGAGGCCGCCGTCGCGAAGCGTCTCGTCGTCTACGCCGGCAAGGTCCGGCGCCTGGAGACACTCGGCCTCGCCGAGACGGTCTCCACGCGCCTCCTGATCGGCGCGGCCAAACTCGTCGGCCGCGGCGTCTCCGCGCGCGCCGCCTGTCGTGTGGCCATCGTCGAGCCCCTGACGGACGACCCGCAGACTGCGAGGGCCATGCAGGACCTCGCCGACCTGATGTTCTGATGGGCTGGGAAGAGACGCTCTTCGGCGCGGTGCATCGGCGCTTGCGGGCGGTGATGGCCAGCGTCGGTCGCGGCAGGACGCCCCCGCGGCCGGGCGGTGTGGACACCGTGGAGCTGGCCCCACGGCTGGAGTGTCTCGCGAGCCTGCTCGTGGGAGAGCGCGTGGACGTGAAGCGCTTCGACCTGCCCGCGCGCTTCGAGGCCGGCGACGACACGGCCGAGAACGAGCGGGTCGCCATCGCCCGTGTGGCTCGCGGCGCCGCGGCGCTGCGCCTCGGCCTGGTCTGGGCCGACGACACGACCCGCGCCGCGGCCACCCGGCTCGCCGAGCCGCTGCTCCGCGCGACCTTGATCGCGGAGCTGCCCGGCGCGGAGGCCCTGCTGGACGAGGCCGACGCGATCGCCGTCCGCCGCAGACCGCCGGCCCCGGAGTCGTCTCCGGGAGCCGCGCCGACCGACCTCGCATCGCTCCGGCGTGCGGTCGGCGCCCTCGGAAAAGGGACCCGCGTCGCCGCGACCCTCGAGTCCCTGGGCGGTCTGCCGCGCCCGGCCGCCCATGCGCGGGCGATGGCCGAGCCGACGCTGACCGAAGGCGAGGGGGCGGCGGGCACGGAGCGCGAGGGCGGCGCCCGCAAGGCGAAGCGGGTCGAACTCGGCGAGGAGAAACTCGACGAGAACCCGATCACCCACTCGTTCGAGAAGGTCCACACCGCCGAAGAGTACCGCGGCGGACAGAAGCGGGCCGATGGCGCGGACGACCTCGCCGACCACGCCGGCGCCCTCGACGAGCTCGACCTGGACAGCGTGACCCGCTCCGGTGAGCGGGCGCGGTCCCTGTATCGCGCCGATCTGGAGATCGAGGGCGCGACGGGGGACGTGGCGGGGATCCGGGCGGACGACGCCATCCCCTACGACGAGTGGGACGCCGCGGCCGGCTGCTATCGGCCGGGCTTCTGCGCCGTCCGCGAGCGCACGCTGCCCGGGATGCCCGGGGCGGAAGACTGGACACGCGCCGTGCTCGCTCGGAACCGGGTGCAGCTCGCGGCGATCCAGGCAGACTTCGCCCGAATCGCGGCCACCCGGGTCTGGCGCGGCCGCCAGCTCGACGGCCCCGAGGTGGACCACGACGCCATGGCCGACCGCCACGCCGCCCTCCGGGGCGGACAGACGCCGCCCGAACATCTGTATGCCAACCGACGCCGACACAGCCGGGACCTGGCCGTGCATCTGTTGCTCGACGCGAGCCTGTCGTCCGATGCGTGGGTCGCCAACCACCGCGTGCTCGACGTCGCACGGGAGGCCATCGTCGTGCTGGGCGAGGCGCTGCGGACCGAGCGCATCGAGACCGAGGTGGCCGCGTTTCGCAGTCATACCCGGCTCGACTGCCGGTTCGACCTGATCAAGGGGTTCGACGAGGCGTGGACCACCGCGGGGGGCCGACTCCTCGCGCTGCGGCCCGATGGCTACACCCGGATCGGCCCCGCCCTGCGCCACGCGACGACCCGGCTGTCGGCCCGGGGCGCGCGGCGGCGGCTGCTGGTGCTGTTGAGCGACTCGAAGCCCACGGACTACGACCGCTACGAGGGGCGCCACGGCCTCGCGGACGTCGAGCGGGCCGTGGGTGAGGCCCGCCGGCAGGGCATCGTGCTGCGCGTCCTGACCATCGACGCGGCCGCCCGGGCGCACCTGCCCCGGATGTTCGGGCGCGCGGGGTTCGAAATCCTGCCGCGCCCGGATGTGCTGCCGCGAGCGCTGTCCACGCTGTTTGCCGAACTGGCGCGCTGAACCCGGGGGCTCAGATTCGGCTGACCTTGACCCCGGGGCGCCACGGGTCTAGAAAGTACGGTGAAACGCTGGCTTTCGAGGCCAACTGTGGACCATTCCGCCCAGTCGCATTCGCTCCCGCACGTCGGTGAGGCGTCGACGACCATCGACCTCGCGATGAACGTCGCGAAGGTCGCCTGGTGGGAGATGGATTATCCTACGGGCAACGTGCGGTTCCATCGGCGCAAGGCGGACATGCTCGGTTACGCGCCCGAGCGCTTCACGCACTACAGCCACTTCACCGCGCTGCTGCACCCCGACGATCTCGAGCCAGTCATGGAGGCGATGCGCGGTCATCTCGATGGGCGCCTGCCCACCTACGAGGTGGACTATCGCATCCGCGCAGCGACGGGCGAGTACCTCTGGTTCCACGACGTGGGCCAGATCGCCGCGCGCGATGCCGAGGGCAGGCCGTCGATGATCGCCGGCCTGGTCTTCGACATCTCCGAGCGCAAGCAGACGGATGCCGCCCTGCGCATGGCGGACGACCGCCTGCGCCACGGTGAGCGCTTCGCCCGCTTCGGCCACTGGGAGCTGACGCTCGCCGACCAGGTCATCTACGCGTCGGAGCAGGCCGCGCAGATATACGGCGTCACGGAGACTCAGCTGGACGTGGCGGTGGTCAAGGCCTGCGTGCTCTCCGAGTATCGGCCGGGGCTCGACGCCGCCCTGCGCGCCCTGATCACCGAGGGCGTGCCCTACGACCGCGAGTTCGAGATCCGGCGCGTTTCGGACGGCGAGAGCGTGTTCGTGCACTCCAAGGCCGAGTACGATCCGGCGAAGCAGATCATCTTCGGCGTCGTGCAGGACATCACCGCCCGCAAGCGCGCCGAGCTCGACCGCGAGCGGCTGATCGGCGACCTGCGCAAGGCCCTCGAGGACATCAAGACCCTGCGCGGCATCGTGCCCATCTGCGCCCACTGCAAGAACATCCGCGACGACGCCGGCTACTGGCAGCAGGTCGAGGCCTATGTCACGGCCCACACCGAGGCGCAGTTCAGCCACGCCATCTGCCCGACCTGCCTGGACAAGTTCTACCCGGGCTACTGAGCCTGCGCGCTTGACCTGGGGCGCGCGGTTCCCCAAGTTGGCGCCGCCATGCGAAACCATCGACACACCCTGATCGCCGAGGACGGCACCCGCATCGCCTGGGACGTCGCCGGCGGGCCGGCCGCCCCCAAGGGGCCCACCGCGCCGCCGCTCCTGCTCTGCAACGGGCTCATCACCAACACGATCTTCTGGCGCGAGCTCCTGCCCGACCTGGAGGCGCGCCACCGCGTGATCACCTGGGACCTGAAGGGGCACGGGGACTCGGGGCCGGCGCGCTCGGCCGGGGGCGCCACCATCGAGGCCGCCGCGGGCGACGCCCTGGCCGTGCTCGACGCCGCCGGCGAGTCCGAGGCCATCGTGATCGGCTACTCCATGGGCTGCCAGGTGGCGGCGGCGATGCATCGGCGTGCGCCGACGCGGGTGCGGGGCCTGGGGTTCGTGCTCGGGCCGGTGGGGCCGGTGTTCGGGACGGCCTTCGGGCCGTTCGGGCCGGTGCTGGGCGCGGTGACCCGGGCGACGCACCCGCGGGCCCTGATGGCGCTGCTGCACACGCTCTCGCGCGTGGGGGCGCCCCCGTTCGGGCACTGGGCGGCCTCGCGGCTGGGGCTCATCGGGCCCACCATGGCCCCGGACGACCTGGAGGGCATCCTGGCGCACTGGCGGCAACTGCACGGGCCCACCGTCCGGCGCCTGGCGCTGGACGCCGGCACCTTCGACGCCCGCCCGCATCTGGCCGAGGTCCGTGTTCCGACGCTCATCCTGTGCGGCGATCGCGATGTGTTCGCGCCCCCGGCCAAGGTCGCGCTGCCCATGCGCGCGGCGATGCCCCACGCGAGCTTCGTGCGCCTGCCCCACGGCACGCACTCCAGCACGCTCGAACACACGGACGACGTCCGCGCGGCGCTGTTGGAGTTCCTGGCGGGCATCGACGCGCGCCCGCGCTGAGCTCACCGCGCGACGAAAATCCCCAACGCCCGGCCGTCCAGGCGCAGCGGCGCGTCCCCGAGGGGCGGCGCGTCCGCCTCGGCCCGGGCGTAGCCGAAGGCCGCGCCGGCCTCGCTCGTGTCGGCGACCAGATACCAGGCCGTGCCCGGGGGCGCCGGCGGCGGGTGGGCGTCCACGGCGCCGGACCAGCCGTTGTAGGCCACCCACAGCGCCCGCGCGCGGTCGCCGACCTCGTCCGCGTCCAGCACCCAGGACACGAAGTGCCGGTCGGGGGCGTCCAGATAGGCCGCGTCCGCGGGGCGGCCGTCGTCGCGATACCAGGCGATGGCCCGCTGGCCGTCGGCGTCCGCGTCGTCGTTCTCTCCGACGAAGTGGGCCGGGCGCAGCGCGGTGTGTTCGCGCCGGAAGGTGAGGAGCGCGCGTGTCATGCCGAAGAAGCCGGCTTCGGCCTCGGGGCAGGCCGGGTCGAGATACATCGCCGGCGAGTCCAGGTTGTAGGCGTTGTTGTTGCCGCGCTGCGTGCGCAGACACTCGTCGCCGCCCACGAACATGGGCACGCCGACGCTCGTGAGCAGGAGCGCCATGGCCGTGCGCGCGGCCCGCCGCTGCCGCACGGCGTCGCCGCCGAAGTCCCAGGAGAGCTCGTTGTCCGAGCCCCCCGTCGAGGGCCCCCACGGCCAGGGCTGCTCGTTCTGTTTCGCGGTGTAGGCGAACAGATCGCGCAGCGTGAAGCCATCGTGCGCGGTCACGAAGTTCACGCTCGCCGCCGGGGGCCGCGGGTCGTCGTTGAACAGATCGGCCGAGCCCATGAGCCGCCGGCCCAGGTCGCGCAGGGGCTGCGGCTGCACGCCGAGCCGATTGAGGTCGCGGCGCACGGCGTCGCGGTAGCGGTCGTTCCACTCGGACCAGCCGCGGGGGAACTGGCCGACCTGATACGTCCCGTCGCCGATGCCCCAGGGCTCGGCGATCAGCAGCGCGCCCGGGCCGCCGTCGTTCGGGCGGGCCAGCGCCTCGGCGATGCGCGTCAACAGACCGTCGCGGGCGTAGCGATAACACCCGCGCTCGCAGGTGTTTCCGAGCACGGCGGCCAGGTCGAAGCGAAAGCCGTCGACCCCGATGACCTCGTGCCAGTATCGCAGCGAGTCGATCACCAGGTCGCCTACGGGCGCGCGGGCCGTCGCCACGTCCGGCCCCACGCCGTTGTGGTTCTGGTAGCGCGTCGCGTCGTCCGAGTGCACGTAATACATCGCGTCGTCCACGCCCCGGAACGACAGCCACCCGCCGGTGCCCTCGGCGGTGTGATTGTAGACCACGTCCACCAGCACCTCGAGGCCGGCGTCGTGGTAGGCGCGCACCAGGTCCTGCAGCTCGCGCGTGGGGCCGCCGGGCGCGCGGTCGGCGGCGTAGCGGCGATCCGGCGCGAAGAACGAGAGCGTGGAGTAGCCCCAGTAGTTGTCGCCCGCCGCGTCCGGCGTGAGCTCGTTCTGGTCGTTGGGGGTCTCGTGCAGCGGCAGGAACTCCACGGCCGTGACACCCAGCGAGGCCAGGTGCCCGGCGCGGGCCCGGGCCCCGGCGTACGTGCCCCGCTCGGCCTCGGGCAGCGTCGTGTCCGCGGCGGTCAGGCCGCGCAGATGCACCTCGTAGACGACCTGATCCCGCATCGGACGCATGGGTCGCCCGGGGCCGCGCGCCGCCGGTGGCGGGGGCACGTCGAGGATCACCCCCTTGGGCGCGACGCTCGCCGAGTCGAGCGTGCGGTGCTCGGCGTCGCCGCGCATGGGCCCGAAGTCCGTGTGTCCCGGCCCGCGCGGATCGTGGCTCAACTCCAGCGCGTAGGGGTCGAAGACCACCTTGTTGGGGTTCATGCGGTTTCCGTCGGGGTCCGTCTCCGCGATGAAACCGGCCTCGCTGCCGGGCGTCCACTCGGGCACGTAGGGCCAGTTCGGGCCCCACACGCGCAGGCCGTAATACACCGGCGCGGGCACGCCGGCGGCGGCCAGGGCGGCGGCGTCGACCCGCACGGTGAACACATCGCCGCCCGGGGCGCGCTCGAGCGGCACGCGCAGACGCTCGCTCTCCCCCAGCGGCGCGGCGAACAGCGCGACCTCGACGCGGGTGGCGTTCGCGCTGCGGATGCGGACCTCGAGCGCCCCGTCCGCGTGGCGGCGGGCGCCCAGGGACGGCCCCCAGGCCCAGGGGTCGGTCGGCGTTGGGGCGGCGGCGTCCCCCACGTCCGGTGACTGCGTCGCCGTGTCCGCAATCGGCGTCACGACGGCGTCGGCCGGGGGCGGCGCGCCGGTGTCCCCTTCGGCCGCGGCATCCCGGGCGGGGGACGTGTTCGCGTCCACGGACGGCGGTCCGGCGTCGCGCATCCAGGCGTCCCCGGTGCGGCCGGCGTCGAGGGCGCCGACATCTCCGGCCGTCGGGTCGGCGTCGATGGTGCCGGCCCCGCACGCCGGGCCGAGCAGGGCGAGCGCCGCCGTGAGGGCTCGGCGGCCGATCACACCCGCCCCGCGCGCTTCTCGAAGTATTTCAGGTCCACGAACACGGCCGTCGCCAGCAACACACCGCGCTCCGCCGCGGAGACGCCGGGGGTGAAGGTCACTCGGAACGTGTCGGCGTCCGTGAAGCCCTCCTTCAACACACCGCCCCAGCGCTTCTCGATGCAGGCCACCGCCGCGCCCGCCCGCAGGATGGGGAACGTCCAGGGCGCGAAGAGCGAGGCGTCCATGGTGAGGAACAGGCGGCCCTGGGCGTCGAGCAGGTCGAAGCGGCGGCGCAAAAGACCCCACCGCTGCTGAATGACCCCGAGCGGGCGGCCCTCGGGCGTCTCGAGCTCCAGGCGCCGGAAGAACCAGCGGAACGGGTGGCGGGCCCGCATCACCGGCCGCCGCGCCGTGTCGAAGACCTGCAGCTCGAAGGTCCGCCAGTGACCCAGGAACATGCGGGCGAGCGCCTCGGCCGTGCTCCGGCCCTGCTCGGCCACGTAGGCCAGCACCCGCCCGTCCGCGCCGCGGACCTCGTACTTGTTGCGCGACTCCACGCCGAAGAGCTCGGCGACCTCGGGGCGCTGCACGACGGTGATCTCGGACTGCGCGCCCAGATCGAGGGGGAGCGGCTCGGCGTTCATGTTCGTGGCTCTCGACATCGGCGGTGGGCCCCAGGCTGCGGGCGTGGCGCGCGAAGTTCAAGTGCCCGTTGCGCGGCGGCACCGCGACGGCGTAAGGACTCGCCGATGAATCACATCGTGGTGCATCGCGCCGGCGGCTACGACCGCCTGCGCCTCGAGTCGGCGCCGGACCCGCAGCCGGGCCCCGGGGACGTCCTGATCGCCGTCGAGGCCTGCGGCGTGAACTTCGCCGACTGCGTCGTGCGCATGGGGCTCTACGCCAGCGCGAAGCTGTACGTGGGCTGGCCCATCACGCCGGGGTTCGAGGTCGCCGGGCGCGTGCTCGCGGTCGGCGCGGACGTGCAGGGCGTCTCGCCGGGCGACGCCGTGGTCGCGGTGACCCGCTTCGGCGGCTACGCGACGCGGGTCTGCGTGCCCCGCGTGCAGGTCTTCGCCGTGCCCGCGGGCTGGACGATGGCCGAGGCGGCGGCGTTCCCCTCGGTGCATCTGACGGCCTGGTGGGCGCTGTTCGAGCTCGCCCACCCCCGGCCGGGGGCCACGCTGCTCGTACACTCGGCGGCGGGCGGGGTGGGGCAGGCGCTCTGCACGCTCGGGCGACTCGCCGGGGCGCGGGTCATCGGCGTCGTGGGGCACGCCGACAAGATCCCGGCCGCACGGGCGGCGGGCGCCGAGGTGGTGGAGATCGGCGGCCCCGGGCTCGCGGCGCGGCTGCGCGCCCACGCCCCGGGCGGCTACGACGTGGTCCTCGACGCGACGGGCTACGAGACGCTCTCGATGAGCTGGGACCTGCTCGCCCCCGGCGGCAAGCTGGTGGTCTACGGCTTCCACAGCATGTTCCGGCGCGGCGCCGGCCGGCCGAGCTGGCCCAAGCTCGTATGGGGGTTCCTGCGCACGCCGCGCTTCAACCCCCTGGACATGACCGGCCAGAACAAGAGCGTGCTGGCGTTCAACCTGTCCTATCTGTTCGACCGCACGGACTTCCTCACCGAGGCCATGGGTCGCATGCAGGCGTGGATCGCCGAGGGCCGCCTGGGGCCGCCCAAGGTGCAGGTCTTCCCGTTCGCCCAGGTCGCCGACGCGCACCGGGCGCTGGAGACGGGCCGCACGACGGGGAAGCTGGTGCTGGCGGTCTGAGGCCGGCGCGGGCTCAAGCCCCCGCCGGGAAGTCCTTCACTTCGAAGCCGTCCTTCTGGAACTGAGCGACGACGGCGGCGTGGTCCGCCTCGGCGTGCAGGCCCCACTCCAGCGCGCGGCCGGCGGGGCCGGGGCCGAGCAGCGCCTCGAGGTCGTCGCCGTACTCGGCGGCGAAGTCCTCGAGCTCGTCGAGGATGAACTCGGCGTCCTCGGTGGCCTCACCCTTCTCGGGCAGCGCCTTGAACAGCGTGTTCTCGAAGCGCGCGTCGTGCACGAACAGAGCGCGCTCGGCGAGGTCGCGCACGACGTCGTCCGTGAGGAACTCGGCGCGGTGGGTGGTGGCGAAGGCGCGCACGGTGGTCACGAGCACGATCTTGGGGCCGGTCGGGGCGGCGGCCGGGGCGCTGTTCTTGCGGGGTGTGGACACGGGGACTCCGATGTTGTTCGAGACGGGCGCGCAGGATAGCATCCCGCTCCGAACTGCTGGGCGCGAAGACCGCGCGGAGTCTCGAGATGAAACTGAACCTGGGCTGTGGCCCCGTCCAGCCCGAGGGCTGGGTCAACGTCGATCACTCCTACCGCGCGCGCCTGGCCACGACGCTGCCCCGGCTCGACCGCGCCCTGGTGCGGGCGCGCGTGCTCTCCGAGACGGAGTTTCGACCGGGCCTGGCGGCGGTGAACCTGGAGAAGACGCTCCCCTGGGCAACGGACAGCGTGGACGCCATCTACGGCGGCGAGATGCTCGAGCACTTCACCGAGGCCAACGCCACGGCGCTGCTGCGGGAGTGTGTCCGCGTGCTGCGGCCCGGCGGCGTGCTGCGCATGCGCGTGCCGGACAACGCCACGTTCTGGGGCAACTACCTGCGTGAGTACGAGGCCATGCGCGCCCGGCCGCGCAGCGAGTGGACGGACGATCACGCCCGCTGGACGCGCATGTTCTTCGACGACATCTGCGTGAAGCCGCGCGTCGGCTTCTTCGGCCACTTTCACAAGTGGATGTTCGACGAGGTCTCGCTCTGCGTGGCCTTCGAGCGCGTCGGCCTCGTGGACGTGAGCCGCCGGGCCTACCTGGACAGCCGCATCCCGGACATCGCCGGCGTCGAGGTCCGCGACGACCTGATCGTCGAGGGCGTCAAGCCGCGCTGAGCGGGCGCATTCGCGCGGTCACGGCCCCGCGGGTGAGATCGTCACGCCGTAGCCCGAGTTCGCCGGGTCCTGGGACGGGCCCGTGACGCCGAGATACACCGTCTCGCCGGCGGCCAGCGCGAGGCTCGTCTCGCTGGGGCGCGGGTCCCCGCCCGGATCCGTCACGCACGCCAGGTCGGCGCGCGCGTAGGGGTCTGTGCAAGAGCGCCGCAGGCCGAGCGAGAAGGCTTCGGCCGCACCGCTCTGCAGCCCGAAGCGCCACGTCCCCGCGCTCGGCGCCGTGAAGCTGTGCAGGTCGAGCGCCCGCCGGCCCGCGGGGCCGCAGAACGAAGTGGCCAGGCGCGGGGCGCCGAAGACCGAGGACTCGACCCGGTAGGGCGGCTCGCCCGCGACGTCCACGGGCTCGGCGGCCCAGGCCGCCGGGCAGGCGTCCGCGACGGGCTCGCAGAGGGGCGCGGTGGCGGCGTCCGCGTCGGTGTCCACGCAGGGCGCGGCGTCTTCACACAGGCCGAGCTCGAACGGGCTCGCGCTGCAGACCGCGCCGGCCGCCAGGCGGGGCGGCACCACCGGGGTCACCGGCGTGGTGAACCAGCCCGCGCCGACGCCGCGCTCGTCGAGCTGCATCAAGCGCGCCGTGTCCGCCGCGGTCGCGAAGGGGAGCGTCGTCTCGTCCACCACGCGGGCGACCGTGAACCGCTGGCGCGCGCTCGCGCTGCGGTACGGGTTCACGCGGTGGCCGCGCAGCAGGAGGCGCCCCGCGCGCTGCAGATCGACGAGCAGGTCGCCGCTGGCCGACTCGGCCAGTTGGGACTCGACGGACAGCGAGGCGAGGCCCGCGACGGGCATGGACTCGACCGTGGCGGAGAGGATGACCGGCGCCGCGGGCGGGGGGGCCGGGCCGTCTTGCTGGGCGTACAGCCGGAAGGTCCCGCTCCGGGTCCGCTCCGAGCCCACGTGCACCGCCACCGTCTCGCCGGCGGCCAGGTCGAGGCGGGTCACGGCCGCCCAGGGGATCGACCCGTCGCGACCACAGGCGAGGACGGGGAACGCGTCGCAGGAGGCCGTCACGTCGACCGCGGCGTCCCCCAGCGGGGATGCGCCGACCGACGCGTCGACCATGAACGACCACCGCCCGGCGGCCGGCGCGGTGAACAGCGCGCTCCACACCGCGCCGTCGGTCACGCACTCGAGGCGTCCGCGACCGACGATGCCCCGCGAGTCGCCGTCCAGCGTGTAGCGGCCCTGGGCGTCGGGCGCTTGCTGGTCCAGCGCGGGGTGGCCGGGGCAGCGGCCGTCGAAGCCGCGACAGACCGGCCCCGGGCCGGCGTCGACGCAGGTGGCGCGCGGCG
Source organism: uncultured Myxococcales bacterium (assembly GCA_903847385.1). Lineage (GTDB taxonomy): Bacteria > Myxococcota_A > Bradymonadia > UBA7976 > UBA1532 > CAINDO01. The sequence continues at coordinate 16,809 of CAINDO010000188.1, forward strand.
GACACAGCGGGCCGAGACCCGCGGGATCACAGGCGCCCCCCAGGTCGGCGATGGGCAGCGGCGGCAGGTCGTCCACGCGGAGCGGGGCGCTCTCCAGACCGGCGGCGTCGACGGCGACGAGCACGGCCGACCAGGGGACCCGAGCCGGACACTCGACGCGGCCGGCGAACGCGAAGCGCCCGGCGTCCGAGGCCGCGCCCGCGAGGGTGGCCTGCGCCGCCGGGTGGCCCGCGTAGTCGAAGAACTCGACGCGAAGCTCCGTGACGTCGTCCTCGGCGTCGTCGCCCTGCGCGGTCAGCGCCACGGCGGCGAAGGTCGGGTCGATGCGCACCTCGGCGGCCGTCAGCGTCGGGGGCGTCGCCCGGGCGCAGACGGGCTCCGGGCCGCCCCGGTCCAGGCAGCGCAGGCCCTCCGCGCAGCGCCGCGGCTGCCCCAGGGGGTCACAGGCCTCGCCCTCGTCCGTGAGCGTGGCGGCTTGCAAACGCAGGCGGGCCGCGCCCTGGGCGCCGACGTTGAACGTGTCCACGACCACGAACGCGCCCTCGCCGGCGCGCAGGGCGAGCTCGACGCGGCTCGGCCCACGACCGGGCCCCGCCTCGTCGTTGCAGGAAAGCTCGGTCTCCGGAGCCTCGCAGGCCGTGCGGACGTGGAGGACCGTGTCGACGAAACCACCGGCCTCGGGGGCCTCGGTCGTGAACGTGAACCGTCCGTCCTCCGGGGCCTCGAAGAAGACCACCCGTTCGGGGCCGGGGCCGCCGCAGGTGCCCTCGAGCGCGCTCTCCCGGCCGTCGAACGCCAGGTCGAGGCGCCAGCCCGCGGGGTCCGGCGACGCGGTCGCGGCGAAGTCCACGGGGGCGCCGGGCGCGCACGGGGAGACGGGCTCGGGCGGGCCCACATCGGGCGCCGGCGGCGCGGCGTCGGGGTCGGGGAGCGCGGCGTCGGGGTCCG
>CAINDO010000189.1 GCA_903847385.1 uncultured Myxococcales bacterium
GAGCGCCGCCGCGCCTGGGTCGGGCAGCTCTTCGCCCACCCGGGCGCCTCGGCCGCGCGCCACGCGGACGCGCTCGAGCGCCTGGCCGGGGCCCGCGCGTGACGCAGAAGTCCTATGACCAGCAGCTCGCCCGGGGCGCGCTGATCAACCTGCTCGGCCTGGTGGCCAAGCTGGTCCACCCGCTGTTCTTCCTGGTGATCACCTGGTTCTTCGGGCCGGACACCATGGGCCTGTATCAGCTCGTGGTGCTGTCGCTGGCCGAGGTGGCCAACAGCTTCGTGGCCACGGGTTTCCAGGACGCCGTGACGGTCTACGCCAGCCACCACGCGGACGAGGCGGGCCCCGAGGCCGAGGACCGCCTGTACCGCGTGCTGGGCAACTGCTTCGCCTTCGCCGTGGGCGCGAGCGCGTTCCTGGTGATCGTGACTTATCTGGGCGCGGACCTGCTCGTGACGCACGTGTACCCGGAGCGGCCGGAGATCGCCCCGGCGCTGCGGCTGCTGTGCTGGTCGTTGCCGGCGATGGCCTTCGCGCAGATCGCCATCGGGGCCACCAAGGCCCGCATGCACATGGAGTACGACGCGCTGATCAACGGCCTGGTGAAGCCGCTGTCGCTGCTCGGCTTCAGCCTTATGGCCTACTTCCTGAACGCCGGCCTCCAGGGCCTGATGCTGGCTCAGGTGGCCACGTACTGCCTGCAGGCGGCGCTGGCCGTCTGGGCCCTGCGGCGCCACTTCGACCTGGCCCGCATCTGGGACGCGACCGTGCACCTGCGGCCCGAACGCACCGTGCTGCGTTTTGCGATCCCGCAGGCGTTGAACATGACGGCCAACAAGTTCCTCACCCGCGTGGACGTCCTGCTGCTCGGCGCCTTCGGGTACACGAACGCGCAGCTCGCCTTCTACGGCGCCGGCGCGCTCATCACCACCAACCTGCGCGAGGTGAAGCTCATCTTCGCCGGCGCGCTGGCCCCCGTGGCCGCGCGGCACCACGCCTCCGGCGACCGCCAGGGCTTCGAGGACACGCTCGGCAAGGTCTCGCGCTGGACGACCACGATCGCCGTGCCCCTGGTGCTCGCGGTGGCCGTGTTGCGGTCGGACCTGATGCAGGTGGTCCACGACACCTACATGGGCGACACGACCTTCATGCTGTGGCTGCTCGTGCCGCCGTTCCTGAGCTGCGCTTACGGCCTGGCCGGCAACTGCATCGTCTACACGGGCCACACGACGTGGACGCTCTTCAACAGCCTGCTCGTCGCCGGCCTGAACACGCTGTTCAACTGGTGGATGATCCCGATCTGGGGCCTCACCGGCAGCGCCGCGGCGACGGCCATCGCCTCGCTGCTGGTCGCGCTCCTGCAGGTGGTCGAGCTGCAGAAGCTGGAGAAGGTCCACCTGCGCTGGGCGGCCGTGTGGCACCCCCACGTGGGGATGCTGCTGGGCATGGTCGTGCTCGCGCTCCTCTGGGACCCCGCGGAGCTGAGCTCCCTGGCCGCGCGCGGCGGGGTGGCCCTGGGCGTCGCGCTGGCCTACGGCGTGTTCCTGTACGCCACGAAACACCCCGAGGTCCGGTCGATCGTCGGGAAGATCGGGCGCCTCGGCGGGGCCGGGGGCGCGTCGTGAAGCGTTTTCTGCAACCCGCGGGCATGGCGCTGATCGTCCTCGTCGGCGCGGCGATCATCGCGTTTCTCTTGATGTTTCCGCCGCGGCGGGCCCGAGTCGAGGCGCCCTTCGCGGCGATCCCCGAGGGGCCGGGGCCGGGCGCCGTGCCCGGGCGGTTCACGGCGAGCGTGGACTTGTTTCGGGACACGCTGATCGTCGGCGATCGGGGCGCGGCCCCGGCGTGGCCTTGGCAATCGGAGGCCGACGACGCGCGGCGCTGTGGCGCCACACCCAGCGGCGAACGCAATGTCGGGCTCGGGGAGCGCTTCGACGCCGGCGCGTCCGCCGACGCCGAGGACGAGGCCTACGAGGCGCGTCGGGTCGTGCCCGTGGTCGACGTCACGATCCGCCGGTGCGCCGCGGACCTGCGCACGAACGTCTCGAACCTGCTGCCGCCCGAGGCGCGCGAGGGCCTCGCCCCCGGCGGGGACGCCGATGCGGACGCGTTCGGCGAGCCGCTGCTTCCCCCCGGCGGCGCCGCCGCTGCGGTGGGCGTCGAGCTTCGTTTCGGACTCGGCGCCTTGCCCGTCGCCCCGGTCGGTCTGCGTCTCACCGTCGAGGTCGAGTGCAACGCCGGCCCGCGCGTCACACAGACCTTCGCCGTCACCCCGGGCCGTTACACCGACCACCGCGTCGCGCTCGCCGACCACGCCTGCCCGGACGGCCCCCGCGCGGTCCGGTTCAAATCGAGCGGCGCCGCCGTCCTCGTGGCCCACCCCCGCCTCTGGTACACCCCGGTCACGCCCGCGCCCCGCCGCCCGAACGTCGTCCTCGTCAACGTCGACACGCTCCTCCCCCGCACGCTCGGCTACATGGGCAGCCCGCGCGGCGCCAGCCCGAACCTGGATCGGCTCGCCGCCGAGGGCATCTCCTGGGACCAGACGTATGCCAACGGCAACTGGTCCAAGCCGAGCCACGCGTCGTTCTTCACCTCGCAGCGGCCGCACGACCTGGGCCTGAAGTTCTGGCGCAACGCCAACGACGCCCTGGAGAAGGGCCTGTGGCGCGGCCTGCAGCACCGCACGCTGGTGCACGCCTTCCGCGACGCCGGCTACTTCACCTACGGCGCGGCGAGCAATCTCTTCGACTCGCCCGTGCTGCCCACGGGCGTGGACCTGGGCTTCGAGCGCTTCACGGACAACCCGACGTCGATGGACCACCCGCTGGAGCTCATCGACGACCTCGAGCGCTTCCTGGCGACGCAGCGCGACGCGCCGTTCTTCCTGTTCTTCAACCCGGAGACGCCCCACTACAAGTACCGGCCGCCCCGCGAGTATCTGTGGCAGACGGGCGGCCTCCGGAGCGCGTCCACGCTCGACTGGGACCTGTACTTCGGCGAGGTCGCCTACGCGGACGCCTACGTGGGCCGCCTGCTGGCGCTGCTGGACCACTACGGGATGCGCGAGAACACCCTCGTGATGGTCACCAGCGACCACGGCGAGCAGTTGAGCCCCGAGCTGGCCCAGGCCGTGTACCTGCGCGATCCCTTCGACCCCTTCGACTACTACTTCAAGGAGACGACCCTCTTCCGCCACGGGCTCTCGCCCTATGACGAAGAGTGGCACGTGCCCTGGATCGTCCGCCTGCCGAGCGCCTTCGGCCCCACCGCCGCGGGCACGCGCATCGCCGCGCAGGTCGAGGTCATGGACCAGGCGCCGACGCTCCTGGCGCTGGCCGGCCTGCCGCCGGAGCCCGGATTCCGGGGCCGCGTGGTATATCCGCAGGCCCCCGCGGACACGCCGGCCCTGATGGAGGGCCGCAACTTCGACGCCGTGCGCCTGCCGCCCTGGAAGTACGTGCGCCGCGTGCCCGGCGCCGACCTGGTCTCGCCCGTGGGCAAACACGCCTGGCGCTGGGCCCCGGAGTCGCTCTTCGATCTGTCGAGCCCCGAGGGCGAGCGGCGGGACGTCGCCGCCGAACAGCCCGAGCACCTCGCCCGCCTGCGCGCGACCTGGCGGGCGCTCCGCGGGCCGCCGCAGAACCTGTGGCGCCTGCGGCTGGGCGCGGACGCGCGGCCGGTGACGGGCGAGGTGCGGATCGGCGACGCTGCGCCCCTGCGTTTCGCCCTGGACGCAAAGTACACGCCGGAATTGGCCTTCAGCGCATCCGCGGACGCCGAGGTGAGTCTGACGGCCGACTGCGCCCCCGGCGGCGTGCGTTTGGGCCCCCTGGCGCTGCCCCTGGCCGAGGGGTTCCCCTTGCGCCTCGGCCCGGACGTCGCCCGCGCCACGCGCGCCCTGACGCCCCCGGCCACCGCCGGCGCGCTCCAGGTCTGGCACACCCCCGTGACGGACGGCGGCCCGGAGACGACGGACACGGGCGCGCTGGGCAAGGACCTCCAGGACGCCCTGCGCTCCTGGGGGTACGCCCATTGAGCCGCCGACAAACGAAGCCCTCGGTCGATTCCCTGGGCCAGCGTGATTTACATCACGCCTGGGGGGGCGGGACTCGGGTGTCACCCACTTGCCAAGGTCGAGTTTTGTTCGTATTCATGTAGGACTTTGCCCGGTCACTCGGGGCGACGGCGATCCGATGAGCGAACTCACTTCTCCGTCCGTGCCGGCCGAGGGCGCGCCCGCGTCCCGGCTGTCCGTCGTCGGCATCGGCGCCTCCGCCGGCGGCCTCGAAGCGCTCGAGCGCCTCTTCGCGCACATGCCGGTGAACACGGGCCTCGCGTTCGTCGTGGTGCAGCACCTGTCCCCCGACCACAAGAGCCTGATGGTCGAGCTGCTGCAGAAGCACACGCGCATGCACGTCTGCCGCGTCGATTCCGGCATGTCCGTCGAGCCGGACACCGTCTACCTGCTGCCCCCCAAGAAGAGCGTGACGCTCCAGGGCGACCACCTGCGGCTGGACGACCGCCCCCCGGGCCACGCCGTCCCGCTGCCCGTGGACATCTTCTTCACCTCCCTGGCGGACGCGCGGGCCGAGGCGGCGATCGCCATCGTGCTCTCGGGCACCGGCTCGGACGGCATGCGCGGCGTGCGCGACATCAAGGCCTCGGGCGGCGTGGTGCTCGTGCAGGACGAGACCTCGGCCCGCTTCGACGGCATGCCCCGGGCGGCGATCTCCACGGGCCTGGTGGACGCCATCCTGCGCCCCGAGGAGATGCCCGACTACCTCGGTCAGCTCCACCGGCACGCGCTCGCGCGGCCCCTGGACCCCTCGGACGACCTCGTCGCCGACGCCTACCCGCGCATCCTCGACTTCCTCCGCCGGCAGACGGGCATCGACTTCACCTTCTACAAGGCCGCCAGCGTGCTGCGCCGCATCGAGCGGCGGATGGGCGTGCGCGACGTCGACACGCTCGTGGACTACGCCCGCCTGCTCTCCGAGGTGCCCGGCGAGGTCACCACGCTCTTCAAGGACCTGCTCATCGGGGTCACCCGCTTCTTCCGGGACCCGGAGGCCTTCGAGCTGCTGCGCACCCAGGTGCTGCCGGCCATCCTGGAGAACGCCCGCTGGGACGAGCAGGTGCGGGTGTGGGTCGCCGGCTGCTCCACGGGTGAGGAGGCCTACTCGCTCGGCATCCTCTTCCTCGAGGCGATGGAGGCCACGGGGCGCCGGGTCAACGTGAAGATCTTCGCCACGGACATCGACCGGGACGCCCTGGAGTTCGCCTCGGCCGGGCAGTACCCCGAGTCCATCGTGGTGGACCTGTCGCCCGAGCGGCTCGACCGCTGGTTCGTGCGTCGGGGCGAGCGCTACGTGGTCGGTCGGGAGCTGCGCTCGATGGTGCTCTTCGCCGCCCACAACCTGGTGCGCGACCCGCCCTTCACCCGCATGGACCTGATCACCTGCCGCAACCTGCTCATCTATCTGGAGCCGGTGCTGCAGCGAAAGGTCTTCTCGCTGTTCCACTACGCGCTCCGGCAGGGGCGCTTCATGCTCATCGGCCCCAGCGAGACAGTCGGCGACGCGTCCGACCAGTTCCGCGTCGTGGAGTCGCGGTGGAAACTCTTCCAGCGGCAGGGCGGGCCCCGGACCGTGCTCGGCGAGACGCTGGACGTCGGCGCGCCCCTGGAGCGGCGGCGGGCCCGCAGCGTCGCGGCGGCGGCCGAGGTCCAGACCCACCCGGACGACGCCGCGCAGGAGGCGACGAAGTTCCTGCTGGGGGCCTACGCGCCCGCGGCGGTGCTCGTGAGCGCCGAGCTCGAGCTCCAGCACGTCTTCGGGGACGCCCAGCGGTTCCTCTCCGTGCCCGTCGGGCGCGCCAGCCTGAACATCGTCGACATGCTCTCGCAGCCCATGGCCGGCGCGGTCTCGACGGCGGTCCATCAGGCGCACCATCAGTGCCGCGAGGTCCGCTACGTGGGCCTGGCCGCGCCCACCGCCGCCGGCCTGGTCACCATCGACCTGCGCGTGGTGCCCGTCCAGACCCGCGGCGACCGCGCCCAGGTGCTGGTCATGTTCGAGGACCAGCGCCCCGAGCGCGCGCAGACTTCGGACGTCCTGCCCATCGACGCCACCACCGAGCAGCGCCTGAGGGATCTCCAGGGTGAGCTGGCGTTCACCAAGGAGAACCTGCAGGCCACCATCGAGGAGCTCGAGACCTCGAACGAGGAGCTCCAGAGCACCAACGAGGAGCTCCTGTCGGCCAACGAGGAGCTGCAGAGCACGAACGAGGAGCTCCAGTCCGTCAACGAGGAGCTCTACACGGTCAACCAGGAGTACCAGGCCAAGGTCCAGGAGCTCTCGGAGCTCAACGGCGACCTGGACAACCTGCTGCGCAGCACCGAGATCGGCACGCTGTTCCTGGACGAGGACCTGCACATCCGCCGCTTCACGCCGGCCCTGGCGCCGCTGATCAACATGATCCCGCAGGACGTCGGGCGGTCGCTGGAGCACTTCGCCTTCAAGTTCCAGGCGCCGGGGCTCATCGACGCCCTGCGCAGCACGCTGCGGACGAGCGAGCCCCACGAGCGCATGGCCACGCTGGCCGACGGTCGGCGCTACATGGTGCGCGTCCACCCCTACATCGCCGACGCCGAGCGTGGGCGCGGCGTGGTCGTCTCGTTCATCGACGTCACCGCGACGCTGCGCGAACAGGAGCGCCTGCAGGTCATCATCGACTCGCTCCCGCACGAGGTCGCCGTGCTCGACGCCCACGGGCGCATCGCGCTGGTGAACCGCGCGTGGCGCGGCTTCGCAACGGACAACGGCGCCGACGGCGACCCGACGGTCGGACTCGGGGCGGACTACCTGAGCATCACGGCCGCCACGATGGGGGCGGAGCGCGAGGTCGCCCTGGCCGTGGTCGAGGGTCTGCGCGGCGTCCTGCGCGGCGAGCGCCCGCGGTTCTCCATCGAGTACCCCTGCCACTCGCCCACCGAGGAGCGCTGGTTCGAGCTCGTCGCCGTGGCGCTCGCCGAGCCCTTCGACGGCCTGGTCGTCAGCCACATCGACGTCACGCGGCGGCGCAAGGCCGAGCGGCAGGACGGCGGGGCGCTCCCATGACCACCCGACCGAAGACCCAGCCCCTGCCCGGCGCGGCCGACTCCACCGAGACGAGCGAGGATCAGTCCCTCGCGCAGCTCCGCGCCCGCGTCGAGGCGGCGCTGCCCCCGCGGCCCGTGGGCGACCGCGAGTCGATCCTGCACGAGCTCTCGGTCCATCAGGCCGAGCTCGAGGTGCAGAACGAGGAGCTGCGCGCCACGCAGGTCGCGCTCGAGGTGTCCTCGCGTCGATGGGCGGACCTCTTCGACCACGCGCCCGTGCCCTATCTGATCGTCGGTCGCGACGCCGTGGTGCGGGACGTGAACACCGCCGCGGCGGCGCTCTTCGGGCCGAAGGACACGCTCCGGCGGCACTCGTTCCTGCGGCTCGCCGCCGACGGCGAGGCCCTGGCCGTGCGCCAACTGCTGGACGACGCCTGGCAGGGGAGCGGCGTCTCCGAGGTCGAGGTGCGCCTGCAGAGCCACGCCGGCTGGGCGATCCCCGTCGAGGTCACCGCTTCGGTCTGCGAGGGGCCACAAGGCTGGGAGCTGCTGCTGGTGGTGCGGGACATCACCGAGCGGCGGCGCGCCGACGCGGAGCGCCAGCGCCTCGCCGGGCAGGTGGACCGCCTGCAGCGGCTCGACGCCCTCGGCCGGATGGCCGGCGCGGTGGCGCACGAGCTCAAGAACGTGCTGACCGTGGTGCTGACCACCGCCGAGGCCGGCGTGCAGGAGTGGCCCGCCGAGACGCAGCGCGAGTACTTCGAGGAGATCGCCGGCGCCGCGCACCGGGGTCGCGACCTGACGAACCGCCTGCTCGGGTTCGCCCGGGTGGCGCCGGCGCGCATCGAGACGACGGGCCCCGGCGAGCTCGTCGAGGAGGCGGGCGCCCTGCTGCGGCGCCTGTCCCGGGGGCTGGTCGAGGTCCGGCTCGAGGTCGCGCTCGGCGTGCCCAGTGTGCGCGCCGATCCGAGCGCCATCGTGCAGGCGATGCTGAACCTGGGCATGAACTCGCTGGACGCCATGGGGGACCGCGGCGGCCGCCTCACGCTGCGCGCCAGCGCCGTGGAGCTGAGCGAGGCCGAGCTGCTGGACTATCCGGGCCTGCGCCCCGGCCGGTATCTGCAGCTCGCCGTCGCGGACACGGGCCCGGGCTTCTCGCCCGAGGCCCTGCAGAACGCGTTCGAGCCCTTCTTCACCACGAAACCGCCGGGCAAAGGCACGGGGCTCGGGCTGGCCATGGTCTTCGGCGTGGCCCGGGACCACGGCGGGTTCGCGACCGTCGCGCGGGAGCTCGTCGGCGGGGCCCTGGTCACGCTCTACCTGCCCGCCGTCGACCCGAAGGCGCCGGCCCCGCACCGGGCCGCCCCGATCGCCCCCGCGCGAACGCTCGCCTTGCGCGCGGAGCGGCTCGGCCGCGCCCTCGTGGTGGACGACGAACCCGGCGTGGCCCGCGCGATGCAACGCATGCTGAGCCGGGCGTTCGGCATCGAGTCCGTGCTCGCGCGCAGCGGCCCCGAGGCTCTGCAGCGCCTGCGCGAGCCCGACGCCGGGGACATCGGCCTCGTGCTCCTGGACCTGCGGATGCCCGGGATGGGCGGCGTCGAGACGCTCCGGGGCCTCCGGCAGATCCGCGCGGAGCTGCCGGTCGTCCTGATGGGCGGCGACCCGCGCGACCACGTGCCCGCCGAGGTCCTCGCGGCCCGGAACACGGGGTTCATCGCCAAGCCGCCGGGCACGGCGGAGCTCGAGAGCACCCTCGACCGCCTGCTGCGGCGCGACGATGCTTGACGTCCCCCGAGGCGCGTGACACTCCGCGGGCGCCATGGAGAGAGCCGCGCCGCTGGCGTTTCATCTGGGGCTGTACTGCCTGCTCGCCGTCGCGCTCGGGCTCCTGGGCGCGCGCCTGCTGCCCGGGGCCTGGCCGCCCTCACGGCGCCTGATCGTCGCCGGCCTCCTGGCGGTCAACCTGCTCTCGTTCGCACAGATGGGCTGGGACAAGCTCCGGGCCGAGGCCGGCGACCGCCGCGTGCCCGAGGTGGCGCTGCTCGCTCCGGCCCTGCTCTGCGCAGACGCTGGCCTGCTGGGCGGCATGTTCGTGTTCCGCCACAAGACGCAGAAGACCCCGTTCCAATGGGCCTACGCCGGCACGGTGATCCTGCGCGTGGCGGCGTTGGCGCTGGTGTGGCGGCTGAAGCGAGGCGTCTGAGGCGTCGCACGCCGCACCCCACGCGGGCGCGCACCTGAGGTATGTTCGCGCCTCGCGGGCGACTGACCGCCCGCCGACTCACGGCCCTCCGGTGGATTCCATGACCGAGAAGCACCTGCCGACCCCCGAGTTCCACGCCGTGCCCCCCCTGGGCATGGACGCGGACGCCCTGGCGCTCGACGCCCGCCGCTACTACAGCCACTTCCTCGGGCGGGGCGACCACAGCCCCGACACCTTCGACCTGTACCGCGCGCTCTCGCTGGCCCTGCGCGACCGCCTGATGGAGCGCTGGAATCGCACGCGCGCCGGCATCGAGGCGTCCGACGCCCGCCAGGCCTACTACCTGTCGCTCGAGTTCCTGATGGGGCGCACGCTGAACAACGTGCTGCTCAACCTGGGCTTCAGCGAGAGCGCCGACCCGGCCCTGCGCCGCCTGGGCGTGCAGCTCGAGGAGCTCATCGACTCCGAGCCGGACGCCGGCCTGGGCAACGGCGGCCTCGGTCGCCTGGCCGCGTGTTTCCTGGACAGCTGCGCCACGCTGCAGCTCCCGGTCACCGGCTACGGCATCCGCTACGAGTACGGCATGTTCCGCCAGCACATCGAACAGTGCCGCCAGGTCGAGGCGCCGGACCACTGGCTGCGCGGCGGCAACCCCTGGGAGATCGAGCGCGCCGGCGACACCCGCCGCGTGCGCTTCCGCGGCCGCACGGAGTTCCACAAGGACACGCACGGCCGCCTCGAGGCCCGCTGGGTCGACACCGAGGACGTCCTCGCCGTGCCCTGCGACGTCCCCGTGCCCGGCTACCGCAACGGCACCGTGAACGCGCTGCGGCTGTGGCGCGCCATGGCCACGGACGAGTTCAACCTCGGCGAGTTCAACGCCGGCTCGTACACCGAGTCCGTCGCCACGAAGAACGCCGCCGAGAACATCACCATGGTGCTCTACCCCAACGACGCCAGCGAGAACGGCAAGGAGCTGCGGCTGCGCCAGCAGTACTTCCTGGCCTCCGCCAGCCTGCAGGACGTCGTCGCCCACTGGGTCCAGCTCCACGGCAAGGACTTCCGGCGTTTCGCCGAGAAGAACTGTTTCCAGCTCAACGACACCCACCCGAGCTGCGCGGTCCCCGAGCTCATGCGCATCCTGATGGACGAGCACGGCCTGAGCTGGGACGAGGCCTGGGACATCACCCGCCACACGACCGCCTACACCAACCACACGCTCCTGCCCGAGGCGCTGGAGAAGTGGCCCGTGCGTCTGTTCGGCCAGCTCCTGCCCCGGCTCCTGGAGATCATCTTCGAGATCAACGCCCGGTTCCTCACCGAGGTCGCGCAGCGCTGGCCCATGGACTCGGCGCGCCTGACCCGCATGTCGCTCATCGAGGAGGGCCCCGAGCCGCAGGTCCGCATGGCCTACGTGGCGCTGGTGGGGTGTTTCTCGGTCAACGGCGTCGCCGCCCTGCACTCCGATCTGTTGAAGCAGGGTCTGTTCTCGGACTTCAACGAGCTGTGGCCCGAGAAGTTCAACAACAAGACGAACGGCGTCACGCAGCGGCGATGGCTGGCCGCCGCCAACCCGGGTCTGTCCCGGCTCATCACCGACACCATCGGCCCCGGGTTCGTCACGAACCTGGACGCCCTGCGTGCGCTCGCGCCCCACGCCGAGGACGCGACCTTCCGCGCCCGGTGGCGGGCCGTGCGGCGCGAGAACAAGGTGCGCCTCGCCGCGCTGGTCCGGCAGGACTGCCAGGTCGACTTCGACCCGGACGCCCTTTTCGACGTCCAGGTGAAGCGCATCCACGAATACAAACGCCAGCTCCTGAACATCCTGCACGTGGTGCATCTGTACGCCCGCCTGAAAGACGGCGACGACGCCGACTGGACGCCCCGCTGCGTGCTCATCGGCGGCAAGGCCGCGCCGGGCTATTACATGGCCAAGCGCATCATCACGCTGATCTGCAAGGTCGCCGAGATGGTGAACGGCGACCGGCAGGTGGGCGCGCGCCTGAAGGTCGCCTTCCTGCCCAACTATCGTGTGTCGGCCATGGAGATCATCGCGCCGGCCACGGATCTGTCCGAACAGATCTCCACCGCCGGCAAAGAGGCCTCGGGCACCGGCAACATGAAGTTCATGATGAACGGCGCGGTCACCATCGGCACGCTGGATGGCGCCAACATCGAGATCCGCGAGGAGGTCGGGGACGACAACTTCTTCCTCTTCGGCCTCACCGCCAGCGAGGTCGAGGCCACCCGCGCGACCTACGATCCCGAGGCGCTCATCGCCGCGGATCCCGCCCTGCGGCGGGTCATGGAGCTGCTCGAGTCGGGGCACTTCAACCGCTTCGAGCCCGGTCTGTTCGAGCCGATCTTGAATGCCATCCGCAGCCCGCGCGACCCCTGGCTCGTGGCCGCGGACTTCCGCGCCTTCGTGGACGCGCAGGCCCGCGCCGCCGCCGCGTGGCGGGATCCCGAGGCCTGGACGCGCATGAGCATCCTGAACACCGCCACCAGCGGCAAGTTCTCCACGGACCGCACCATGCGCGAGTACGCCTCGGAGATCTGGAAGCTGAACCCGGTGGCGCCGGCGAGCCGCTGAGTCTCGGCGCGGGTCAGTAGAGGCCGGCCGCCCGTAGCTGGTCGATCAGGGCGGCCGTCCGACGCGGGAAGTAGGTCGTCATCAGCCGGTCGTACTCCGCGCGCCACTCGACGTCGCGTGTGTAGGGCTCGGGGCGGCCGTGGTCGCCCCAGCGGGCCGACTCGGCGAGCAGCGCCTGGAAGATCTCCGTGGCGCGGGCCTCGTACCGGGCGGCCGCGGCGTCGGCGGTGAGCGCGCCGCCGGGCCCCAGGTGCAGCGCGGCGCGGGCGGCGTACCGGGCGCGGAAGTCCGCGTTGAGGCGCAGGCGGGCGTACACATGGGAGACCGCGCCGGGCACGTCGATCTCCACGTTGGTGTCATCCTCGGCGGACCACAGGCTGTACTCCATGTCCCAGACGAAGAACCGGAACCGGCCGTCGTCCGTGCGGCGCCGCAGGCCGCGCATGTTGTTGTGCGAGAAGCAGCACGGCCCGTCGCGGTTGGTCGTGTACTGATGGATGAGCATGTAATCGATCAGGTCGTCCACATCGAGCAGGGCCTCCACGGCGGCGAGGCCCTCGGCGGTCGACACATCGGCGTCGGCGCGCGCGAGCAGCGCGTCGTAGGCCTCGAGGTTGCCATCGATGGCTTCGTTGGTGACGGTGCGGCGGTTGATGGCATCGTATTCGCCGGGCTCCCCGCCGAAGTATTCCGCGCCGAAGTCGGCCTCCGGGCGCTCCACCAGGTTGTACAGCCCCCAATACAGGCCGTTGAGATACAGATGCGCGAAGGCCGCATGGCCGTCCACCTTGCCCATGTCCCGCGCCGTGTCGCGCGCGAAGGCGTCGTGGAGATACTGGCCCTGGGCCGGATCGCGGAAGTCGAGCCAGGTCTTGCTCCCCCCGGCCCGCAGCACGATGCTGTCGAAGCGCGACACCGGGCTGTCCGGGAAGAGCGGGTACTCCAGCTTCGGCCGACCGTAGTCGCGGGAGAACTCCAGCCGCAGCGAGTGTTTGGGCGTGACCTCGTTCGACCGCCACCCGTAGCCGTGAATCCGCACCCCACAGGCCTCGGCGAACCCCCGTGTGCCGTCAGGGAGCAGCCATTCGACCGAGGCCGGGCGCTCCCACGCGGCGCCGCGCTCCGTCGGGTGCAGATAGAGGCCCATCGGCCCGAACAGATCCTCCGGCGCCATCACGATGGAGAGTGTCGGGAGCGAGCGCAGCGCCGCGAGCATCGCCTCGGGATCGGCGTCCACGACGCGGGCGTCCATGGCATAGTCCGGGGCGATGGGCGCGCCGCCCGGGTTCCAGTCCGCCGGCAGCCCGGGCGGCTGCGCGGGCTGTCGAATCACATGGTCGAGCAGCAGGTAGCTGTGGGTCGCGGCCGCGCTCGGGGCGAACCCCGGCGCGAACACACGGGCGCGCAGGAGCGTCGTGTCCGTGAGCGTGAGCACGACCTCGGGCGGCGCGTCCGCGGACACGACCTGAACGCCGTGGTCGAGCGTCGGCGGCGTGCCGTCGGTGGTGTAGACCAGGGTCGCGCCCGGTGTGTCGCCCCGGAGCGTCACGGACACCTCGCCGGTGTACAGGCCCCCCTGGGGCGAACAGGTGGGCGGCGTTAGAAGTCCCTGAAATCCATCGCCATTCGGCGCGCCCGGGGTCGGCGTCCGGAAGTACGCCGGCCCGCCGAGACCGATGAACTCCGCGTCGAGCGTCACGTCCAGCAACAGATCGTCGGCGTCGACGCTGTCGACCGTGGCGGCGAGCACGTTCGGCCCGAGGCGCAGGGCGCCGGAGTCGAGCGCGAAGGCCTCGACGATGCGGGCGTCGTGGGCGACCTCCGGCGCGCCGAAGGTGGCCACCGGCGCGCCGTTCAGCGCGAGGGCGACGCGGTCGTCATAGCGCACCGTGCCGAGCAGGCGGGTGGGTCGCTCGTCGACGCCGAAGCCCGCCCGGACGCCGAGGGGCGCGCCGGGGGCGACGCTCTCGATCAACCCGCCATAGGGCGCGGCCGGTCGGCCGGTGACCACGAGCTCCGCGAGGCTCAGCCACTCGTTCGCAGACGTCGCGTTCTTCGACACCCGCACGCGGTCGGCCACGACCGGCGGGTCGACCACGAGGTCGAGGCGCAGGCCCGGATCGCCCGGTGCGGCGCCGGGCGGGGCGGGATTGAGCACTTCGGATCGCCAGGCCGGGACGGCGTCGTCGCCCGGCGCGTCGAACAGCGCGACCTCGATGTTGTAAAGGCGCTCGCCGCAGCAGTCCGCGCGGTTGAAGAGCGCGAGCGAGGTCACCGTGTGGGGACCGTCGAGGGCGACCTCGACGAAGGGCGCGAAGTCCGCGTCGGCGGTGTGCGAGAAGGTCAGCGGATCACCGTCGACGGCCTGGGCGCCGGTGCGGTCGTAGGCGTCCGAGGACTGTCGCGCCGGGCGGTCGAGGGCGGCGTTCACCGCGTCGCCGCCGGCCACGGCCGTGTCGTCGTGGCCCAAGGGCAGGCGGGCCTCGGCGAAGGCCGCGTCGTCGAAGTCCGCGGCCTCGAAGCCCGCGGGGGGCGCGGCCTGCCATCGCACGGCTGCGCCGGGTCCGAGGAGTGACTGGCGTCGCACGGGCTGGGCGCGGCCCCAGCTCACGTCGGGGCCCAGGGCCGGCACCTGCGCGAGGTCGGCCAGGCTCGTATCCGGGCGTCGGAGCCAGAGCGTCTCGCCCTCGGCGCTCACGCGGAACGGCGCGTGGAGCTCGCCGGGCGCCGCGGCGCCGCCCCCGGAGGCGAACACGAGCACGAAGCCCCCGGCCGGCGCGAAGACATCTCCGAACGTCAGCGTGTCGTCGCTGTCCGAAAGGGTCCATCCGGCGAGCGACACCTCGGTCGGGCCGGGGTTGTAGAGCTCGATCCAGTCCGGCGTCTCGCCGGCGGCGTCGCGCAGGCCATCGGTGTTGTCGCCGACGACCTCGGAGATGACGAGCGGCGTGTCGTCGGTCGCGGTGGCGGCGTCCGGCGCGGGGCCGTCCGGTGGCGCGGCGTCCGGCGGGGCGGCGTCGTCGGGCGGTGCAGCGTCCGCCGGTGCAGCGGCGTCCGGGGCAGCGTCCCGGCCGGCCGCGTCCGGGGC
>CAINDO010000190.1 GCA_903847385.1 uncultured Myxococcales bacterium
CCGACCGTGCGGATGCTCTGCGCGTTCCGGCCCGACGCTCTGTCCCTGACGATCGGCGCGTTCATTCGGGCGGTCTTCGCGTTCCAGCGGCTCCGCGCTCGACATGCGGGCCTCGCGGCCGATGGTGGCCGCTGCGGCGCCGTGACGGTGGTGCAGCGATACGGCTCGGCCTGCGAACTCAACGTGCATCTGCACTCCATCGTGCTCGATGGCGTGTACGTAGACGAATCCGACGGCCGCCCCGGATTTCGCCCATTGCCCCCACCGACCACTGCCGAGCTACACGCGCTCACGGTGAAGGTCGCACGCAAGGTGATCCGGGTGCTGCGGCGACGGGGCCTGCTGGACGAGACCCTGCTCGATGACGCCGCCGCCGACGAGCCGGCGCTCACCGAGTTGTTGGCCGAGTCCGTCGCGTTTCCACGGGGGCGGGTCGTCGACCCGGGCCGGGCCCGCCCCGCCACGGACCCCGCGTGGCTCGGCTCGGTCGCGGGGTTCAACCTGCATGCTGGGGTTGCGCTGACCGCGCTCGACTGCGAGGGCCGCGAGCGCCTGTGTAGATATCTGCTTCGCCCGCCCGTTTCCGACGACCGCCTGAGCCACCGGGAAGACGGCCGAGTCGCGTTGGCACTCAAGACCCCTTGGCGAGACGGTACGGTGGCCCTGCTGTTCACGCCTGAGCAGTTCGTCGCCCGCCTCGCCGCTCTCGTTCCGCGCCCGGGAAAGAACCTCGTGCGCTATCACGGCGTGCTCGCGCCCAATGCGCGGGGCAGGGCGGAGATCGTGCCGTCAGCCCATCCGCGCGGTGTCGACGGCGGCCCGTCAGTCCGGGCACCGGTCGCGCCCGCGCCGCCGAAAGCCCGAACCGGCCGGTACCTGCTTTGGCATGAGCTCCTGCGGCGGGTCTTCGCGATCGACGTGCTCGCGTGCCCGAAGTGCGGCGGCCGGCTGCGGTTGCTCTGCACCGTGCACGACGGTTTCTCCGTACGCCGCTATCTGCAGGGCGTGAGTGCGCAGTCGCCCACGGCCGAGGCCCGGCCACCGCCTTGTCCGGTGGAGGCGACTTCAGCCTGAGCGCGCCGCGCCGCTCGGGAGGGACAATCCGCTCAATGCGAACCCGGGCTCGGCTCCGGGGTAGGGGGAGGTCTGCGCCAGAGTCCGGCGCCCGGCCCGGCAACCCGTTGCCGTACATGGGCGCGTTGTCGTACAAGGCTTCTTATGTTGCCTACACCCCCGGAATTTCGTGCTACAGCCGTTTGGTTGTATCCAAGTCTAGATGCAGCAATCGCGATTCAGCGTGTCGATCTTTTTCGGCGCGAGAGGTTCTTTCGTGTGTAGCCGTCCGGTCGCGCCACTTGGCTTCTCATCGGCGTTGGCGCTCTTCCGCGTTGCACGCGCTTGCTCTATTGTCCTGACGACAAACGGTTGCATCGCTTCCTCCACGACATCAGACGGGCGCGACTTGATAGACTCGAGCCCATCGAGCGATACCGGTCGTCCCAACCTCCATGGCGACGCTGACGTGATTCGCGACGCCGACGTCCCAAAGGAGTTCCCAACGTGGGTGTGTCTCCACGACCTCCGACCCTTGGACTTCTTGGAGTCTGATCCCTTCCCGGGCCAGGATCTGTGTAGTTTGACGTTCGCGTGCCCTGCCGGTTCGGCCGGCTTTGCGGTGGAGGCAGTCGTCGAACCTGGGTGGGGCATCAGCTCGGACGCATCGGCCCAACTCGGCTTTCCATTTCCGGACGATCCGG
>CAINDO010000191.1 GCA_903847385.1 uncultured Myxococcales bacterium
CCGGATCGTCCGGAAATGGAAAGCCGAGTTGGGCCGATGCGTCCGAGCTGATGCCCCACCCAGGTTCGACGACTGCCTCCACCGCAAAGCCGGCCGAACCGGCAGGGCACGCGAACGTCAAACTACACAGATCCTGGCCCGCGAACGGGTCAGAGTCCAAAAAGTCCAAGGGCCGGAGGCCGTGGAGATACACCCACGCGGGAAGCACCTCGAGGACATCGGCATTGTATCCACCATCGGCGACCCCAGCGTCCCGGGTCGCGTCGGCGGTCGCGGCTGCAGGCTCGCACTCCGCCGCCGACTGCGCCGACTCGATGCAGCCCTGCGCCGTGAAAACGACGCTCGCGAGGAGGGCCGCTCGGCCACTGCACGCACGGCGGCGTCGAGACCGTCGAGTCCTCGACTCGCCGGCCGTCCATGTGCCCCACAGGTCCGCGAAGAACTGACCGACCGCGAGTCGCCGGCCGGGCGCGGACTCCCGTGCGCAGGCGTCCGCGCCGGCGGGCGCCGGCCAGGAAGCCAGACGGTGTTCAGGCGGTCGAACGAGCGGGGACATCTCAGGACCTCGTGCGGACGGGGCGGTCGTCACCCCGTGAGTCCGCACGATACACCGCCCGGGTCGAGCGTCGTCAAGTCGAACGCCGGCGTGGCGGATCGAAGGTCGGCTTTCGTGGCGTTTGATCCGAGGACATGCTGTGGTTCGGGAAGTCCTCCGGCTGCCCGCCCAACGAAACAGATCGGGTGGAGTTCGTATGAAGCCCCTCATCCACAGCGCCACGGTCGCCTTCATCGCAGGTTCGGTTTCAGTCGGATGGGCGACGCCCGCGTCGATTCCGAGTGCACCACCCGCGCGGCCCGGGGCGGAGGCGCTGGTCGGGTGGGGTTCGCCCGTACCATGCGACCCATTGGGGAACACACGCGGCCTGCGTGCAGTCGGCGGGGAGGTCGCGCGGATCCGCCGAGAGAGCGGGAAACACAGCCCGTCGTCCTATGACTGGGTCTTGGCTCCGGCGGGACCGGGGCCGGGGAGCGCGCGCGTCTCGTTGGCTTCGGAGAGCGACATGACGGGCTCCGTGGGCTGGCCGGCGGGCATGGGATGGGCCAACGCACCGCGCCACCTGTACCTCTGGACGACCGACGTGGGCGATGTGCCGTTCGCGGTCGCCGTGCGCGCCGACGGACGTGACGACATCGAATTTCACCTCCGTGCCGAGATCGCGACGTACAGGCAGGGGGCGGTCTGCACCGTCGGCACCCGAACCGGGCTGGAGTCCTTCGCGAAAGGCCTGCCGACCACGGCGGCCCGGACGCGCGCGGGTGCATTGGCCGACCTCATGGCCACGATGCGGCTGTCCAGAGAGGGCCTTCTCGATGCGTCGAGCCCCCGAGCCGCGGAGGGGAGAGTCGAGCTGGGCGGCGAGGTCGTCGGGCTGCAGGGCGGGCAGTGCTGGTTCTTCGCTTGGCGGGGCCTACGTGGGATGGTCGCCGTCCATGAGTTCCCGGCCTACACGCACGGCGAGCATCCCGACGCACCGGACATTTCACTCCACCTGTGGTGAGGCGTGCCGATGCGTGCGGCCGGCCGGCGTTTGGAACTTGGCCAGCTTCTCCGGGAGAGGGCCGGTGCTCAATGGCGATGCCGGGTTGCGTCGTCGTCACACCGACGTGCGTTTGTGCGTCTTGCGGGGTCAGCGCCCAGAGGTCGCCCATCCTGAATTCCGGGCCCTTGATGTGTAATCCACGTGATCGACAACCACGGAGGCTGGCATGTTGGTTCGGATCGCAAATCCCGCAGTGGTCGCGAAGATCGAGCGCCTCGCCCGCGCCACGGGACGAGGAAAGACGGCCGCCGTCGACGCCGCGATCGACCGGATGCTCGCGGATCTCGGCGAGGTCGACGCCCCAGAGGTATCGTCGACGTTCGACGCGATCGTCACCCAACTTCACCGGCTCCCGCCGCGTGCGGATGCGTTCGAGGCGGTGGCGTTCGATGAGCTCGGCCCGCTCTTCCCCGTCGTCGATCCCGCCGACGACTGCATCGAACTCGAGGGCGAGCGGCGCAAACTCGAGGCGTCGAAGGAGTGTCCGAAGGGCAAGCGAATGACCTGCGAGAGCCGTGGCGCCGCACCCCGGACCCTCGGCTGCCCCAGCGAATACATGGAGTCGGAGCTCCGGCTGTGGGCGCCGCGGACGGAGTTCAACGTGGTCACCCGTTTGCAGCGGACGTATTACGAGTGTATGATGTCGATATGGAACGACTCTCCGTGTCCCTCCCGGAAGAACTTGCCGTGCGCATCCGCGATGCCGCGGCCGCCGACGGCGCCAGTCTCTCCGCCTGGCTCGCTCGCGCGGCCGAGTCGCAGCTCCTCCTGAGGAACGCCGGCAAGGCGATCGCCGCTTGGGAACATGAACACGGAGAGATCACCGAGTCCGAGCTCGCAGCCGTGGAGCGCGCATGGCGGGGGTGACGCTCGACACGGGGGCGCTCATCGCGGCCGAGCGGAACGACCGACGGTTCTGGGTCTGGTGGAAGTGGCAGACCTCGCGGGGCGTCGTCGCCACGGTACCGTCACCGGTCGTTGCCCAGGCTTGGCGCAGCGCGCGCGACGCACGTCTGGCGATGGTGCTCGCGGGCTGCCGTGAAGTGCCGATGGACCCGTCCACATCGCGCCGAACCGGGGAACTTTGCGGTGCTGCCAAGACGGCCGATGTCGTGGACGCGGTCGTGGTTCGCGGGGCTGCGGACCGACACGACGACGTGCTCACCAGCGATCCGGGTGACCTGCGCCTGCTGGCGGCGCATGCTCCGGGCATCGGGAAGATCCGGACGCTCGAAGATCTGGATCTGTAGCGCGGCGTCGCCAGAAGTGGCCGAGCTTCTGCCGACCCCGAGGCGTCTCGCGGATGAGGAGAACCGTGTCGTCAGAGTGCATGGTCCGAATCGTCGGACGCGTCGCAGGCCGGCGCACGCAAACTCCGCGTGGACGCGCTCGGGCAGGCTACATGTGGACCTTGTCCAGCTTCTCCTGGATGGCGGCCTTGGTGTCGCCGAACTTCTCCTGAATCAGACCGGCGAGCTTCTCGACGGAGCCCTCGGCCTTCTTGAAGTCGTCATCCGTCAGCTCGGCCCAGGCCTTCTTCGCACGTCCCTTGGCCTGTTCCCACTTGCCCTGCAGTTGATCCTGATTCATCTGGCTCTCCTTCTCGAAGACGGCGGGAGTGCCGTCTCATGCGCCGGATGAGTGCATGGACCGTGCCGTGTGCGGGGGCGCGGCGCGCCGCCATGTCATGGGGCGCAATGCTCGTCAGAATGAATGAACGGGTCGGTCAATCTGAACGGCTCGCGCGATCAGGGCATGTCTTCCACGCAGAGCTGGCGATCGTCCACGCACAGCCAGCCGGCGGGGCAGCCATCCCAACAGTCCTCGGCGTCCATGTCCGGGACGCAGTATCCGGCGTCGAGGGGGATGTCGGGCACGTAGCTGCAGCCGAAGATCTCCGCGTTCGGGCCGCAGATGGGGGCCTGCTGGACGAGCGTGATGCCGTCGCAGTTGTTGTATCCGCCCTGGTCGTACACCCAGAAGCCGCCGGACCCGGTGCAGGTCCGGCACGCATCGGGTGGCGAGCAGGTGCCACCCCCAGGGGCGCCGGGCGGCACGGGCTCGCAGGTCCAGTAGAACGCGTCGCCCTCGTCTGCGGGCTGGAACTGCTCGGTGTGCCATCGGCAGCAGCTCGCGCAGTCGTCCGTCGAGGTGCAGGGGCGGCCGAGGTCGGGGAGGACGGCCGGCGGGTCGCAGTACCCTGTCTCGGCATTGCAGGTCAGGCCAGGGAGCGGACAGCCGAGCACGCGACAGTCGCTCACGCAGGCGAACGACGCCCCGACGGCGACGCACATCTTGTCATCCGCGCACGGCGCGCCGAGCCCGGCGCACGCGGGGAAACAGACCTCGAACCCAAAGATGGTCTGCCGACAGACGGGGAGGGGCTCGGGCGGCGGGCCGAGGTCGGGCGGCGGTGGGATGGCGGCGTCGGGAATTGGGACGACGGCGGCGTCGGGGACCGGCGGGATGGCGGCGTCGGGGACCGGCGGGATGGCGGCGTCGGCGATTGGGACGACGCCGGCGTCGGGGAGCGGCGGGATGGCGGCGTCGGGCGGCGGTGGCACGGCGGCGTCGGCGATGGGGACGACGGCGGCGTCGTGCGTCGGTGGGACCGCGGCGTCGGGAATCTGGACGACCGCTGCGTCGGGTACGGGGACCACGGCGGCGTCCGGTGCGAGGACCACGGTGGAATCGGGGAGCGGACCCAACACCGCGGCGTCGGCGCTGGGCCCCGTCAGGGCGTCGACCAGGCGCGCGTCTGGAGACGCGGAGTCCATGCGGGCGTCGCCCCGGGACGACGAGGCGTCCGCGACGACGGCCGGGCCGACCTCCGGGTCACAAGCGCCTAGCGAGAGCGCCGAGAACACCCAGGCCGCGAACGAGATCCGGAATCGCATCGAAAACTCTCCGAAGAATCCGCGGTCAGTCTGCGCCGCCGCCCGCAGGTTCGGCAAGGGTCGCCCACCGCGGCGCGTCGATGCGGGTGCCATCGACGAGCAGCAGGCCGTGAGCGTGCAGGTGCATGCGCTCGACCGGCCCGGTGCCATAGAACGGGTCGCCCACCAGCGGAAAGCCGGCGTGGGCCAGGTGCACGCGGATCTGGTGCTGGCGGCCCGTGATCGGCTCGACCCAGAGGTCGCTGGTCTCTGGGCCGACACCGGCGACCTGCACGCGGGTGACACACGCCAGCCCCGCGGGGTCGACGAGCACGCGGTAGGGCGCCTCGGTCTGCACGCGAAGCGGTGCATCCAGAACCTGCGTGGCGGCGGCGTCGTCCCAGCCGCCCGCGCCACCCAGGCGCCAAGGCACCGCCCCCACGACCCGAGCCGTGTAGAACCGCCGGATCCGCCGCGCCTCGAAGTCCATCATGAATCGAGTGAGCGCCGCCCGAGAGAGCGCGACGAGCACGAGCCCCGAAGTCTCGCGGTCGAGCCGATGACACAGCCAAGGCCCCCCGGTCTCGGCCTCGCCGCCGAACCGCTGAGCCAAAGCAACGGCCAAAGTCCGCCGAACCTGGCCCCGCCCCGGATGCGCCGGAACCCCAGCCGGTTTGTCCACCACCAGGTAGTCCGCCCCCCGAAACACCAAAGGAATACTCTCCGGATCGAGCGAGTCATCGCCCAAATCCTGCGCATTCTTCGGCGCCACCAACCGAATCTCCTCCCCCCGCCGACAAGCCCGAGCCGCCCGAACCACCACCCGCCCCTCCACGGTGGCCCGCCCCTCCCGAACCCACCTCGTCACCCGACCCCGAGCCGCCCAAGCCGAAACCCGCTTGTGCAAAACCGCATCCAACCGCAACCCCACATCCAAAGCATCCGCCCGAAAACAGACCACTTCCTCCAAAGCCAAGAGAGTGTCGAGATTCATCCCCGCGAGCCCCAAGCGACTCGGACTTCTTGTGTCTCGTTGGGGGCATGGGGGCAAAGCCCCCAGGGGAAGTGGGGTGTGGGGCGAGAACCGTAGGTTTCGCCCCGCATAAACGGGGGGGACCGGGGGGGTGGGCCACTGCCCCCCCGGGGCAGACCCGAAGCACTCGGAAAGACCCAAGCGAAGCCCCGCCGAATCACGCGTTCAGCGGCCCGCAACCCCAAGATCACTTCCCCTCCAACATCTCCACCAACTTCCCCCGAACCACCTTCCCAGTCGCATTCCGCGGAAGCACCGGGACAAAATGATACTCCCGAGGATGCTTGTACCGAGCCAACCGGCCCTCCAGATACCCCCCCAACGAAGCCGCATCCACCGGCTTCCCCGGCCACGCCACCACAAAAGCAACCGGCCGCTGCCCCCACTTCTCATCGGGCATCCCGATCACCGCCGCGTCCGCGACGGACGGATGCTCCGCCAGAGCGTTCACGACCTCCGCGGGGTAAACATTCTCCCCGCCCGTGATGATCATCTCCTTGATCCGCCCAGCAACGAACAGATACCCGTCGGCGTCGAAGTGACCGGCGTCCCCGGTGCGCAGCCAGCCGCCGCGGAGCGTCTCGGCGCTCTCGGCGGGGCGGTTCCAGTAGCCCGGCATGATGTTCGGGCCGCGGACGATGACCTCGCCGGACACGCCGGGCGGGCAGTCGTGATCCTGTTCGTCGACGACCCGGACCTCGGTGTGATGGCACGGCCGGCCCACGCTGCCCACCTTGACATAGGCGTCCTGAGGCTCCATGCCGGTCACGCCGGGGGCGGCCTCGGTGAGACCGTACCCCTGGCGGAATACGATGCCGCGGGCGCGATACAGCTCGATCGTGTGGAGCGGCAAGGGCGCGCCGCCGCTGGTGAAGGCGATGACACTCGACAGGTCGGCGCTGGCGAAGGTCGGCATCGCCGCCATCATCTGGAACATGGCGGGCACGCCCACCATGCCCTGCACCTTGTGCTCCTGAATCAGCGCGAGCGTCTCCAGGGGGCTGAACTGCCGCTGAATCACCACGGTGCCGCCGATGAAGAGGAGCGGCAACACACTGCCGTTCAGGCCGCCCACGTGGAACAGCGGCAGCGTGGCCAGCCCCACCACGCCGGGCATGATGCCCAGGTTCACGGCGTTCATCGTCTGCCAGAACGTGTTGCCGTGCGTGAGCACCACACCCTTGGGCAGGCCGGTGGTGCCGGCGGTGTACATGATCAGGTGCGGCGTGTCCTCGCCCACGGGCTGCGTGGGGCGCGCGGGCAGGGGCGGCACGCTCTCGGCGAAGGCGTCCAGCTCGGCGGTGATCTCCACCCACGCCAGGTCCGGGGGCAACTCCTCGGCCTTCAGCCCGTCCACCAGCGCCTGGAAGCTCGCATCCCAGAAGAGCAGCTTGGCGCCGCTGTCGCGCAGCATGAAGGCCAGCTCGCGGGGCACCAGGCGGAAGTTCAGGGGCACGGCGATGGCGCCGATGCGCGCGCAGGCCAGGATGAGCTCCACGGTCTCGACGCGGTTGGGCAACAGCAGCGCGACGCGGTCGCCGAACTGGATGCCCCGCGCCTGCAGGGCGTACCCCAGGCGGTCGACGCGGGCGGCGAGCTCGCGGTAAGTGCGGCGCGTCGTGCCCTCGACGAGGGCCGTCTGGTCGGGGCGCCACCGGACGTGGAGGGACGGCCAGCGACCCAGATTGAAGCGTTCATCGGCGTGCATGGGAGGTCTCCTGGAGGCAGAAGTCGGCGAGGGCTTGCCAGGTCTGGTACCGCAGCGGCGTGCCCACCACCAGCGTGATGTGGCCGACCGGCGACACGAACTCGACGGGGTGCGTGCTGCGCGTGAGGCCGAGCAGCGGCTTGGCCGAGGCCAGCGGCACGATCTCGTCGCGTTTGGCCAGGATGGACATCACGGGGCAGGTGATGTCCGAGAGCCGCGCCGGGCCGCGCTCGAAGCGCCAGGTGCCCTCGACCAGGCGGTTGCCCTGGTACAGATCCTCGAGCAGGCTGGCGAAGGCGCCGCTGCCCACGGGCAGGTGCTCCGTGGTCCACAGGTCGAGCGCCTGATAGAGCTTCACGTAGTCTGCGTTCTCGACCATCTGCAGCAGCACGCGGTGTTTGGTGACCAGCGCGCGCGGGTTGAGCAGCGGGAACGCGCCGTAGACCACGCGATCGGGCAGCACGCCGGGGTGGGCGGCGGTGATGGCCGACACATCGACGACCTCGCGATCGGCCCAGGTGCCCAGCAGGCCGCCCTGCGCGAAGTCCACGGGGGTCGTCAGGGCCACGAGGCGGTCCACGCGCTCGGGCCGGGTGGCGGTGTAGGCCACGGCGAGCGTGCCGCCGAGACACTGACCGACCAGCGTGACCTTGGGCGCGCGGGCGTGGCCGCAGACCATCTGCACGGCGCGGTCGATGTAGCCATCGACGTAGGCGGGCAGGCGCTGCGGGCCCATGCCATCGTGCGCGCCGCGCCAGGCCATCACATACACGCGCAGGCCCTGCGCGGCCAGGGCGGCCACGGTGCTGTGATCGGGCATCAGGTCCAGCACGTACCAGCGATTGATGAGCGAGGGCACGAGCAGCACCGGCGGCGCGTCGAGCCGCGGCGTCCCGGTCGGCGCGAAGTGATACAGCTCGAAGGCCCGCTCGTCGTAGACGACGGTGCGGGGCGTGGGGGCGATGTTCACCGTGCGGTGCAGGTCGCGCATGGCCGAGTCGCCCCGCCACGCGCCCGCACCCACGATGTCCGCGAACTTCCGGAGCGCGTCGAGGTTCACGGCCGCGCCTCCCCGGCGGCGGCGTCCGCGGCCCGGGCGGCCTCGGCTGCGCGCTGCGCCTGCAGCAGCTCCTCGACGCGCTGCAACATGGTCAAGGTCTCGCGCATCTGCGTGGCCGTGGGCACGCCCCAGAGCGAGAGCCACTTCGAGCCCAGGCGCTCCATCTGTCGCTGGGCGGCGAAGTTGACCTCCATCAGCCGCACGGGCAGGCCGAGCAGGCGCTTGTCGTTCACGGCGCGCTCGAGCGTCGAGACCCACAGGTTCTCGATGGACTCGACGTACTTCAGGCCGAAGGGTTTGTCGTCGGACATGGGTGGGCTCCGGGGAGATTTCTCGGGATTCTCAGCGGGGGTACCAGACGATGCGCCAGGGGCCGGCCCCGGAGCGCACGCCCACGGTGCCGAGGCACTCGTGGACCAGGTAGGTCTGTTCGGCGACGGTGGTCGGCTGGTCCGGCACCGTGCGCTCCATCTTCAGGGTCAGGGCGAGCACGTTGTCGATGGACATGCCGGGCAGCGACAACACACCGCGGGCGTCGACGGTGAGCGTGTAGGTGTCCAGCACGCCGAGGTCGTCCAGCGCCAGGCCCTGCCACACGCTGCCCGGCGCCAGGCCCACGGCGGCGCTGCGGGCGTCTCCCAGGGCCATGGGGAACTGCATGAAGGGCACGGGCGCGGTGTAGTGCAGCAACTGCTTCTCGGGCTCGATGCTGGCCACGCCCAGGATGCTCAGGACCTCGGGCGTGTTGCGCAGCAAGAGATGCCCGGGGGGCGCGCCGGGCGCGTCGAAGGGGATGACCAGGTTGGCCTCGGGGAAGGCGTCCGAGTACCAGTATCCGGCCGGGGAGAGCGTGGGCAGCTCCTCCAGGCCCTCGAAGCGGGCGTGCGTGAAGTCCCAGGCGGCGGCGTCGGGCGTGCCCGAGACCTCGACGGGCGTGTCGTCCGCGCGCTGCAGGGCGTAGGGGGCCTTGAGCCCGGGCACGAAGTGCAGCTCGCCCGGGGCGATGACACCGTCGTTGTCGCCGGAACACTCGGGCAGGTAGGTCACGCCGGCGGTGGGCAGGGCGTCCGTCGGGGTGCCGGAGCTGCAGGCGGAGAGGCCGGCGGCGGCCAGGAACAGAGCAGGCAGTGTGTGTCGCAGGTTCATGCCGGGGCCCCTCAGAACAGCACGCCGAAGGTGCCGTGCACGCGCTGCGCGCGGGTCGCGCTGCGCTCCGGCGCCAGGTTGTCGAGCCCCGAGAGGGGGAAGAGCGTGCCGTACTCGAGCGCCATCACGAAGCGGTCGAAGCTGCGGTAGCGCACGGCGAAGTCGGCCTCGACGCCCAGGCCCGCGTCCCCCGTGGGGGTGGAGGCCGCCTCCATGGCCTGCGAATAGATCACCGCGGCCTCGAACGTGACCCCCTGGATGGGGCCGAAGGACACCGTGGGCTTGGCGTAGAGCGCGTCCGTCACGGTGCCGATGATCTCGCGCCAGAGGATGAGATCCACGTGGTAGTCGGGGTGGAACCGGAAGTTGGTGATCTCGGTGTCGTCCGGCAGGGCGAGCTGCGGGGCGTCCAGGTCGCCCTCGCGGGCGCGGTCGCGGTCGGCGCTCGGGCGCGCGCCGAAGCCCGGGGCGGCATCGCCGGAGGCCACGCCGACCTCGGCCCGCAGCCGCAGCATCTCCGTGGCCTGGAACGTGTCGCGCAGCACGCCGCCCCACTGCAGGGCGGTGATCTCGCCGGTGTGCAGGCCGGGGATGAGCGAGGCGTCCGCCATGCGGGCGCGCATCACGGCGCCCTCGAACTCGAGCAGGTTGTGCGAGGTCTCCCAGGCGACGAAGGCGTCGAGCAACACACCGCTCAGGTCGCGCGAGACGGCCTGCGCGGCGGTGGGCTCGGCGGCGCCGGCGCTGGTGACGGGGAAGTCGATGGCTTGCCAGCGGTACGAGGCCACGAGGCCGTAGTCGACCACGTGGCGGGGCTCCTGCGCCGCGAGTTTGATGTGTCGCACGGCCGGGGTATTGGCCTGCAGGAAGGCCACGGAGAGCGACTTCACGTCGTCCGAGGGGTCGCGGTCGATGGCCTGACCCACGCCGCCCCAGGGAGAGAACTGCGGGCCCGTCGAGGCGACGTCGTAGGAGAGCCCGACGATCTGTCCGCCCACGGGGATGGCCAGGCCGATGCTGTCGACCGTGTTGCCCAGGTCGCAGTCCAGGCAGTTGCCATCGTTGGCCAGCATGCCCAGGCCCCACTGCACACCCATGCGGCCGGCCGTCAACAGACCGATGGGCGTGCCGATCTCGGCCCAGGCGCGCTTGACGCGCAGGGAGTCCTCGGGGGGCTCCTGCGAGGTCGTGGCCGCGCTCATGCCCGCCCAGCGGTTCGAATTCGCCGGCGTGGAGCCGAGGACCACGTTGTCCAGGCAGTCGATGACCGCGTGGACGTTGACCTCCCACCCGACGCGGATGTGCGGCTCGAGGCGCAGGCGCAGGTTGCTCGAGGTGAGGGTGTCGTCGTGTTCCGGGTCGTCGATGGGCACCGGGAACACGGTCTCGCCCGTGGTGGGCGTCGGGCCGCGGTTCAGATCCAGGTTGTCGAACACATCGCCGCGCAGGCGGAAGTAGCCGCCGAGGGAGACGACCGGGTCCTGGGCGGGGTCCTCGGCCACGAAGGGGTCGCGCAGGGCGCCGAGGCCCCACTCGTCCGGCGCGGCCTGGGCGGTGCCGGTGGCGAGGAGCATGAGCGCGGTGGGGGCGACGACGGTGAGTTTCGGCGCGTTCATTTGCTCAGAAACTCCTCGATGAGCTGCTCGTAGGTGCCGGCGCGCTCGATCATCACGTTGTGGCCGCAGCGCTCCAGCACCACCAGGCGGGCGTGCGGGAGTTCACTCGCCAGGCGCTCGCCGAAGGGCGGCGGCGACACGCGGTCCTCGCGGCCCCAGACCAGGAGGGTGGGGGCCTGGATGCGCGAGAAGGCGGGGCGCAGCGCGGCCAGGTCCATGCCGCGCAAAACGGCCAGGGCGGCGGCCTTCAGGCCCGGTGTGTTCGACTGGAAGTCGTGCAGGGAGTCGAACTCGTGCACGGAGGCGAAGCGGGTCGGGTCGAAGTAGCTCCAGGTGTATCGGGCCTCGAGCTGCGCTTTGTAGAAGAGCGCGTACAGGACCTCGCCCACGCCGGGGAGCTTGGACCAGCGCAGGAACCCGTTGAGCTGGTCCTCGTAGACGAAGCCGCCCGTGAGCACGAGCTTGCCGACGCGCTCCGGGTGGCGGCGGGCGAACTCCAGCGCCACGGCGGAGCCCCAGGAGTGGGCCACGATGTGCGCGCGGTCCATGCCCTTCTGGTCCATCAGGTGCGCGATGAGATCGGCCTCGGCGGCCAGGCTGTAGTCGCCCTCGACCTTGTCCGTGAGGCCGAACCCCTTGAGGTCGAAGGAGAGCGTGCGGAACTTCGTCGCGAGCGTGGGCTGCGTGAACACCCAGCTGACCAGGCCGCCGGCGTAGCCGTGGAGAAAGACCACGTTGCCCGCGGGCGCGGTCTCGGCGGGCGGCGCCATCTCGCGGATGTGCACGCGCTGGCCGT
Source organism: uncultured Myxococcales bacterium (assembly GCA_903847385.1). Lineage (GTDB taxonomy): Bacteria > Myxococcota_A > Bradymonadia > UBA7976 > UBA1532 > CAINDO01. The sequence goes on from CAINDO010000191.1 coordinate 11,837, forward strand.
CCACCTCGGTGAACGCGAACGCGCGCTTCGAGGGCTCCGGGCGGGTCTGTTGAAACTCCAGGCAGCCGGTGGTCGCGAGGGACAGAGGCAGCGCCAGGGCGAGGGCCAGACGAGAGCGCATGCCGGGCCTCAGCGCGCCGGGGCCAGCCGCTCGATGCGGCTCGCGCGGGCGAAGTTCACCTCGGTCTCGTCCGCCTCGCTCACCACCCGGGCGATGATGCCGAAACACTCGCTCACGAAGGTGTGCACGATGCGGTCGTTGCCCAGGAACGTGAAGGGCACGGCCTGGCTGACCTGGGCGACGACCTGCACCGCGCGGAACGTGCCCTGGGGCGTCTCGACCTCGCCGTGGGCGGCGGCGGTGATGTTGTAGGTGTCGTTCGTGAAGATGGGCACGCCGAAGTTCAGGTAACCCGACTGCGAGGTCTCGATGGTCCAGTGGTCGCCGGGGTGCAGCGGGAACCGATACAGATCCACGGGCGGGTCGTAGGTGGTCTTCATCTCGCCCTCGGCCGCCGAGGCCGTGCCCATCAACTGCAGGGCGTCGTCCGTCAGGCGGAACACACCGAGCCAGCCCTGCTCGCGGTCCACGTAGCTCACGTAGGTTGCGCCGGGGAAGTCGTCGGCGAACCAGAGGCCGTCCACGGGCATGAGCTCGACCACGGCGTCGGCGTCGCCATCCCGCGCGCCGGAGAGGTCCCAGCACTTGCCCTCGGCGCAGTCCGTGCCGGCCAGGTCCACGGGCAGGCCGGCCTCGGAGTCGGCGATGCGGAAGTGGGCCGTCTGGCCGGCGGTGAGCGGGAACTCCTCGCGGTCCACCGTGTAATCGCCCACGGGGTTGCACAGGGGCACGCCGGCGTCCGGATCGGGGGGCGGCTCGCTGGAGTCGGGGGGCGTGGGGCCGGCGTCCGTCGAGGGGCCGGCGTCGCCCGGCGACACACCCATGTCCGCGTCCGGGTTCGGCGCGCCGCCCTCGCAGCGGCCGTCGACACAGTGGGCGTCCGGGCCGCACTGGAGCGAGGAGAGACACTTCGGCACGGTCAGTCGAGAGACCTCCGTGGCCGTGGTGAAGGTCGGCGAGGTCTCGTTCAACTCCGAGACGACGCGGGCGACGCCGCCGAGACACTCGGCGACGTAGAGCACCGTGGAGCGCGCGACCGCGAAGCCGGCGCCCTCGACCTGCTGGCGCGAGTCGATGCGCAGGCGCAGCACGGGCACGTCCCCGGCGGGCAGGCGGATCGTGCCGGCGGCGTCCACCTTGAAGTCGTAGTGCATCAGCAGGGTGATGTCCTGGCCCTCGAGGCGGCCCGAGGCGGGCGTGTCCGCCGACCAGGCGTCGCCCACGCGCAGCGGGAAACGCATGGCGGCGACGGGCGTCTCGTAGACGAGCAGGGTGCCATCGGGGCGGGCCGTGGCCAGGCCGAGGATGCGGAGTTCCCCGGGCACGCGCTCGAAGACGGCGTGGGTGCCGCTGGCGGCGTCCAGCACGGCGGCGTAGGTGGCCGTGGGGAAGTTCGGGCCGAACCAGAGCGTGGCGGGGTCGAGGGTGCGCTCCAGGCGCTCCTCGGCGCCCAGGGTGTCCGTGTCGAAGCGCCAGAGACGACGGTCATCCGCGGCGGGCTCGCCCTCGAGGTCGACCGTGACGGTCTCGCCGGCGGCGCTCAGGCGGAAACGACCGGCGAGGCCGGCCTCGACGGGCATCTCGGCGTCGTCGATGACGAAGTCGCCGTTGGCGCGGCAGGCGGGCGCGGGGGGCACGACCTCGGCGAACCCGGCGCCGGCGCGGCAGCGGCCGGCCTCGCACAGACCGCCGGTGCCGCAGGCGGCGTCCGTCTCGCAGGTCAGGGGCAGCATCACGCTCACCAGGCGGGCGGCGTCGGGCACGCCGCGCTCGCCCTCGGCGGACACGGCCTTGGCCACGTAGCCGCCGCACTCGGCGAGGAAGTCGACCGTGGACGAGACCTGCGTGAAGCCGGCCGTGTCGAAGGTGCGGGACTGGATGGTCACGAGCTCGAGGGCGGGGAGCTCGCCGGCGGGCAGCGTGACCTTGCCGCGGCCGCGGACCTCGGTCTCGAAGGCGTCCGTGACCTGGATGGACGCTCCGAAGAGCGAGCCGCGCGCGACCGAGGTCGTCTGCCAGCGGTCGCCGACCTGGAGCGGGAAGCGGAGCGACTCGACGGGCGGGTCGTAGGTGAGCTTCGTGTAGGCGCCGGCCGCGTCCGCGATGCCGAGCAGGCGCAGGGCCGTGTCGGTCAGGTCGTAGAAGGCCAGCAGGCCGGCGCTCCCGGGCAGGGCGACGATGTAGTCGGCCTCGGGGAAGTCGGCGCTCACGGGGGCCTCGGCGGGGGCGAAGAGCTGCGTGTAGCGGTCCTCGGCGGCGTCGCCGGCGGCGCGGGTCAGGTCCCAGGTCAGGGTGCCGTCGTCCGCCGAGGTGCCGGCCAGATCCACGGGCAGCATGGTCTCCAGGCCGCTGGTGCGGAACGGGACGCCCACGCCCGGGGCCAGGGTGATCTCCGCGCGCTCGATCTTGCCGTCCAGCGTGCAGCTCGCGCCGGGCACGCCGTCGTCCGGGTCGCCGTTGATGGGGCTGGCGTCCTCGCACTCGGGGCAGGGGTCGGGCGTGCAGGCGCCATCGACGCAGAGGCCGCCGTTGCAGTCGGAGTCGAAGTGGCACGAGGTGTCGGCGGCGCCGTCGGCGCAGCCGGCCAGGGCCAGGACGGCGAGGGCGGCTCGGTGGGCGAAGCGGGGAGCGGGGGACGGACGCGCCGACATGGGCGGTCTCCTGGATGGGGAGGTGGCAGGCGCGCGCACGGTAGGCGAGGGCGGGATGCGCGTCAATGGCGTCATTGTGCGCTGCACAATGGATCGGCGCAAGGTCATTATTTGATGCGGGTCAGGTGCATGGTGCGGGGCGGTGGCGGTGGGCGGGGTCTCGGCGGGGAATCGTGGAGGGTGCGGGGATACCCGGGCGCGGGTTCGCGTCGACCCCTGGTGACTCGGGACTTTGCCGCCGCGCGCCGACGAAGAGCCCCAAGTGGTCGGGGCGCCGCGGCCTTCGGTGGTCGCGACCGGCCGGACTTCGAGGATGGAACGACATGAACCAGTGGACCATCGGCAGGCGCATTCTCTCGGCGGGCGCGCTCTTACTGGGGCTCCTCCTGCTCGTCGGCGGAATCGGCGTGGGGGCGCTCACGCGGCTCGAGGGCCTTGCGGGCAGCGGCATTCACGACGACGCCGTGCCGAGCATCGTGAGCGTGGCCGAGACGACGGCCTACACGCTGCGCTCGCACCTGCGGACCGTGGCCGCCGGGCAGGCCGCCGAGGCGGCCGAGCGCGACGTGCACATCGGCAAGGGCGACGCCAACCTTGCGGACGCGATGCGCGCGGCCAAGGCCTATGAGACGCTCGCGCGCGAACCGGAGGCCCTGGCGAACGTGACGACCTTGAAGGGCCTGCAGGCGCGGTACATCGACGCGCGGACGGCCTACTTCGCGGCCCTGAAGCGGGGCGACGCCGACGCCGCTCACAAACTCTCCAAAGAGTCGCTGGAGCCGGCCTTCACCGACCTGCGCTACCACATGGACGCGATGCTGAAAGGGGGCGAGGCGCACGCCGACCGGCTGGCCGACACCATGGTCGAGACCTCGCACGGGGCGCGCGTGGCCGCGGTCAGCGTGGCCGGCCTGAGCCTGCTCGTGGCGCTGGCGCTCGGCGCCCTGATCGTGCGGAGCGTGAACCGGGCCCTGCGCGGGCTGTCCGAGACGCTCCGCGACGCCTCCGGCAACGTGTCCGCCGCCAGCGAGCAGGTCTCCGGGGCGAGTCAGTCCCTGGCCAGCGGCGCCACCGAGCAGGCCGCCGCGCTGACGCAGGCGGCGTCCGCGCTCGACGAGATCAACACGATGACACGCCGCAACGCGACGAACGCCGCCGACGCGAGCACCCTGGCCGCGGACGCACGGCGCGCCACGGAGGCCGGCAGCGCGCAGATGCGGGAGATGGTCGGCGCGATGGCCGACATCCAGGCGTCGTCGGACAGCATCGCCGCGACCATCAAGAAGATCGACGACATCGCGTTCCAGACCAACCTGCTGGCGCTCAACGCGGCGGTCGAGGCGGCCCGGGCCGGTGAACACGGCGCGGGCTTCGCGGTGGTCGCCGAGGAGGTCCGGGCGCTTGCGCTGCGGGCGGCCACCTCGGCCCAGGAGATCTCCGCGAAGATCGGCGAGTCCCGCGCCCGCAGCGCCCGGGGCGTCGATCTCTCGCACCTCGTCGCCGGGGGCCTCGAGGAGATCGCCGAGAAGGCGCGCCGCACCAGCGACGTCGTCGTGGAGATCGCCGCGGCCTCGCGGGAGCAGGCGCGGGTGCTCGACGAGGTGGGCGCCACGGTCCAGGACCTCGGCAGCGTGACCCAGACGACCTCGAGCACGGCCGAGGAGAGCGCCGCAGCGGCCGTGGAGCTCAACGTCCAGGCCCAGAGCCTGCTCGGCGACGTGAACGCCCTGTCGAGGCTCGTGGGCGGCGCGGGGCCCGTGGCGAGGCGCATGTCGCGCGCCGCGGTGGCCCCGGGGCGGCGCGTCCGCGGCCCGGCCCTGCCGATGCACGCCGCCGGTTCACACGCGGTGTGACCGCGCAGGTGGTCGGCGGGCGGCGGCGGCAGGGGGGCGTGAAGTTCTGTTTGCCAAGCGGGCGGCGGTCTCGTCTCATGGGGCCATGCACAAAAGACTGTCTGAGACCCTCACGGGCCTGATCCTCCTCGGGCTCACCGGCTGCGCCGCGGGCGGTGGCGGGGCGGCCGGCGACGCGTCGCTTTTTCAACGCGATGGCGGGGCGGATTCGGCCATTACGCTCGCCGACTTCGGCGACGTCGTCGGCGGAACGGTGGCGCCGGGCGATGCGGCGCCCGCCGGGGACGCCGGCCCGAACGGGGATGTCGGGTCGAGCGCGGTCGACGCCGCCCCCGTCGTCGACGCGGGCACGCCGCCCGCCGTCGGACAGTGCGAGAACGGGCTGGACGACGACGCGGACGGGCAGTTCGACGTCGCCGATCCGGACTGCACCTCGGCGACCGATCCGACGGAGCAGGGCGGGGAGACGAGCGCCGAGTGCAGCAACGGGCTCGACGACGACGGCGACGGGGTCGTGGACTTTCCCGAGGAGCCCGGCTGCCGCGCGGCGGGCGACGACGAGGAGCACGACCCCGCGCCGGCGGCCGCCTGCGCCAACGCCGCCGACGACGACGCCGATGGCCGGACGGACTACCCGACGGACCCCGGCTGCGCCGGCCGCGGGGACGCCGACGAGGCCGATCCCGCGGTGCCGCCCGCGTGCAGCAACGGCCTGGACGACGACGCCAGCGGGCGGGCCGACTATCCGGACGATCCCGGCTGCGAGAGCGCCGGCGACCCGATGGAGGTGGGCCCGTGCGGGGCGGACGTGGAGGTCGTCGATCTCAACGCCGCCCTGGACGGCGCCGCGGGCGTGCTCGGGGACCTGAGCGGGGCCCCGGCCCACGCCGTCGGCACGTGCGGCGGCGCCGCGGGGGGCGAGCGGGTGTACGCCTGGCGGAGCGTCGGGCGGGTCGATCGCGTGCGCTTCAACACACGCCACCCCGAGACGGCCGCGCCCGTCGTGATGTATGCGCGGTCGATCTGCGGCGCGCCCGCGGACCTGGCCTGCAACCGCGGCGGGGCCGTGCCCGGCACGGACATCACGCTCGAGGCGCCGGCGCCGGGCCTGTATTACATCTTCGTGGACACCGGCAGCCCGGACGCCGCCGGGGCGTTCCGCCTGAGCGTGGACGAGGTGCGCGCGCCGGCCTGCCGCAACGACGAGGACGACGACGCGGACGGCGCCGTCGACCTGGCGGACGAGGGCTGCCTGGAGGGCGACGACCCGGACGAGGCCGACCCGCCGGCGCATCCGGCGTGCCACAACGGCCTGGACGACGACGGCGATGGCATGATCGACTACCCCGCCGATCCCGACTGTGTCGCCGCCGGTGCGGAGCGCGAGGCGCCCTTGTGCGCGCTGGACTCGCCGCTCATCCCCGTGGGACAGGCCGGGGGCAGCTTCGACCTGCCGCTGTTGGACGGCAACGGCGCGGCTTCGCCGAGCTGCGACGTGGCCATCGGGGCGGAGACCGTGCTCGTGCTGACGCTGGAGGAGCTGTCGACGGTCCGCGTCGAGGTCACGGTGGCCGGCGCGCCGAGCCCGGGGGCGATCTACGCGCGCAGCGATTGCGCCGACCCGCGCAGCGAGCTCGCCTGCGTCGCGGCCAACCGCGGTGGCATGACGCTGAGCAACCTGGACGCCGGCGTATATTTCGTCATCGTCGAGCAGGGCTTCCCGGCGCCGATGCAGGGGGCGACGGCGACCGTCACGATCGAGAGCCTGGTGCGGGCGTGCAACGACGGCGTCGACAACGACGTAGACGGCGCCACGGACCTGCTGGATCCGGGTTGCGAAGAGGGCCGCGACGACGACGAGGGCGACGACCCGCCCGTGCCGCCCGAATGCGCCAATGGCGCCGATGACGACGGCGACGGGCTGGTGGACTACCCCGACGACGACGGCTGCCAGGCCGCCGGCGACGCGGACGAGCTCGCCCGCGACCGACACATGTCCGAGGACTTCAACCCCGATGGCATTGGGCAGATCTGGTGCAACGACCAGGGGGACATCCACTTCCACGACTACGGCCCGATGACCTTCCCGGAGTGCGACGCGCTGGCCAATCGCACGGGCACGCAGTACTACGCGGGTACGCAGTGGCAGGGGCAGCCCGGCGAGGGCTGGCTCGGCGATCACGACGGCGCGACCGCGACGGCGTCGAGCCCGAACGGTGACTGGTCGCTGACCCAGATCCTGCCGGCGAACATGCCCTACGCCTGCCGGCTCGCGCTGATGCCGCACCGGACCGAGCCGGATCCGGCGCGGATCGGCCCGGAGACGCTGTACGACGACGGCAACGGTCACCGCTGGCACTACTGGCTGCTCACGCAGCAGACGCACAGCCAGTGTCTCGCGTACGCGGACAGCGTGCGCGGCCGCATCATCAACCCGTGGTCCGTCGGACTCGGGCCGCTCGTGATGATGACCTCGCCGACCCACTGGTGCCACGCCGGCCCGCAGTTCAACCAGGACGGCGTCGGGATCAACTCCGACCAGGCCGCGGACTGCGCCGTCGGGTTCTGGGAGTAGTGCTTCAGACCAGCCTGACGATGGCCCTGCTGCTCGCGCTGGGGCGATTCGCGCGCCTGCGGGGCGTGCTCTCCGCCGGCGCGCAGCGGGACCTGAGCGCGCTGGTGGTGGACCTCGCGTTTCCCGCGCTGGTGCTGGTGCAACTGCCGCGTACCGTGGACGCGGCCTCTCTGGCGGCGCGGTGGTACCTGCCGTTGCTCGGCGCGGGGGTCATCGCGCTCGCGCTGCTCACGGGGGCGCTGCTCGCGCGGCGCGTCGCGGCGCCTGCCCAGCGGCGGACGTTCGCCTTCATGGTGGGCATGCCCAACTGGATCTTCTTCCCGCTGCCCATCGCCGAGGGTCTGTACGGCGCCGAGGGCGTGTCCTGTGTGTTGCTGCTGAACGTGGGCGCGCAGCTCGTGCTGTGGACGCTCGGTGTGTTCACGCTGCAGGGGCGTGTGTCGACGGCCGAGACGCTGCGGGCGCTCGCGCGCAACCCGGGTCTGTTGGCCACGCTGGGCGGGGTGGGGCTGGTGCTGCTCGCGCCGACGCTCCCCGAGGGCCCGGCCGGGCTCGTGGGGCGCGCGGTGGTCGGGGCGGTCGCGCTCGTGGGTCAGATGGCCGTCCCGCTGTCGTTCCTGGTGGCCGGCATGCAGTTGGCGCCCGACGCGGCGGCACCCTCCGGCCCGGCGGCTGCGGAGCGGTCGACGCTCGTGGCGTTGGTGCTCGGGCGGCTCGTGCTCGCGCCGCTGCTGTTCGTCGCGCTGCTCTGGGCCATGGCGCCGTGGCTGGGTCTGCCCTTTGGCGCAGTGCCGCTGCGGGTGGCCTGCCTGGTCGCGGCGATGCCCGTCGCGGTGACGTGCGGGCCGCTGGCCGAGCGCCTGGGCGGTGACCCGGCGCTGGCCTCGCGGGGCATCGTGGCGACCACGCTGGCGGCGCTGGTCAGCGTGCCGGTCTTGATGGCGGCGCTGGCCTGACGGGCGGCGATCAGAGGTCGGCGCAGTAGCCGAACTCGGCGCGCTGACCGGGGGCGAGCGTGGCGTTCCACTGCACGCCGCGGAACACCACGCGCCCGGAGTCGGCGCTGCGCTCGGCGTTCCACAGGTTGTTGATGCGGCCCTCGATGTCGGCGGCGACGACCCACTGCAGCTCGGCGTCCGTGGTGTTGTCCACGTGGGCGTTGGCGCAGTAGCCGGTCTGCCAGCGCGAGACCTCCTCGAGCACGAGCACGGCGCCGGGCGTGACGTCGTCCCCGGGCGGGGGCGGGGGCTCCGAGGGCGGCCCGCTCGGCGGGACCTCGGGCTCGGGCATCTCCGGCGCGCTGCCCGGGGCGGTGGGCACCAGGTCGGCGCCGGCGACGTCCAGCTCCGTGTCGCCGCCGGTGCGCTCGCGGAAGTGGGTCGTGCCGGTGAGCGCGGGCAGGATGTCGTGCAGCGCCTCGAAGTTCTCTCCGAGGCGGTTCACGTAACACCCGAGGGGCAGGGCGTCGTCCACGCCGAAGCCGTAGCGGACCCACTGCGACAGATAACAGGCGCGCACGTCGTCGCTCCCGGCCAGGACGGCGGACAGCTCCGCGACGCCGTCGAACTGCGCGTCCGAGGCGGGGGAGCGCACGATCTCGCCCTGGGCGTCGATGGCGTGGCCACCGTCGTCGTCGCGCCACCGGCCGGCGGCGTCGTAGTGTTCGAAGGCGAAGCCGATGGGGTCGATGAGCGTGTGACATCCGGCGCAGGCCGGGTTGCGCGAGTGGGCGACGTAGCGCTCGCGGGTGCTCAGGCTGGGGTCGACGGCCGGCGGCGAGGTGTCGAGATTGGCCGGCGGATCGGGCAGGTCCTGACACAGCAGCCGCTCGCGGACGAACAGACCGCGGTGGATGGGCGACGAGGTCGTGGGCAGCGCGTGGGTCACCAGGACGCTCCCCTGTGTCAACACACCGGCGTAGGGCGTGCCGGTGACGTCCACGGGCGCCCAGTCGGCCGCGGGCGCGGGCAGGCCGTAGTAGGCCGCCAGGGCCGGCGTGAGCGGGCGCTGCGTCGACCGGAAGAGATCGTCCAGCGTGCCCCCGCCGGTCCAGAGACCGGTCACGAACCGGGACGTCTCCTCGGCCATGGCCGCCCGGATCTCCAGGGTCAGCGCCGGGAAGAGCGTGCCATCCCGCGTGACGATGGGCAGGCGGTCGATGCCCAGCCAGCGCTCCGTGAAGCGCCGCATGGTCTCGGCGCTGCGCGGGTCGGCGAGCATGCGGGCCGCCTCGCGGGCGACGACGGCGGGGTCGAGCAGGTCACCCGTGGCGGCGAGGTCGAGCAGCGTGTCGTCCGGCGTGGTCTGCCAGAACAGATAACTCAGCTCCGCGGCGATCTCGTAGGGCGTGAGGACGAAGTGATCACCCTCGCGCCGGCCGAGCTCCGTGCGATACAGGAAGTTCGGAGACTGCAGCCAGGCCGTGAGCACCCAGCGGACGCCGACCTCGAAGCCATCCTCGGCGGCGAGGTCGTAGATGCCCATCGCCGACGCCAGCTCGTCCGCCGTGAGGGGCCGCCGGAACATCTTGCGGCCGAAGTGTCGGGCGAACGACACGGCGCAGTCGCGGGTGTGTTCACCGCAGGGCAGCACGCGGTTCAGATCGACCTCGGTGGCGAGACGCTCGGCGGACGTGCGGTACTGATCGGCCAGCAGCGCCGTGACGCCGAGGGCCGCGCCGTTGTTGTCGAAGCCGTGCACCACGCGGTCCGGCGCCAGGGCGTCGGCCTCGAGTCCGAACAGATCGTGAATCGTGTGGGCGTACTCGACGTGACTCAGGCGCCGCAGGCTGCGCGCGCCAGGCGGCTCGACGTCGCAGGTGGGGTCGTCCGGCGGCGGGGGCGGGTCCACGGGGGTGCCCGAGGCGCACGGATCCTCGCCCTGCAGGCGGGTGGCGAGGTTCGCGAGGGCCTGGTAGTCGATGGAGCCGGGGGGCGTGAGCGTGCCGCCGCCGTGGCCGCCGGGGTGCAGACCGGCCGGTTTGGCGACGAGCAGCGGGACGTCGCGCACCAGTTCCTCGGCGAGCGGTGTCATCGCCGCCAGGCTCTGCGCGATCCAGTCCGGCGCGTCGTGGGGGGGCAACACGAGGCGCGTCGCCCCCGCGGCGCCGCCCGCGATGTGGCAGTTGGCGCAGGTGCGCGACATGATGGGGTCGTAGACGCGGGTCTCGAAGAAGACCTCGTTCGTCTCGCAGCCGGGGGCGCCGCCGGCGCCGCTCGTGCCCGCCGTGCCGCCGCCGGAGCCGCCTCCCGTGGCCGCCGAACCGCCGGCACCGCCGGTGCCGGGAGAGCCGCCGCCGCCGGTGCCGGGAGTTCCGCCGCCGCCGGAGCCCGGGGTTCCGCCGCCGGTCGACCCGCCCGTTCCCGCATCCGCGTCCGTGCCATCCCGAGTCTGGCTTTTCGAGTCCGCGTCCGCGCCACAGGCGGCGAGGGCCGCGGCGAGTGTCATCGCCAGCGCGCGCCTCATGCCACACCTGCCAGTCCGCCGACGCTCGTCGTCGGGTCGCCGAAGGTCTCCACGTCCACGCCGAGCAGGCGACAGACCGAGACGAGCAGGCGCGCGTGGGAGTCGCCGCCGAAGCGCAGATAGCGCCCGGGTGCGGGCACGGCGCCGGCCATCACGAAGGGCACCGACTCGCACACGTGCGCCCGGCTGTCGCCCATCTCCTTGGTCCATAGGACCAGCGTGCTGTCGAGCAGCGAGCCGCCGCCGTCGGGGTCCGGCGTGTTGTTCAACAGATCGAGCAGGGCACCGAATCGCTCGGCGACCCAGCGCTCGGCCAGCACGAACTGCCCGACCAGCTCGGGCTGCTCGTCCGCGGCGTGCGACAGGGAGTGATGCCCCTCGGCGTTGCCGACCCAGGAGAAGACCACCGGGCTGACGGTGTGTGAGAGCTGCACCGAGGCCACGTGGGTCATGCCACAGGCCAGGGCGCTCACGGCCAGGCGCGTCTGTGCGTCCAGCAGGGCGGGGAAGTCGTCGTTGCGGTCTTTGTCGAGCGCAGCGGGCGCCTGGGGGGCCTCGCAGGAGAGCTCGCTGAACAGGCTCTGCTCCACGCCGCGCAGGGCCTCCAGGTGGGCCTCGAGCTTGAGCTGCTCCGCCCGGCCGACGCGCCGGTGCAGGTCGGCCAGGTCCGTGCGGCTGGCGTCCAGCACGCTGCGGCGAAGCGCGCGCTGGCGGGCTGCTCCGGAGGGACCGCCGGCCAGGTCGCCGAACATGCGGTCGAAGGCGCGCTGCGGCGAGGCCTCGGGGTGCACGAACTGCCCGGCCTCGCTGTAGCTCATGCGGGTCTGGGTGTTGGCGCCCCAGATGTCGGTCAGCACGCCGAACTCGAGCGACGCGAAGCGGTCCGCCGCGCCGATGCGCCGGGCGACGAACTGGTCGAGCGACGCGCCGCGCGTGGGCGTGCCGGCGCCCCCGCCGTTGGTCAGCATCGCCGCCTGGCCGCCCTCGTGGTTGTTGCCCGTGAGGAAGTTCAGGCCGTCGATCACCAACAGTCGATCCCGCCAGGGCGTCAGCGGCTCGAGGATGCTGCCCTCGGGGAACACGAAGTCGTTCTCGCCGCCCATGGGCCGCCAGTGGCGGTGGATCGTCCCGTTCGGCGACGAGAAGATCAGCAGGCGGCGCGCGCGGCCGGCGTCCTGGGCGCGGGCGCGGCGCGGGGTCGCGGTGAGCGCAAGGAAGGGCGCGGCCAGCAAGGCCAGGGTGAATCGGCGTCTGTCGAGCATTTCGCCAGTGTACGACGACCGGCCCCCCCTGTATCCAGCGTCGAGTGCGGGCCGATCAGGGATCCACCCGACGCCAGGGCATCTGCACGAAGGCGCCCAGGGCCACCAGGCGCTTCGCGTCGGGCCGCTCGCGGCGTTTCTCCTGGGCGTAGGCCTCCTGGAGCTGGCTGCGGGCGTCGGCGTCGCCCCCGCGGGCGGCGGCGTCCAGCACGGCCAGGGCCACGCGGAAGTCCTCTTCGTCCGCGCCGGGCGCGAGCATGTCGCGTACGGCCTTGACGGCGCCGGGGGCGACGGGCGCGTTGCGCACGCCCGCGCTGTTCACCGAGGTCTCGGCGAGCGCGCGGCGAACGCTGCGATCGTCCTCGACGCCGAGCCGCTGGGCGAGCCACGCCGCCGCGGCGTCGCTGGGCATGCGGCCCAGGGCCCGGGCGGCCAGCGAGCGCGTCAGGGCCTCGTCGCTCTCGAGCGCCCGCTTCAAAGGCTCGACGAAGGCCAGGGAGCCCGTGTTGCCGGCGCCCACGACGGCCGAACGCACGCGATCGGCGTCGCCGGTGGCGTTCAACGCGGCCAGGAGCGCCGACTCCGCGGCGGCGGCCGAGGCCGGGTCGATGTCCGCCAGTTGGTCGGCGGCGAACCCCAACGTGAGCAGGGCGTCGCCGCGGGCGTAGGCGTCGGGTCCGGCGTCGGCCATCTTCACCACGGCGTCGATGTAGCCCGGCGGGGGCAAACCGGCCTTGGCCAGGGCGCGCATGGCCTCCTGGCGCAGGTCCATGGGCGCGCTCGGGTCGTTCATCAGGGCGAACAGGGCGTCGCGGATCTCCGGGCGGTCCGCGGTCGCGAGCGCATGAAACGCCCCACTGCGCGCCCCGGGGATCTTCAACAGGGCCGGATCGCGCAGGCGCGTCAGGAGCGCGCCGAGCTGGTCCGGGTGCAGGCGAATCCAGTCGCGGAGGAACCGAGTCCACTGGGCCGGATTGGCGGCCCCGGGGGCGAGCATCGCCTGATACTCGGCGAGCGCGGCATCCAGCGAGAGCGCGGAGAGTCGGGCGCGCGTATCGGCGTCCGGCGTGTCCGCCCCGGTCGTCTCGCGGCCGAAGAGCCAGCCCCAACGCCAGCCGGCCGCGCTGGGGTCGAGGGTCGGCGACCAGTCGGCCGCCGGCTGCGCACGGGCCTCGAGGCGCACGGACAGGCGCCCGACTTCGAACGTCGGGCCGACGAGCGTGCGGACGAGGCTCCGCCGCGTCAGATGGGAGAACCAGGCGGCGTCGCCCGTCTCCACCTCGGTCACGTGTTCGACGATGGCGTCCGTGGTCGTGGCCAGGCTGCGGTCACGGCCGTGTGGTCGGAGGTAGCGCGTCGCCGTGCCCTCCAGCGAGGCG
>CAINDO010000192.1 GCA_903847385.1 uncultured Myxococcales bacterium
AGACACGCCGCCCCCCGCCCCCGCCCCGGCGACCCAGCCCTGATCCGGCGCCCGCCGGCCCCATTGCACCCCCGCCCGCTTTCGGCGAATCTCGCCGCCCATGGACCTCTGGGACATCACGCCCCCCGTCGCCGCCGGCATCCCGGTCTGGCCCGGGGACACGCCCTTTGATCTGGCGCGCACCTGGGCCCTCGGCCCGGGCTGCCCGGTCAACGTCTCACGGCTGACGCTCTCCACCCACACGGGCGCCCACGCGGACGCGCCGCTGCACTACGCGGCCGACGGGGCCGACAGCGCCACCGTGGGCCTCGCCCCCTCTCTGGGGCCGGCGCAGGTGGTGCACGTGCCCGAGGGCCTCTCGGTCGTCCGCCCGGAGCATGTGCTGCCCGCTCTGGCGAACGGCGTGACGCGGGTGCTGCTGCGCACCTGGGCCACGGCCCCGCTCGATCGTTGGGTCTCGGACTTCGCCGCCGTCGCGGCCGAGACGATCGACGCCCTCGCCGCCCGAGGGGTCGTCCTCATCGGCGTGGACACGCCCTCGCTCGACCCGGAGACGTCGAAGACGCTGGACGCCCACCAAGCCGTCCGACGCGCCGGCATGGCCATCCTCGAGGGGCTGTGGCTGGACGCCGTGCCCGAGGGTCGCTACGAGCTCATCGCCCTGCCCCTGCGCCTCGTCGGCGCCGATGCCTCGCCCGTCCGGGCGATCCTGCGAGCCCTGCCCGATGCTTGAACTGCCCACGTCGCGCGACGCCTGCCTCGCGCTGGACGCCGCCGACCCCCTCGCCGCCCATCGGGACGCGTTCGCGCTGCCGCCCGGCGTGATCTACCTGGACGGCAACTCCCTTGGCCCCCTGCCCGCCCGCACCGAGGCCGTCCTGCGGGACGTGATCACGCGGCAGTGGGGCACGGACCTGATCAAGAGCTGGAACACCGCGGGCTGGATCGACCTGCCGCGCCGCGTCGGCGACCGCATCGGCGCGCTGGTCGGCGCCGCGCCCGGTCAGGTGATCGTCGCGGACAGCACGTCCGTGAACCTGTTCAAGGTGCTTTCGGCCGCGGTTTCGATGCGCCCGGGCCGAACCGTCATCGTCTCCGAGCCGGAGAACTTCCCCACGGACCTGTACATGGCCCAGGGGCTCATCCGGCAGTTGGGGGACACGCACTCGCTGCGCCTCGTGGGGCCGGACGCGCTCGCGGGCGCGCTCGGCCCGGATGTGGCGGCCGTGATGCTGACGCACGTGAACTACCGCAGCGGCGCGATGTACGACATGGCGGCCGTCACCGCGCAGGTGCACGCCGCCGGCGCGCTGATGATCTGGGATCTGGCCCACAGCGCGGGCGCCGTGCCCGTCGCCCTGGACGCCGCCGGCGCAGATCTGGCCGTCGGCTGCGGCTACAAGTACCTGAACGGCGGGCCCGGCGCGCCGGCGTTCCTGTACGTCGCCGAGCGCCACCAGGCGAGCTTCGCGCAGCCGCTCTCCGGCTGGTTGGGCCACGCCGCGCCCTTCGCCTTCGAGACCGAGTACCGGCCCGCCGAGGGTGTCTCGCGGTTCCTGTGCGGCACGCCGCCCATCCTGTCCATGTCCGCGCTCGAGGTCGGCGTCGAGACGGTCGCCGCCGCCGGCATGGCCGCCCTGCGCGAGAAGTCGATGGCGCTGACCACGTTGTTCGCCGCCCGCGCCGCGCTGCGGTGCCCGAGCACGACGCCGGCCTCCCCCGCGGACGCCGCGCGACGCGGCAGCCAGTTCTGCCTGCGCCACCCGCAGGCCTACGCCGTGATGCAGGCCCTGATCGAACGCGGCGTGATCGGCGACTTCCGCACGCCGGACATCCTGCGCTTCGGCTTCGCGCCCCTGTACGTGCGCTTCGTGGACGTCTGGGACGCCGTGGAGACCCTGGCCGACATCCTGGACACCGGCGCCTGGGAGCGTCCGGAGTTCCACGCCCGCAAAGCCGTGACCTGAGAGAGAGGCGAGCCATGTCCGACGAGAAGAAGAGCCCCACGATCGCCGAGGGCGCGCACACGGCCTTCGCGAACGAGATGAGCTACGGGGACTATCTGGCCCTGGACGCCATCCTCACGGCGCAGCATCCCCGCTCGAAGAACCACAACGAGCTGCTCTTCATCGTTCAGCACCAGACGACGGAGCTGTGGATGAAGCAGATCATCCACGAGCTCACCGCCGCCCGCGATGCCCTGCGGCGCGACGAGCTGCCGCCGGCCTTCAAGATGCTCGCCCGCGTCACGGCGATCATGCACCAGCTCATCCAGGCCTGGGATGTGCTCTCGACGCTCACGCCCTCGGAGTACATGGGGTTCCGGGCCGAGCTCGGCCACTCGTCCGGTTTCCAGTCCTACCAGTACCGGGCCATCGAGTTCCTGCTGGGCAACAAACACCGCAAGATGATCGAGCCCCACGCGCACCGGCCGGACATCCACACGTGGCTGACCTCGCTGCTCGAGGCGCCGAGTTTCTACGACGAGGCCCTGCACCTCGTCGCCCGCCGCGGCCTGCCCATCGACGCCGCCGTGCTGAACCGCGATTACACCCAGGCCCACACGCACGACGCGAGCGTCGAGGCGGCGTTCCTCGAGATCTACCGCCACAGCGAGCAGTACTGGGACCTGTACCAGCTCGCCGAGGAGCTGGTGGACATGGAGGACTACTTCCGCCAGTGGCGGTTCCGCCACATGACCACCGTGGAGCGGGTCATCGGCTTCAAGCGCGGCACCGGCGGGACGGCGGGCGTGGGCTACCTGAAGCACATGATGGACGTGAAGCTCTTCCCCGAGCTCTGGCACATCCGCACGAGCCTTTAGGCCCGACTCAGAACGCCGCGATCCCCGTCTGCGCGCGGCCCAGAATCAGCGCGTGGATGTCGTGCGTGCCCTCGTAGGTGTTCACCGTCTCGAGGTTCAGCACGTGGCGGATGACGTGGTAGTCGTCCACGATGCCGTTGCCGCCGTGCATGTCGCGCGCCATGCGGGCAATGTCGAGCGCCTTGCCGCACGAGTTGCGCTTCATGATCGAGGTGATCTCCGGCGCGGCCTTGCCCTCGTCCTTCAGGCGGCCGAGGCGGAGGCAGCCCTGCAGGCCGAGGGTGATCTCCGTCTGCATGTCGGCCAGCTTCTTCTGGATGAGCTGGTTGGCGGCCAGGGGGCGGCCGAACTGCATGCGGTCCATCGTGTACTGCCGCGCGGCGTGCCAGCAGAACTCGGCGGCGCCGAGCGCACCCCAGGCGATGCCGTAGCGCGCGCTGTTCAGGCACGAGAACGGGCCCTTGAGCCCCTCGACGCCCGGCAGCAGGTTGCCCTCGGGCACGAAGACGTCGTCCATGACGATGTCGCCGGTGATCGACGCCCGCAGGCTGAACTTGCCCTCGATCTTGGGCGCGGAGAGGCCCTCCATCCCCTTGTCGAGGATGAAGCCGCGGATGACGCCGTCCTCCGTCTTCACCCACACGACGAAGACGTCCGCGATGGGCGAGTTGGTGATCCAGCGTTTGGTGCCGTTGAGTCGATACCCCCCGGGGACCGCGACCGCGCGGCTCTCCATGCTGCCCGGATCGGAGCCGTGGTTGGGCTCCGTGAGGCCGAAGCAGCCGATCTTCTCGCCGGTGGCCAACGACGGGAGATACCGCGTGCGCTGCTCCTCGGTGCCGAAGGCGTGGATGGGGTGCATCACGAGCGAGGACTGCACGCTCATCATCGAGCGGAAGCCCGAGTCCACGCGCTCGACCTCGCGGGCGATGAGCCCGTAGGCCACGTAGTTCATGCCCGCGCAGCCGTAGCCGTCGATGGTCACACCGAGCAGGCCGAGCGCGCCCATCTCACGGAAGATTGCCGGGTCCGTGGACTCGTCCCGAAACGCCTGCTGAATGCGCGTGAACAGCCGTTCCTGGCAGTAGGCGCGGGCGCTGTCGCGCACCATGCGCTCGTCCTGCGTGAGCTGGTCGTCGAGCAGCAGCGGATCGTCCCACACGAAGCGGGCGGACTTCTTTTCCTGGGCCATGACGAATCTCCGGGAGGCGGGGGGCGGGTCCGGCGACCATCGCCGAACGAACGTTCGAACACAACGCGGCGGGCGTGACCTGGGTCAGGCCGGATCGGGGAGCACGGCGGTGCACTCGATCTCGACGAGCGCCCGGTTCTCGATGAGCCCGGCGATCTGGAACGCGCTCATCACCGGGAAGTGTTTGCCGATCACCTCGCGGTACACGGCGCCGATCGCCGCCTGCCGGGCGAGGTAGCCCTCTTTGTCCAGCAGGTACCAGGTCATGCGCACGATGTGCTCGGGGCCGGCACCGCCGGCGCGCAGCACGGCGACGACGTTCTGGAGCGCCTGGCGGATCTGGTCGACGAGGTCGTCGGACTCGAACTGCTCCTGGGCGTTCCAGCCGACCTGGCCGGCGACGAAGATCAGCGTGCCGCGGGCGGCGATGCCGTTGCTGTAGCCCTTGGGGCGGGCCCAGCCGGGGGGTTGAAGGAGCTGCATTCAGGGCTTCTCCGGGGAGACGAGGGGCGCGGTGATGGGGCGCACGAGGAACCGCGACAGGCGCTCGCGCAGCCAGGGCTCCCACTCCATGCTGCGGCCGGTGTCCAGGTCGGTGCGGACGTCCACCGAGCGGATGTCCGCGCGCAGCTCGGCCTCGCAGAAGGCCCGGTAGCGGCAGTCCACGGACGTGCGGCCGATGTGGTCGATGCTGACCTCCCACCGCAGCATGTCCCCGAAGCGGCTCGGGGCGTTGAAGTCCACCTCGAGGCGGCGCACGGGCAGGCCCTTGCGGTCGCGGGTGATGCACTGCTCGAGCGGGTACTCCACCCCCTCGCGCAGCCAGTCCTCCTTCACCTCGTGGGCGATCATGAGATACTGCGGGTAGAAGATGATGCCGGCCGGGTCGCAGTGCGCGAAGCGGACGGGCTTGTGGCAGACGAAGGTCGACATGCGGTCAGGTCTCCGGCCCCGCCGTCCGCAGGCGGAAGCGCTGCAGCTTGCCCGTCTCGGTGCGGGGCAGCGCCGTGACGAACTCGATCGCGCGGGGGTACTTGTAGGGCGCGATGGCGGCCTTGACGAACCCCTGGAGGCTCTCGACCATCTCCGGGCCGGGCGCGTAGCCGGGCTCGAGCACCACGAAGGCTTTGACGATGGCGCCGCGCTCGGGGTCCGGCGCGCCGATGACCCCGCACTCGGCGACGGCCTCGTGGAGCAGGAGCGCCGCCTCGACCTCGGGCCCGGCGATGTTGTAGCCCGCCGAGATGATCATGTCGTCCGTGCGGGCCTGGTAGTGGAAGTAGCCGTCGGCGTCGAGCAGGTAGGCGTCGCCGGTGAAGTTCCAGCCGTCGCGCACGTAGTCGAGCTGTCGCTCGTCGTCCAGGTAGCGGCAGCCCGTGGGCCCGCGCACTGCGAGGCGGCCGACGTGACCGGGGCCGAGCACGTTGCCCTCCGCGTCCACGATGCAGGCCTCGTAGCCGGCGATGGGTTTGCCCGTGGCCCCGGGCCGCGCCTCGGCCTCGGTGTGCGAGATGAAGATGTGCAGGATCTCCGTGGAGCCGATGCCATCGATGATTTCGATGCCCGTGCGCTCGCGCCACAGGGAACGCGTGCCCGCCGGCAGCGTCTCGCCGGCCGAGACGCATTTGCGCAGACAGCTCAGGTCGTGGTCGGCGACGTGGCCGGCCATGATCCGGTAGGCCGTGGGCGAGGTGAAACACACCGTCGCGCGGTGCTCGGCGATGGCGGCGACGAGCGGCTCCGGGGCGGCGCGTTCCACGAGCACGGCCACGGCGCCGAGCCGCAGCGGGAACAGCAGCAGGCCGCCCAGGCCGAACGTGAACGCGAGCGGCGGGCTGCCGATGAAGCGGTCGTCCTCGGTCGCGCACAGCGTCGACTTCGGAAACGCATCGCAGATGGCGAGCACGTCCCGGTGGAAGTGCATCGTGCCCTTCGGCTTGCCCGTCGTGCCCGAGGTGAACGCGATGAGGCACGTGTCGTCCGCGGCGGTCGGCACCGCGTCGAAGGTCGAAGGTTTCGTCGCCGCGCGACCCTCGAGGCTCTCCGGCTCGCCGCCCCCGAAGAACAGGATCTTGCGCAGCACGGGCGCGCGGCTCTGCGTCTGCACCAGGGCCTCGACGAGGCGGTGGTCGCAGAGCGCGTGGCTCACCTGCGCCTTCTCCACGACCTCGACGAGCTCCTTCTCGCGCAGCAACGGCATCGTCGCCACGACGACCCCACCGGCCTTGACGACGGCCAGCCAGGCCGCGGCCATGAACGGGTTGTTCGGCCCGCGCAGGAGCACCCGATTGCCGGGCACGAGCCCCAGGTCCTCGACCAACACCCGCGCGAAGCGGTTCACCTGCTCGGCGAGCTCGGCGTAGGTCCAGCGCAGCACGGCGCCCTCGATGGCCGGCCGGTCGCCCCGCCCCGCGGCCACGTGGGCGTCCACGAGCTCGGCGGCGCAGTTGAGCTGCGGCGGGTACACGAAGGGCGGCTCGAGCAGCAGCTTCGGCCACTGCTCGGTTGGCGGCAGGTTGTCGGCGGTGAACGTGTCGACGTGTGCGGTCATGCGGTTCCCTTCCCCCGGCTCTCCAGCAGATCGCGACCGATGATGAGCTTCTGGACCTCGCTGGCCCCCTCGTAGATGCGCAGCGCCCGGACCTCGCGGTAGAGCTGCTCGACGATCTCGCCGCGCCGCACGCCGCGCCCGCCGAACAGCTGCTCGGCGGCGGCGATGGCCATCGTCGCCCACTCCGTCGCCGCGAGCTGGGCCATGGCGGCCGCGCGGGGGGTGCGCACGCCCTTCACGTCGCGCAGCCAGGCGGCGCGCCAGGTGAGCAGGGCCGCGGCCTCGAGCGGCATCGCCATCTCGGCCAGCTTCGCCTGCGTGAGCTGAAAATCGCCGAGCCGCTGCCCGAACATCTTGCGCTCGCGGGCGTGTTCGCAGGCCTCGTCCAGCGCGCGGCGGCCCATGCCCAGCGCCGCCGCGGCGACGGACGTGCGGAAGATGTCCAGCGTGCGCATCGCCAGCTTGAAGCCGGCCCCGGGCGCGCCCAGGCGCAGCGACGCCGGAATCCGGCAGGCGTCGAAGCGCAGCGTGGCCAGCGGGTGCGGGGCCATGACCTCGATGCGCTCCTCGACACTCAAGCCGCGCGTGTCCGCGGGCACGATGAACGCGGTAATCCCGCGCGCGCCCGGCGCCTCGCCCGTGCGGGCGAACACCGTGTAGAAGTCGGCGATGCCGCCGTTGGAGATCCACGTCTTGCGGCCGTCGAGCACGTAGCTGTCGCCGTCGGCGACGGCCGTGGTCGCCAGCGCGGCGACGTCCGAGCCCGCGTCCGGCTCCGAAAGCGCGAAGGCCGCCAGCGCGCGACCAGCGGCCACGCCGGGCAGAAACCGCGCGCGCTGCGCCGGCGTCCCTTCGAGCGTGATCGCGCCGCTGCCCAGGCCCTGCATGGCGAAGGCGAAGTCGAGCAGCGCGTCCCGTCGGGCGAACTGCTCGCGCAGCAGGCACAGCGAGCGGGACTCCAGCGTGGGCAGCGCGCCGCCGTCCGCCGAGGTCACGCAGTAGCGCAGGAAACCGGCCTCGCCCAAGGCGGCGACATAGGCCCGGCAAGCGGCGTCGACGTCCTTGCGGGCGTGCGAGACCGGCGGCAGCTCCGTCTCCGCGAAGGCGGCGGCCGCGGCCACGAGCGCGCGATGCGCCTCGTCGAAGAGCGGCAGATCCAGGCCCGGAGGCGCGTGCGCCGGCATCAATCCCCCTCGAACTTCGGCGTCTCTTTGCGCACGAAGGCCTCGTACGCGCGCCGGAAGTCCTGCGTCTGCATGCAGATGGCCTGAGCCTGCGCCTCGTGCTCGATGGCCTCGTCCAGGGGCATCGCCCACTCCTGGTGCAGCATCTTCTTGGTCATGGCGTGGGCGAAAGTCGGCCCGGCGGCGATCTCGCGGGCGAGCACCGAGGCGCGCTCCAGCGTGCCGCCCGGCTCCGTGAGGCCGTTGAAGAAACCCCAGGCGAGGCCCTCCTCGCCGCCGAGCACGCGGCCGGTGTAGAGCAGCTCCGAGGCGCGCCCCTGCCCGATGAGCCGCGGCAGCAGTGTGCACGCGCCCATGTCCGCGCCGGCCAGGCCGACCCGGTTGAACAGGAACGAGGTCTTCGTCTTCGCCGTGCCGTACCGGAAGTCGGACGCGAGGGCGACCATGGCCCCCGCCCCGGCGCAGATGCCCTCGATGGCCGCGATCACCGGCTGGGGACAGGCCCGGATGGCCTTGATCAGGTCGCCGGTCATGCGCGTGAACTCCAGGAGCTCCGGCATGGTCATCTTCGTGAGCGGCCCGATGATCTCGTGGACGTCACCGCCGGAGCAGAAGTTGCCGCCGGCGCCGGTGACGACCACCACGCGCACGTCCGGCGCGTACGTGAGCGCGCGAAACAGGTCGCGCAGCTCGGCGTAGGACTCGAAGGTGAGCGGGTTCTTCTTCTCGGGCCGGTTCAACGTGAGCGTGGCGACGCGGTCGGCGTCGACGGTCCAGTGAAAGTGGCGGGCTTCATAGCCGGCCAGCGGCGTGCGCGTGCGCGGGGCGTCCATGGGATCTCCGTCGGGGGTTCAGCCGGGCAGGTCCTGGGGACCGCCCCGCCGCAGGTTGCGCTCGAGCTGGTCCTTGCCGGCCAGGTACGGCCGCGGCCAGGGCACCTGCGTGTGGCCCAGGGCCGCCGCGGCGTGGAGCGTCCAGTTCGGATCGGCCAGGTGTGGGCGGCCGAGCGCGCACAGGTCGGCGCGGCCGGCGGCGATGATGCCGTTCACGTGGTCGGGCTCGAAGATCGCCCCCACGGCCATCGTGGCGATGCCCACCTCGTTGCGGATGCGGTCGGAGAAGGGCGTCTGATACATGCGCCCGTAGGCCGGCCGTGCATTGCGGGTCGTCTGGCCGGACGAGACGTCGATCAAATCGACGCCCACGGCGCGGAACGCCCGGGACATGGCGACGGCGTCGTCCGCCGTGTTGCCGCCCGGTGCCCAATCGTGGGCCGAGATGCGCACGGACATCGGCCGGTCCGCGGGCCACGCGGCGCGCAGCGCGGCGGCGACCTCGAGCGGGAACCGGAGCCGGTTCTCCCGGCTGCCGCCGTACTCGTCCGTCCGCAGGTTGGTCAGAGGGCACAGGAACGCCGAGAGCAGGTAACCGTGGGCGCAGTGCAGCTCGAGCCAGTCGAAGCCGATGGCGGCGGCTTCGTTCGCCGCACGCACGAAGTCGTCGCGGACGCGGTCCATGTCGACGCGGTCCATCGTGCGCGGCACCTGGCTCTGGGGCCCATAGGGCACGGCGCTCGGACCGAGCAGCGGCCACGCCTCGGCCTCGGCCAGCGGCTCGTCCGTGCCATCCCAGCCCAGGCGTGTCGCGCCCTTGGGGCCGGCGTGACCGAGCTGGATCGCCATGCGCGCCGGCGTCTCGCGGTGCACGTAGTCGACGATGCGCTTCCACGCAGCGGCGTGCTCGGGCGCGTAGAGGCCCGCGCAGCCCGGGGTGATGCGCGCGTCCGCGCTCGGGGCCGTCA
The DNA here is from genome assembly GCA_903847385.1 of uncultured Myxococcales bacterium. GTDB lineage: Bacteria > Myxococcota_A > Bradymonadia > UBA7976 > UBA1532 > CAINDO01. Next base: position 9,553 of record CAINDO010000192.1, read on the forward strand.
TTTCGGTGAAGATCAGGCCGGCGCCGCCGTGCGCCCGCGCGCCGAAGTGGACCAGGTGGAACTCGCCCACCGCGCCCTCGCGCGCCGAGTACATGGCCATCGGCGAGACCACGACGCGGTTCGGCAGCGTGAGGCCGCGCAGCCTGAACGGCGTGAACATCGGCGGCACGGGCTTCTCGGGCAGGCCGCTCTGGCCGGCCAGCCAGGTCTCCACGGAGGCGACGTACCCCGGGTCCCGCAGCCGCAGGTTCTCGTGGCTCAGGCGCTGCGACCGGGTCAGCAGGCTGTAGGCGAACTGCTCGGCCTCCATGCGCGTGTAGCGGTCGACGTTCTCGAACCATTCCGTGCTGTTGCGCGCGGCGTTGGCCACTCGCAGCACCTCGATCTGCCGCTCGGCCTCGTAGGCGTGCATCGCGCGCTCCAGATCCGGCTCACGGTGGAGACAGCGGTGCAGCGTGATGCAGTCCTCGAACGCCAGCTTGGTGCCGGAGCCCACGGAGAAGTGCGCCGTATGGGCGGCGTCCCCGAGGAGCACGAGGCGCCCGTGGGTCCAGCGTTTGTTCGACACCCGATTGAAGTTGATCCAGGCCGAGCCGCGCAGATGGGCCGCGTTGGTCAACAGGGGGTGTCCGTCCAGCCAGGGCGCGAAGAGCCGCTCGCAGAAGGCGATGGACTCCTCGGAGGACATCTTGTCCAGGCCCGCCGCGCGCCAAACGGGCTCCGGCGTCTCGACGATGAACGTGCTCGTCGTCTCGTCGAAGCGGTAGGCGTGGACCTGGAACCAGCCGTGCTCGGTCTGTTGGAACAAGAAGGTGAAGGCGTCGAAGATCTTGTGCGTGCCGAACCACATGTAGCGGCACAGGCGCGTCTCCACCTGCGGCTCGAAGATGTGGGCGTACTTGCGGCGGATCGTGCTGTTGATGCCGTCGGACGCGATGATGAGGTCGGCGTCCGCGTACGGTGCGTCGTCCGTGATCTCCTGCTCGAACTCGAGCCGCACGCCGAGCGCCCGGCAGCGCGCCTGCAGGATGGAGAGCAGCCGCTTGCGCCCGATGCCGCAGAAGCCGTGGCCCCCGGAGCGCACGGCGCGGCCCTTGAAGTGGATCTCGATGTCGTCCCAGTGATTGAAGGCGTCGAGGATGGCGTCGTGGCTCTCCTTGTCGGCCAGGCGCAGGTTGTCGAGCGTCTGATCGGAGAAGACGACGCCCCACCCGAACGTGTCGTCCGGCCGGTTGCGCTCGATCACCGTGACCTCGTGCCTCGGATCGGACTTCTTCATCAGGAGCGCGAAGTACAAGCCGGCGGGGCCACCGCCGAGGCAGACGATCTTCATCGGGCGCGGATCCTCGATCCCGGGGGGGACGATGAACGGTTTAGCCGTGCCCGCCCACACGGGCAAGCGGGTTGCTCGCGTTCGCCGCGCGATTTTCGCGTTGTCAGGTTCGTGACTTTCCCGGCGTAATCCCGGGCATCCCCCGACTCGGGGGCGCGAGGGGGAGAAGATGCGCAGAAGCAGTCGGTCCGGGTTCCTGGGGACGTTGGGGCTGATGACGGGGTTCGCCCTGTTCGGCGCACTCGGCTGCGACGAGAAGGACGACTCCCTGTCCTTCGGCGGCGGGACGGACGTGGGCGGCGGCGAGTCTCCCAATCCGGACACGGACGCGACGGGGAGCGGCGTCGATGGCCGCGTGCCCACCGCCGACGCCCGTGCGACGGCCGACGCCCGCGGGACGGGGCCCGGGGACGACGCCGGTCCGGTCACGAGCGACGCGCGCGCCCCGCGGGCGGACGCCGACCATACGAAGACCGACGCCGGCGAAGCGCCCCCCGCCGACGCCCGCGCCCCACAGGCGGACGCCCCCGCCGCCGCGGACCTCGGCCGCACCGCGGACGCCCGGGCCGACGCGGGCCCCGCGCCGACGCCGGACATGCGCATCTCCAACGACCGCGAGTGCCTGGTCGATCGCGACTGCGAGAGCGATCAGCTCTGCGCCGACGGCTACTGCGAGATCGGCTGCCGCGTGGGCGAGTGCAATGGCCTCGAGGTCTGCCGCGCCGGCCACTGCGAGATCCCGGTCTGCGGGGGCGACGCCGACTGTCCCGACGAGTCGTTCTGCGCCGGGGGCATCTGCCTGCCCGGCTGCCGCCACGAGCCGGACAACTGCCCGGCGGGGCAGCGCTGCAACGCGCTGAACATCTGCGAGATCTACATCGACTGCCTGCCCGCGGAGATCTGCGGCAACGGCGTGGACGACAACTGCGATCAGCGCGTGGATGAAGAAGAGGCCTGCGGCCTCCCCTGCCTGCCCGGGCGCGACTGTCCCACGGGCCTGCTCGGCGCGTGCGGCACGGGGCAGACGGCGTGCGTCGGCGACCTGCAGGACGTCGTGCAGTGCGAGGTCCGGGTGTCGCCCGAGGCCGAGATCTGCAACGCCGCCGACGACGACTGCGACGGCGACATCGACGAGGAGTTTCCGCAGGTCGGCCGGCCCTGCACCGCGGGCACGGGCTTCTGCGCGACGCTCGGCACGTGGATCTGCACGCCCGAGGGCGGCGTGCGCTGCGACGCCGTGCGCGGCCTCGGCCGCACCGAGCAGTGCGACGGGCTGGACGACGACTGCGACGGCGCGGTGGACGAGAACTTCCCCGAGCTCGGCGACCCCTGCCAGAACGGCCTGGGCGCCTGCGCCACGCCCGGCGTGCGCGTCTGCGCCGCCGCCGGTGAGCGCACGGTCTGCGACTCGACCCCCGGCGCGCCGACGAGCGAGCAGTGCGACAACCTGGACAACGACTGCAACGGCCGGATCGACGACGCCCTGCCCGCCGAGCCCTGCTACAACGGGCCCGAGGGCACGCTCGGCGTGGGCCTCTGCGCCGCGGGCGGACGCCGCTGCGTGGCCGGCGGTCGGGCGAGCTGCGAGGGCGAGATCCTGCCCGTCGCCGAGGTCTGCAACGGCCTGGACGACGACTGCGACGGCCTGGTGGACGAGGCGGACGCGGGCGGCGCCCTGACGCGCACGTGTTTCTCCGGCGCCGCCGGTCAGGCCGGCGTGGGCTCGTGCCGCAACGGCACCCAGACCTGCGCGCTCGGCCGGTTCGGCGCCTGCGCCGGCGAGGTCGTGAGCGCGGCGGAGATCTGCGATGGACAGGACAACGACTGCGACGGTGCCGTCGACGACGGCGCCGGGGCCTGTGGCTGCCAGCCCGGGGCGACGCGCGCCTGTTACGCCGGTCCCCCCGGGACTTCGGGCGTGGGCATCTGCCGCGCCGGTACGCAGACCTGCGACGCCGCCGGCCGCTACGGCGCCTGTCAGGGCCAGCGCCTGCCCGGGCCCGAGGAGTGCGACGGCCTGGACAACGACTGCGACGGTCAGATGGACGACCAGATCGCCGGCCTGGGGCTCGCCTGCACGTCGGGTCGGGGCGCCTGCCTGCGCGACGGCCGCACGACCTGCAACGCCGCCGCGGGCGGGATCGTGTGCGACGCGGTCGCCGGCGTCCCCGCGGCCGAGACCTGCGACGGCGTGGACAACAACTGCGACGGCCGCATCGACGAGGGCTTCCGACTCGGTGGCGCGTGCGCCGACGGCAGCGGCACCTGCGCGCGGTCCGGCGTGTTCGTGTGCCGCAACGGCGCCGCCGTGTGCAGCGCCCAGGGCGCCGCGCCGAGCCCCGAGGTCTGCGATGGCCTGGACAACGACTGCGACGGCCTCGCGGACGACGGCCTGAACGTGGGCGCCGCCTGCCAGGCCGGCGAGGGCGCGTGCCAGGCCAACGGCCGCGTCGCCTGCGAGAACGGCGCCGCCGTGTGCGGCGCGCGCCCCGCCCCGCCCCAGCCCGAGTTCTGCGACCACTTCGACAACGACTGCGACGGCCTCGAGGACGAGGACTTCCCCCTCGGCGACGCCTGTCAGGTGGGCGTGGGCGCCTGCCAGCGGAACGGCGTGATCGAGTGCGCCCCGGACGGCGGCACCCAGTGCAGCGCGCTGGCCGGCAACGGCCGCGCCGAGCAGTGCAACGGCCTGGACGACGACTGCGACGGGTTGATCGACGAGGGCGATCCCGGCGGCGGCGTGGGCTGCGACGCCGGCGGTGTGGGGGTCTGCGCGACGGCGCACACGCACTGCCGCGGCGGCCGCGTCGCCTGCGAGAGCGACGTGCGGCCCAGCGCCGAGGTCTGCGACCTGCTCGACAACGACTGCGACGGCGAGACGGACGAGGCGCTCGGCCAGACGACCTGTGGCGTCGGTCCGTGCCGGCACGCCGTGGACAACTGCGTCCAGGGTCGGCCGCAGGTCTGCCAGCCCCTCGAGGGCGCCGTGCCCGAGCACTGCGACGCGCTGGACAACGACTGCGACGGTGTCGTGGACAACGACCCGCGCGACGCGGGCGGGGCCTGCACCAACGGCACCGGGGTGTGCGCCCGCAACGGCGTGCGGGTATGCCGCGCGGGCGTCCTCACCTGCCCGGCGGTGGCCGGCGCACCCGGGGTCGAGGTCTGCAACGGCCTGGACGACAACTGTGACGGCCGCCCGGACGAGGGCCGCACCTGCCCCGACGCGATCGCGCCGCAGGTCGAGGTCCTGCTCGACGCGGACATCGCCGCGGTCGGTCAGACCATCACGGCCACGGTCTCGGCCGTGGACAACTTCGGCGTCACCCGCCTGGCGCTCACCGCCAACGGCGCGGACGTCGCGCTCGACGCGAACGGCCAGGCCAACTACATCGCGGCGGTCCCCGGCCCGGTGACCTTCGTGGGCAGCGCCTGGGACGCCTGGAACAATCAGGGCACGGGCCAGACCGTGCTGCGCGTGGCCGATCCCAACGACAACGAGCGGCCCTACGTACGGGTCACGGCGCCGGCGGACCAGGACACGCTGACCGGCGTGGTCCAGATCCGCGGCACGCTGCGCGACCCCAACTTCTTGAACTGGGTGCTGGAGACCAGCCAGGACGGCCTGACCTGGGCGACCCTGGCCACCGGCAACCAGCCCGCCGAAGACGAGGCGCTGGCCTCGCTGGACCCGACGCTGCTGATGCCCGGCTACCTCTTCGTGCGCCTGACCGGCGAGGACCTGGGCGGCCTGGACCAGTGGCACCAGGTCGCGTGGCGCGTGCCCGACGGCCTCTCCGTGGGCGAGTCCAAGCTGGCCTACCGTGACCTGGACATCCCCCTCAAGGGGTTCCACGTCACGGTCGACCGCGCCTACGACAGCCGCGACCGCCGCATGGGCGACTTCGGCTACGGCTGGCGCCTGAAGGGCCAGGATGTGGGCCTCGTCGAGGACGTGTACGGCAATGTCGCCGTCGAGCTGCCGGACGGCCGCCGCGAGGTGTTCGCCATCGGCTACGACATCAACCCGATCATCCGCTTCGGCACGCTGCACTACACGCCGCCCGTCGGCGTCGGCTCCAGGCTCGAGAACATCGACGGCTGCGTCGCGGTCGTCGCCGGGGGCCTGGTCTACTGCTTCCTGACCGTGGGTCGGCCGCCGGAGATCATCAACAACTACCGCCTGACGACCGCCGAGGGTGTGGTGCACGAGATCGACCAGAGCTTCGGCACGCGCCGGATCATCGATCGCGAAGGCAACACCCTCACCTTCGACGCCAACGGCGTGCAGTCCTCGACGGGCACGGGCATCAGCTACGCCCGGGACGCCGACGGCCGCATCACGCGCGTGACCGACCCCGAGGGCGGCGTGATCCGCTACGGCTACGACGCCTTCGGCCACCTGACGACGGTGACGGACGCCACGGGGGGCATCACGCGCTACACCTACGACGCCGGCCACCGCCTCCAGGACATCACGCTGCCCGATGGGACGCGCGCGCTGCGGACGGAGTTCGACGCCGACGGCCGCAAGGTCCGCCAGATCGACGCCGCCGGCCGGATCATCCGCTACGACCACGATCTGGCCAACCGGACCGAGACGGTCACCGACCGGCGCGGCAGCGTCACGACTTACGCCTACGACGCCCAGGGGCGCGTCACGCGCATCCGCGACCCGCTCGGTGGCGAGCAGACCTCGACCTACGACCCGGCCGGCCGCCTCGTGCGGCAGACGGACGCGACGGGCGCCGCGCGCCAGTTCACGTACACCGACCACGGCCGCGTCGAGACGCAGGTCGACCCCGAGGGTCGGACCCGCCGCGCCACCTACGACCCCCTCGACCACCCCGTCTCGCTGGTGGATCCCCTGGGCAACCGCGTGCAGGCCACCTACGACGCCAACAGCCGGCAGAACAGCGTGACCAACGCGTCGGGCGGCACCGAGCGCTGGACCTTCGACGCCGACGGCAACCGCGAGACCCGCACCACCCCCGCGGGCGAGGTGCACCGCTACGCCTACGACGACGGCGGCAACATCACCCAGACCACGCTGCCCGACGGTCGCACGCTCCGGTACACGTACGACGCCAACGGGCGCGTGGTGGAGCGCCAGGAGAACGACCAGCCGCCCGTCCGCCTCGAGTACGACGCGATGGGGCGCCTGATGGCCATCGCCGCGCAGGACGACGCCACGATGAGCCTGACGCGCGATCCGCTCGGGCGCCCTGCTTCGATGACCAACGCCGCGGGCGAGACGACGCGGTGGACCTATCACCCCACGGGTCCCCTCGCCTCCGTGACCGACGCACGCGGTGGCGTGACGCGCTACACCTACGATCCCGAGGGCAACCTCGTCCGCACGACGGCCGCGGACGGCGCGCTGACGAACTTCACCTGGGACGCCGCCGGCCGCGCGGCGACGCGCTCGCTGCCCGGCGGCGGCACCATCGCCTACGGTTGGGACGCGGCGGGGCGGCTCGCCTCGCTGACGGCCGCCTCCGGCGAGGTCACCCGGTTCGAATACGACCGCTCGGGCGCCCCGGTGGCCCGCGTCGAGCCCGACGGCACGCGCTGGGTGCAGACGCGGGACGTCGCCGGCCGCGTCGTGCAGGTCGACGGCCCCACCGGCCGCTCGACCGCGGCCTGGGACGCCGACGGCCGCCTGACCCGCGAGACCACCCCCGACGGCGAGGTCACCTACACCTGGGACACGGCGGGTCGCCGGACGGGCTGGAACGTGCTCGGCCAGGCCTGTACGTGGTCCGGCCCGGCGCGGGCCCTCGGAACGTCCACCATGACCTGCCAGCCCGGCGGCAGCGTTCGCTTCGAGTTCGACGCACAGGCCCGACCGGCGCGCGTCGTGTTCCCCAACGGCGCCCTGACGACCTACACCTGGGACATCAACGGTCGAATGGTCGGCCAGGAGACGCGCGACGCGCAGGGCGCCGTGCGTTTGCGCCGCGAGTACGCGCTGGACGTCGCCGGCCGCGTGAGCCGCATCGGCCTCACGGACGGCGGCGCGACGACCCTGACCTACGACGCAGCAGGTCAGCTCACGGCCTCCACGCGCACCGCCGCGGACGGCAGCCGCCTGCGGACGCGCGTCTACGCATGGGACGCCGTGGGGAACCGGACGCGCCGGACCACGAGCGAGGCCGGCCCCGAGGACGAACACTTCGACCTGGAGAACCTGAGCGGCGCGGACGCCGTCTACGACTACGACTATGACCCGGACGGGCGCCTGGTGGGCCGCACGCACCGCGCGACGGGGGTGATCGAGGTCTTCACCTACGATGCGCGCAACCTGCTCGTCGCCGCCCGCAAGCAGGCCCGCAACGGCGCGCGCCTGGCCGAGTCCACGTACACCTACGACGCCGCCGGGCGCCGCATCCGGCGCGTGGCCGAGGGCGTGGAGCACCGGTACGTGTACGACGGCGCGCAGCTCGTCGCCGAGCTCGACGCCGCCGGTCGGGTGGTCGCGCGCTGGATTCACGGCCCCCGCCTGGACCAGCCCCTGGTGATGGTCCGCGGCGCCGCCGTCTACACCTATGTGCAGGACCTCCGCGGCGACGTCGTGGCCCTGCTCGACTCGGCCGGACAGGTCGTCAATCGCTACGAGTACGACGACTTCGGCGAGGTCGTCTCCGCCCAGGAGCTGGTGCCCAACCCGTTCACCTTCGCCGGCCGCGAGCGAGACCCCGAGACGGGTTTCGTGCAGTTGCGCGCCCGCACCTACGACCCGCGAACGGGCCGGTTCCTGCAGCGCGACCCCCACCCCGGCAGCCTGCGGGCGCCCATCACGCAGTCGCCCTACGTCTTCGTGCGCAACGACCCGTACGGCCACAAGGACCCGCTCGGCAACGTCGCGGCGCTGCAGTACGCCTTCAAGCTCGCCGAGATCTTCGGCTTCGACGCCAACGCCAGCGCGCCCAATGGCTACGAGCTGATCGGCTCGCTCATCGGCTTCTTCCAGGGCTTCGGGGCCACGAATCTCGTCTTCCTGGCCAACATCCTCGAGATCGCCAACAACGGGGGCGACGTCCTCTCGCAATGGGGTGACGCCATCGCCGCCACGGAGGCGAAGATGGAGGAGCTCAAGACGACCATGGGCTACCTCGAGCACCTCGACGACAACGGCCTCGTCGGCGGCTTCATGAACGGCGCCCACTTCGAGGTCGGCATCAAGTTCTCCGCCGTGATCGAGCCCCCGGAGCCCGTAGGCGACCTGATGGATCTCGCCGGGGTCGACAACCCCCTGAGCTGGGAGAAGTCATACAAAGTGGAGAAAGATTACGGCGGGTTCGGCAACGGCGTCAGCAACGCGCTCGACTACCTGCGACTCATGGGCCCGCAATGATTTCCGCGTGAAATCAGCCCCTTGTGGGCCCCGGTCCGCTGTGCGAGAGTACCCCGCGATTTGCCCGAAACGTCGACGTGGAGCCGCACATGAGTCTTTCCGCCGAAGCCGTCACGAAGATTCTGGAGAGCCGTTTCGACTGGTACTCGGCCCGCGCCGTTCTGCGCCAGGCCGCGGAGCGCATCGGCGCGCCGGCCGGTGGACCCTTCGATGCGAAGGCCATCGGTGGTCTCGCCGATGCCCTGCCCGCCCTGGGCACGCACGTCGAGGGTGTG
>CAINDO010000193.1 GCA_903847385.1 uncultured Myxococcales bacterium
ACGCTGCGGCGGCGCTGGGCGGCACGACAACCGGCGGGGCCGCGGGCGCAGGCGCGCGACCCAGGAGCAGATACGCCAGCCCGGCGAGGCCGAGCACGGTCAGCAGCAGCAGGACCGCCAAGACACGGCGCCGCTCCGGGGACGGCCCGAGCCCCACGAACGAGCTCTCCGGGTCGGGCGGCGTACCCCCGACCGCGCTGCGCAGCGCCCCCGAGGACTCCGCCCCCGAGGCCGAGTCTTCGGCGGTCAGCGTGATCATCGCGGTCGGCGCCGCGGCGAAGGCGCCGGCGCGGTCCTGCTCCGTGTTCGTCCGCAGCTCCGGCGTGGCGCGCAGCGCCTCGGCAAACGCGGCGGCGGTGGCGTAACGATCGGACGGGACACGCTCCAGCGCGCGGAGCACGACGTCCTGAAGCTCCTGGGAGACGGCGACGTCCGGCGGCAGCGGCGGGGCCGGCTGGTGCACGCGCATCGCGACCGTCTCCGTCGCGTCCGCCCCCTGGAACGGCGGGCGCCCGGCCATGAGCTCGTACAGGATGATGCCGAGGCTGTAGAGATCCGAGGCCGGCCCGACGTCCGCCCCGGCGGCCTGCTCGGGCGAGACGTAGCGCGGCGTGCCGACCACCTGGCCGTGCTGCGTCATGCGGCGGTCCGTCTCCAGACCGGCGCCGCCGCCCGCGGGCTCGATGACCTTGGCCACGCCGAAGTCCAGGACCTTGACCGTCTCGCTGCCCTCGTCGTCGACCGTGAGCATCAGGTTCGAGGGTTTGATGTCCCGGTGGACGATCCCCTGGCCGTGGGCCTCGGCGAGCGCCCGCAGCACGGGCAGGGCCAGCCGCGCGGCCCGGGCCGGCTCGATGCGCGCCCCGTTGGGGATGGCCTGTCGCAGGTTCGGCCCCTCGACGAGCTCGAGCACCATGTACAGGCGGCCGTCGGGCTCCTCGCCGAAGTCGTGGAGGGTGACGATGTTGGGCCCGCGCAGCCGGCCGACGGCCCGCGCTTCGAGGAAGAACCGCTCGCGAAAGGCCGCGCCCTGCGCCTTGGAGCGCCGGATGACCTTGATCGCCACCTGGCGGTCGAGGACCTCCTGCCAGGCCCGGTACACGTGCCCGAACGCGCCCCGGCCCAGGATGCCCACCAGCGCGTACTTGCCGGCGAGCTCGGTGCCGAGCATGCGATCCTTGGGGGCCTCCGTGCGCGCCGAGGCCTCCACGAGAACGATGCCGTGGGTCTCGCAGCGCCCCGGGCGCTCACGCTCGAAGCCGCACATGGCGCAGGTGAAGCTCACGGCGGCGAGGTCACCCGATGGAGCACGATGCCGCCCGCCACGCCGTTGAGGCCCGGCGTGTCCGGGGCGCCGACCACGATGAGCCACGTACCGTCCGGATCGCGGGCGCTGGCCACGGCGAGGGTTCGGCCGAAACCCGAGGCGCCGGGCGGGGCCGTCAGCGCGAGCACGTTCTCCGCGGCGCCGACGAACCGGCACTCGACCCCCCCGGGCACGCCCGGGGCGGCCCCGGGCGCGCCGACGCAGATCGCGGGCATCTGGGCGTCCGCCGGCACGAGCAGCGGCGCCAGGGCCAGGCTCGCGCCGAACTGGGTCGTCGGCAGGAAGGGCGTCAGCTCGAGGAGCGGCGACTCCTGCAGGCCCGCCTCGCGCACGAACACGGAGACCAACCCGCTGCGCTGCCCCGGCGTGCCGACGGCCAGCATCGACGGCGCGAACGGAATCTCCAGCAGGCTCGCGCCCGTCGTCATGTCGGGCGCGCTCGGGACGTATTCGCCGCGCAACGGGGCGGGGCTGCCGTTGCGGAACCGCAGCACGCGTCGATTGACCGGGATGACCGTGTCGGCCACGGCCACGAAGTCGTCCACGTCGCCGGCCTGCGCCGGAGGGAGGCCGAGGACGTTGGAGCCGAAGTTGCCACCGGCGACCAGCGAAGCGTTGACGCGCGCGTGGCGGTCGAGGCTCCAGGCGCCGGGGCCGATGAATCGAAGCGAGTAGTACAGGCCGCGGGGGCTGAAGACGATGCCGGGGACCGAAGTGAGCGCCAGGAGGAGGTTGCCATCGTGCGCAAAGGAGAGCGCGGCGCCGAGGCGCCCGTTCTGGTCCTGCCCCAGGGACGTGTCGACCTGACCCAACCCGGGGAGCTCGTGCGCGGCGAGCATCCCGCGGCCATTGTTGGCGGTCGCGGCGCCGACGATCACCTGCCAGCCTGCGACGCCTTCGGCGAAGGGCCCGGCGACGAGCGACGCGCCGAAGTCATTGGGCTCGTCGCGCTCGAGGTGGCGCGAGATCTCGGCCCCCGTGACACCGTCGATGACATGGAGCGCGCTCGACGGCGCACCGCCGGCGGCGAGCCGCGGCGCGCCGACGACGACGTCCGCGAACCCATCGCCGTTCTGGTCGGGCACGAGCGCGAGCGCCGCACCGAAGCGCCGGCCGGCCGTGGGGCCCGGGACGATTCGCGGCACCACCACGATGGCGGGCGGGACGGCGGCGTCGGGCACCGGAGGGGCGGCGTCGGGCACGGGGGGCGCCGCGTCGGGCTCGGGCGGCGGCGCC
>CAINDO010000194.1 GCA_903847385.1 uncultured Myxococcales bacterium
ACCCAGGGGCATCAGCCCCACGACCGCGCTCCACACGAGCGCAACACGGCTCCGCGTCATCGATTTCCCCCGGAATGATTCGACGTGTAAGGGTTTTCTACAGGGGGCGTGCGGGTGTGTGCAAGGGCCGTGTGCGCCTACTGCCGCAAGGGCGGCGGGCGGTTTCGGATAACTCACGAGAGTCACGCGGGCGGCGCCTCGTGGGGCGCCGGCCTACAGCTCCCGGCAGTCGGGCGGGGGCACGCGCGGGCCGAACGTGACGGGGCGCAGGCGGTCGATGACGGGCTCGCCGGCCGGGGTGACCCAGAAGCTCAGGTCGACCATGAACCAGCGGTCCAGGCGCGGCGGGTCGACGATGGGTTGCATGGTCGAGTTGATCACACGGGTGCGACACACCAGCCGCTCCAGGCGGGCCGTGTCGAGCACCGGGCCGTCCGGCGACAGAGCGCTGAACTGCGCGCGGTCGAGCCGGTCGAGGGGCTCGTTCGTGCGTGTGTCGTAGACGATCTCCTCGTTGTGTACGCCGGGGGCCGGTCGGTTCGCCGGCGCCCGGCCGCGCTGCAGGCTCATCACATGGTCGAACCGCAGCGGGAAATACACGTTGCGCGTCAGCGTGGCCCCGTTCGCGGCGATGGCACCGGCGGGCGCCGCGCTCACGAACACACCCATCGCGACGGCGTCGGCGGCGATGCCGCGGAAGGCGCGCTCGTCCGCGGCGCGCGTGCTCCACGGACTCGCCCAGATGTGTTTCACGGCGGCCTCGACCTCGGCTGGCGAGGCGTCCGCGGGCAGCTCGACGGGCGGGAACAGACCGGCGCCCGTGAAGCCGCGGATGCCCGCGCCGTTGCTGCTCGGCCACAGGCGCACGGGCTGCCCGGGGAACGTCGCGCCCAGGGCGTCCATGAGGTCCTGGAGCGCGTCCGGGTCCATGGGGTGCTGCTCGATCAGGTCGCGCACGACGACGAGCGCCGCGTCGCGGTCCGGGCGGGGCGCGTCCGCGGCGGGCAACAGGGCCGCCGCGCCGCTGGCGATCAGGTGGTCGCGGTCGTGGGCCAGGGGGAGCGCGAAGCCCGACGACGGCGCGCCCACGGGCCCCATGCAGTTGGCGCTCGCCGAGACCAGGCGGCTCAGCACGCCCATGTACGCCGCGTGCGCGCCGGCCACGCCCACGCTGGCGGCGTCCAGGTTGGCCAGGGGAACGACGCCGCGCGCCGCCAGGTTCGCGGGGGTAATGGGCACCGCGGCGCGGGCGGCGGCCTGGGCGCGCCAGAAGGCGGCGGCGTCCTCGGGCGTCGCCGGTGTGATGGAGTAGCGGTCGTCGATGACCTCGAAGCGCACGAGCTGGTCCATCAGCGGGGCGAAGCGCGGGTCGTCCGCCGCGCCGGTCAGCGACATCGAGGGCGCGCCGCGGTCGACCATGGCCACCAGGTGCTCCGAGTTCGGCGACTGCGGCCGCTCTGTGATGAGCCCGGCGACGAAGGGCAGGTCCCCGGTGGCTTCCTCGGTGATCAGGATCGTCTCCGGGTCGATCTGTTCCGGGTCGAACGCGCCCGTCGGCACGAAACGCAGCCGCCCGTAGGCCACGCCGGGCACGAGCAGTTGTGTCGTGGCGTCCCGCAAGGGCGCGTCCGGCTCGACGATGGGCACGGTGCCCTCGATGGCATGGTAGCGGGCGAACTGACTCGGCCCCGAGGGTCGCAGGGCGTAGGCGTGCGGCCGCGGCACGTGCCGCATCGCGGCCTGGAAGGCCCGCCCCATGAGCGCCGTGGGGATGCGGTCGCCCTTGGTGTATTCCATCGTGTACAGACCGTTGGCGGCATAGTGATAGAGCGTGCCGAGCACGTAGCGGCGGTTGTCGGAGAAGTAGTTGACGTTGGAGAACGCCGACCACCCCTGGTTGAACGGCTGCCGCTCCGCGGGGATGCAGCGGCTCAGGTGCGGCAGGCCCTCGATGATCTCGCGCACGAAGGTGTAGTGCAGGTCCCAGCGTGTGTTGCCGAGCAGGTGCACGACCTCGCCCGCCGTGAGATCGACCACGACCTTCACACCGGCCGTGCCCGTGATGACATTGCCCGCCGCCAGCGCGTCGAAGTCGCCGGGCGTGTACAGATGCCGCACGCGATCGCCGATGGGGCGCGACCGCATCGGCCGGCAGGTGGGCGCCGTGTCCGCCGCCATGGGTGTGGTCGTGGCGCAGAAACGCATGTGTCCGTTGGCGTCGTCCGGCCCCTCGCGCGCCAGCGCCGCGCCCATCGGCCAGTGCATGAAGTCCACGCGGTCGACCACGCCGCCGGCCGCGTCGAACAGAGTCACCACCCCCTCGAACAGAGGATCCGCGTTCAGGGCGGCGACGTGCACGGGCTGCACCCAGAGCGTGACCCGCGCGCCGGGCTCGATGACCTCGACGGGCCAGACCAGCGCGGCGCCGGCGTTGGCGTTCGGCCACGGCTGGCCCGGCGGCTGCGGCGCGATGCGGATCGACCACCCGGCCGTCGCCACCGGCGCGTCGCTGGCGTTCAGCACCTCGACGAAACCCGGGGCGGGCCGCAGCGCCAGCTCCGTGAGCACGAGTGGCCGCGGCGGCGCGGGGTAGGGGTCTGGCAGCTCCGCGGTGCGGAACGCCTCGATGAACACCGGATCCGGCCACGGCGGCGCCGCGCAGGCCTCGCCGTTGGGCGCGCCCGGCGTGGCCCAGGGGCAGGGCTCCAGCGGCCCCCCGAAGCGCGCCAGGGCGTGGTCCGTCGGCAGGTCGTCGGGCACGCGAACGGACTCGTCGAAGCCCGGCCCCAGGAGCCGCAGCACCGACCCGCGCGGCAGCGCGAACGGCACGAAGAACAGACTCCGCTGCCCCGGCTCGAGCACGCTCGGCGACGCGGAGAGCGGCCAGGCCGGCGCGTCGTCCACCGCGAGCGACCACTCGGAGAGGTCCGCCGGCGCGTCGCCCGTGCCGAGCACCTCGACGAGCGGCCAGGGGCGGCCGTCCGCGTCGACCAGGACGCCGCGGTTTTCCGGCACGATTTCGTCGAGGGTCAGCGGGGGCGGCGGGGGTGGCGCGGCGTCGGGGATGGCGGCGTCGGGGAGGGGCGCCGCGTCGGGGATTGCGGCGTCCGGGATGGCGGCGTCGGGGATGGGCGCGGCGTCGGGGACCTGGGCGTCGGGGACGGGCGCGGCGTCGGGGACCTGGGCGTCGGGCAGGGGCGCGGCGTCCGGCGCGGGCGGGGCGGCGTCCGGGAGGCTCATCAGGGCGGCGTCCGGGGCCCAGGCGGCGTCCGGCGGCAG
>CAINDO010000195.1 GCA_903847385.1 uncultured Myxococcales bacterium
CGCCGAGCGGGGACGCCCACGCGACCCCCCCGGACGCGGCCCGCCCCACGGACGCCCGCGCTCAGGAAGACGCCGCGGCCCCCGACGCGCTCGTCGTCGACGCGCTCGTCGCGGACGCGCGGACCGGCGATGTGCACATCGCCGACGCCGTCACCCCGCCGGCAGACGCCCGGTCCCCCGACGGTGATGCGGCGGTGCTCGCCGACGCGGCCGTGGCTCCGGTCGACGCCGTCGCCCCGGTCGCGGACGCCGCCCCGATCGCCGATGCCCGCCCCATGGCGGACGCCCACGTGCCGACGGGCGACGCGGCGCCCCCCTGCGCCTGCGGGCCGGACGAGCGGTGCAACATCGAGGCGCAGCGCTGCGAGCCCATCGTGCGCTGCGACGTGCACGCCGACTGCGCCCCGGGCTTCTGCGTGAGCGGCGTCTGCGAGGTCGAGGTCGCCGGGAGCTGCGACTGCCCGGCGGGCTGGGCCTGCCGCACCGGCCACTGCGAGATGCTCGGCCCCTGCGCGGACGATACGCAGTGCCCCGAGGCGACTCACTGCAACGACGGCCAGTGCGGCAGCTGCCGCGACAGCCTGGAGTGCCCCGGGCAGACCCGCTGCCTGTCGGGCACCTGCCGCGAGCCCCAGACCTGTTTCGGCGACGACTTCTGTCTCGCCGGGCGTCAGTGCGCCCCCGAGGGCTACTGCGTGACCGCGCCGGGCTGCGTGGAGGACGTCCACGGCGACCTGGGGGCGTCCGAGAACGCGCTCCCGATCGGCCTCGAGGCCCTCTCGGACCTGTGGCTGTGTGAGGGCACCACGGACTGGTTCGCGCTCACGACCGACCGCGCCGCGGTGATCTCCGTGCAGCGCCCCGCCGCGCTCGGACCGATGACGCTCGAACTCTTCGCCGCCGACCAGCCCTTCGGGGCGCTCGACTACGACCTGGGGCGCTTCGGCGTGAGCTGGCTGTCGATGCCGGCCGGACAGTGGCTCGTGCGCGTGTCCGCGCCGGCCGGCGGCAGCGGCCCCTACACGCTCGACGCCCGCCAGAGCTGCGTCGAGGACGCCAACGAGCGACCGTGGCGCAACGACACGCCCGAGGGCGCGACCACGCTGACGATCGGCCAGACCGGCGGCTCGCTTTGCCCGGACGACGTGGACCACTTCCTGTATCGGGGCCCCGAGTCGGCCTCCGTGCGGGTCGAGATGGCCAACGGCGCGATCCAGGCCACCGCGGATGGCCAGCCGCTGCCGGCGAATCTGGTGGCGGGTTCCCGGGTCGAGGTCCGCGGCGCGCCCGGCGCGACGTACCGCCTGGTGGTCGAGCGGCGGCGCGATCCGGCCCACCGCTGCGCCACGGCCGGCGACCTTGCGCTCGACACGCCGACGGACGTGTTCGTGCTCGGCGGCGCGGACGACTTCACCAGCATGTGCAGCCTGGGCGCCGCCCCGGACGCCGCGTACCGCGTGCACCTGGACGCGCCGGCGCCCCTGCTCCTCAGCCTGCCCGGTGCCCCGCCGAACTCGGCCCTGGCCGTGTACGGCGACTGTGCGGCGGCCCCCATCGACTGCCGCGCCGGCGTCGAGCGCCTCGCCCTGCCCGTGCAGCCCGCAGGCGACTACTACGTGGTCGTCGAGGGCCCCGCCGCCGGGCGCCTGACCGTCTCCGCGCAGGCCGACGGCGGCGGCATCTGCGCGCAGGCCGGCCAGCTTCGGCTCGGCTTCGACACGAACACGGAGCTCCCGGCCGCGCCGGGCGGCCTGACCGGTGACTGCCTGGACCCGGCCCGCCCGCAGGTGGCGCTGCGCTTCACGCTGCCCATCACCTCGCGGGTCACGCTCTCCGTGGACGCCGGCGGTCGCGACGTCAGCGCCGCGATCCGGACGGTGTGCGATGATTCTCTCACGCAGCAGACATGCCAAGCCGGTCCGAATACCACCGTCGTGGCTGACCGGCTTGTGGCAGGCGATTACATCGCCTTGGTGGAGGGAGTTTCGGGCCCGATCAGCGTGCATATCGACGCTGTGCCGGTACCCTGACGAGCACCGCGACCCGAAGGATCGCGGCAGGGGGAGAGCGAAGGGAAAAAGAGCAGGGATAACATTCTCCCGCCCCCACCACGACCCGACCGGGGGAGCAGGGTGGAGGTGAGGCCGCAGTGGAAGCGGGAGATTGTTGGCTCTGGGTTCTGCATCCTCCGTGCCAAACGCATTCATGCGGCCTTCCGTCAGATTCTGTTACCTCTGCGAAACCCCGCCCGTTACACCGTTACCGAGTGCCTTCATGTCGACCGTCGTCCTCTCCAGCGGCTTCCTCGCTTTCGCCCGACACATCGGCGTCGCCCGCGCCTTCCGGGCCGCCGGGCGCCGGGCGACGCGCTTGTCCGGAGTCAGCTCGGGCAGCCTGATCGGCGCGATGTGGGCGGCCGGCGCCACCCCGGAGGAGATGGAGACCCTCGTCTCCGAGATGCCGCCCATCCGGTCGCTGCGCCCGCGTCTGCCCTTCGGCCGCGGGGGCCCGGGCCTCCTCTCGCTCGACCCCTTCGTCGCACGCATCACCGCGCGCCTGCCTGCGCGCATCGAGGACCTGCCCCTGCCCTTCTCCGTCGGGGTCGTCCGGCGCTCGGACGGCGCGTGTGTGCTCCTCGAGCGCGGCCCCCTGGCCGAGGCCATCGCCGCGAGCTGTGCCATGCCGTGGATCTTCGGCCCGCGGGTGATCGACGGCGCGTCCTGCGTGGACGGGGGCGCGAAGGACCGCATCTTCCTGCGCCCGCTGCTGGAGCGGCACCCGGCCGCGGACACGGTCGTCCACGTGGTCGACGCCAGCCAGGCCGGCCGCCAGAAGCGCTCCGGCGTGGTGGACGCTCAGCTCGACTGGGCCGCGGCCCACACGGCCTTGACCATCGTCCGCACGCCCCGCAGCGGGGCGAGCTTCTTCTCGCTGGGGGACATCCCCGCGCAGATCGCCCTGGCCGAGGCCCGGGCGACGGCCGCGCTCAGTTGCAGGCCTGGCCCCGGCTGAGACCCGCCGGGCACCCGAAGGACTCGGCCTCGCCCTGGCTGCAGATCTGCGGACACGCCTGGCTGCCGAAGGCCTGGAACTCGCAGTCCCCGCCCCGCCATACGATGTCGCCGACCTCCCAGAACTCGGTGTCCGGGTCGCCCGCGATGCCGGCGTCCTGAAGCACGACCGGCCCGATCTCGGCGGCCACGCGCCCGGCGCAGAACACGCGCAGGCTCACGGTCGAGGCCCCGAAGCCGTCGGCGTCCCAGTAGTGCACGCCCAGGCGGTACGTACCGTTCGAGGGCGTGCGGATGTTGATGTTCTCCGGGCCGCCGCCCTCGACGTCGTCGAGGTCGAGGCGGGGGTCGTCGTCGTCGAGGGGCGGCGTCCACTCCACCTGTGGCGGGGGCGGGTTGTTCGGGTCGGCGTTGTACTCGGCGATCTGGTTGCGGCACTCGTCCTCGATGCCCGCGTCGCACACCCGGCAGTTGGCGAAGTAGCAGTCGTCCCCGGCGTCGTCCGAGTCGAACCAGGTCGCGCCGGCCGAACGCTTCAGGTGCATGTCCACATCGGACATGTCCCCGTCGGCGCCGACGTTCCAGACCATCTCGATCCGGAGCTGGTCGTCCGACGTCGTCGTCACGTGCGTCTCGCAGCGGCCGACGCCGCCCCGGACATCCGTCACCGTCAGCTCGAGCGTGTAGGGGCCCTGCAGATCGGCGAACACCCGCGTGTCCAGCGCGTCCGCGGGCATCGGCACCGCCGTCGAGCCGCCGGGCGTGCTCACGAGCGTCCACAGGGCGCTGGCCATCTCGTCGCCGTCGGGGTCCTGGTACTCGCCGTGGACGTCGTAGTTGGCCAGCGTGGGGCCGGTCTGGTCGGGCGGGCACACCGCGATGGGCGGCGTGTTGGTGCAGTCTTCGATCTCGTCCGTCTCGCCGTTGCAGTCGTTGTCGAGGCCGTCGCAGACCTCGGCGCTCGGCCGGACCTCACCCGTGCAGTCGCCGTAGAACTCCAGCTCGCAGGCCTGCGTGCCCTGGCGGCACTGGCCGTTCTCGACCTCGAGATCCCGCGGGTCGCCGGTGTAGCAGGGCTTCTCGGGGCCGGTGCAGGTGCAGCCCTCGTCCACGCGGCCGTTGCAGTTGTTGTCGAAGTCGTCCCCGCAGACGTCCTCGATCCCCTCGCGGCAGTACGGGCCACGCCCGCCGTTCTCGCCGCCCGCGCTGGCGCCGCCGCTGCCCTCGCCGCCGGCGCCCGTCTGCGTGCCGCCGCCCCCGGTCTGCGTGCCGCCGCCCCCGGGCAGCACCGGCACGTTCTGCCCCCCGTCGCCGACGACCGGTGGCAGGCCGGTCTGGGCGTCCGCGCCCGGCAGGGTGACGGTCTCGTCCCCATCCGAGGTGGTCTCGCAGCCGGCGGCCAGCAGGAGGGCGCCGCACAGCGCGACGAGGTTCGAACGACCGAGGGGGGAATGCACACGGCGCATGCGGGGCTTCTCCATCCGAGGCACGACTCCGCCCACTGTGGTCCGTCACCGGCTCGCCGTGCAAGCGCAACACGCCGCGGCTTGCCCGCGGTCGGGTTTCCCCGGGGGCTTGGGGCTTGTCGCCACAGACTACAATGTGCGATGCAGTCAGCATGACCACCGTGCTCGTCCCCCGCCTGGCCATCGACGGTGGCGCCCCCGTGCGCACGACGCTCTTGCCCTACGGCCGGCAGTCCGTGGACGCCTCGGACGTCGCCGCGGTGTCCGGCATGCTGACCGAGGCGCTGCTGACCACGGGCCCGCACGTGGCCGCCCTGGAGGCCGGCCTGGCCGGCGTCTGCGGCGCCCCCGCCGCCGCCGTGAACAACGGGACGAGCGCGCTGCAGGCCGCCTACCACGCGTTGGGCCTCGGCGAGGGCGACGAGATCGTCGTGCCGCCGCTGACCTTCGCGGCCACGGCGGTGAGCGCGCTCTGGCTGGGCGCCCGGCCGGTGTTCGCCGACCTCGATCCGAACACGCTCACGCTCTCGCCCGAGGCCGCCGCGCGGGCCTGCACCGACCGCACGCGGTTCTTGGTGCCCGTGGACTTCGCCGGGCTGCCCGCCGACTACGACGCCCTGCGCGCCGCCACGGGCCGGCCCCTGTGCGCGGACGCCGCCCACTCGCTCGGCGCGACCTACCGCGGCGCGCCGGCGCAGGCCGCGGTGGACGCCGCGACGCTGAGTTTCCACCCGGTCAAGCACATCACGACCGGCGAGGGCGGCGCCGTGGTGAGCCGCGACCCCGAGGTCGTCGCACGGGTCAAGCGCCTGCGCCACCACAACCTGCTCCCCGACCCGGACACCGGCGCCTGGGCCTATACGCTCGAGGCGCCCGGACTGAACCTGCGCCTTCCGGACATCAACGCGGCGCTCGGCGTGTCGCAACTGCGGCGGCTGCCGGCGTTCCTGGAGCGGCGTCGCGCGCTGGCCCGGCGCTACACGGCGCTGCTCGGCGCGGGGCCCCTCGCGGAGCACCTGGAGTTGCCCCCCGGCGGGGACGAGAGCGCCTGGCACCTGTACGTCCTGCGCGTGCGCGGGGCCTTCGCCGCCCGCCGCCGCTGGGTCTTCGACGCCCTGCGCGCCGAGGGCATCGGCGTGCAGGTCCACTACGCGCCGCTGCACCAGCACCCCCTGTTCCGGCGGCTCGGCGATCACGCGCCCGGCGCGTTCCCCGTCGCCGAGGACTACGGCGCCCGCTGCTTCACCATCCCGCTCTTCCCGGACATGACGGACGCCGACCAGGACGACGTCGTGAGCGCGCTCCACAAGGTGCTGGGGGCGGAGCCATGAGCCGCAAAGCGTGGGAGCTCAACCCCGAGCGCTACGCGTTCACCGGCCGCCGCGTGCTCGTCACGGGTGCCGCCGGAGTCGTCGGGCAGGAGATCGTGCGGCAACTGCTGGCCGAGCACCGGCCGGCCCTGGTGCGGCTCTTCGATCAGAACGAGTCCGGCCTGTTCTTCGCCGAGCAGACGCTCCGCGCCGCGCTGCCGGAGTCGGCGGACCGCCTGCGGCTGCTCATGGGGGACGTCCGCGACCGCGACCGCCTGATCCGCGCGTTTCAGAACATCGACGTGGTCATCCACTGCGCCGCGCTGAAGTCGCCGTGGCTGTGCAACTACAACCCCTTCGAGGCCGTGCAGACGAACCTCGTGGGGGTGCAGAACGTCATCGCGGCCGCGCTCGAGACCGGCGTCGGCCGGGTCGTAGCCGTCTCCGGCACCCACGCCGCGAACCCCGTGGGGGTGCTCGGCGCCACGCAGCTCATGGCCGAGCGTCTGTTGAGCGCGGCGCATCTGCACAGCGGCCCCGCGGCGCTGGTCTACGCCACCGTGCGCTTCGGCGAGGTCCTGTCGCCGGCGTCCGATCTGGTGCAGGGCGTGCGGGACCGCGTGCACGCCGGACTCCCCGTGGTGCTGCCCGGGCTGGACGCTTCGCGGTTCGTGCTGGGCCTGGGGGACGCCGCGCGCCTGATCCTGGCCGCCGGCGGCCGCGCGCAGGGCGGCGAGGTCTTCGTGGTGAAGATGCCTTCGATGCGCATGGTGGACCTGGCCAACGTGCTGGCCGACCGCCTCACGCCGGGCAAGCGCCCGCAGTTCGAGCAGGCCCCCGTGGACCCCATGGACGGCGAGCACCTGTACGACGAGCTGGTGGGCGAGAGCGAGCTGCCCCACTGCGTCGACGCGGACGACTTCGTGGTCATCCTGCCCGTGGACCGGCCGACGGCCCCGGGGGTCGCCCGCGTGCTGCACGCGCCGCGCTCCGACCAGCTCAATCCCCTCACCCCGGGCGGGCTCGAGGCCCTGCTGCGGGAGTCCGGAGCCCTGCCGTGAACGCTCCCTGGGACGCCGAGCGCGTCTT
Organism: uncultured Myxococcales bacterium; assembly: GCA_903847385.1. GTDB lineage: Bacteria > Myxococcota_A > Bradymonadia > UBA7976 > UBA1532 > CAINDO01. The sequence continues at coordinate 6,877 of CAINDO010000195.1, forward strand.
CGTCATCGCCGAGGCCGGCTCGAACTGGCGCCTGGGCACCCCGGCCCGCGACCGCCGCATGGCGCGGTTGCTGATCGACGTCGCCGTGGACGCCGGCGCCGACGCCGTGAAGTTCCAGACCTACCGGCCCGAGACGGTCTACGTGCCCAACGCCGGCCAGAGCGACTACCTGGCCGCCGGCGGGATCAAAGAGGACATCAGCGCGATCTTCGCCGACCTGGCGATGCCCTACGAGCTCATCCCCGAGCTGGCCGAGTACGCCCGGTCGCAGGGCATCACGTTCATGTCGACGGCGTTCTCGCTGCCGGATCTCGCCGCCGTCGACCCCCATGTTGCCGTGCACAAGATCGCCTCGTACGAGATCAGCCACATCCGGCTGATCGAGCAGGTGGCCGCGGCGGGCAAACCGACGCTCATGTCCACGGGCGCGTCGACCGCGGCGGACGTCGCCTGGGCCGTGGAGACCTTCCGCGCCCGCTCGGCCGCGCCGCTCTGCCTGCTGCAATGCACGGCCCGCTACCCCGCCCCACCCGAGGCGATGAACCTGCGCACCATCCCCGCGCTCGCCGCCCGCTTCGGCCTGCCCGTCGGCCTCTCGGACCACAGCCCGGACCCGCTCACCGCGCCCGTCGCCGCCGTGGGTCTGGGCGCCTGCGTGGTGGAGAAACACTACACCGTCGACCGGCGGCTGCCCGGCCCGGACCACGCCTTCGCCATCGAGCCCCACGAGCTGAAGGCCATGGTGCGCGCCGTGCGGGACGCCGCGCAGATGCGGGGCACCGGCGAGAAGGTCGTGCTGCCCGCCGAGGCGGAGCTGGCCGCCTACGCGCGCCGCGGCGTGCAGGCGATTCGTGCGATCTCCGCCGGCGAGGCCCTGCGCGAGGGCGTGAACGTGGACATCCTGCGCCCGGGCAAGCAGCGGCTCGGCGTGCACCCGCGGCATCTCGCGAGCCTGGAGGGCCGCCCTGCGCGCCGCGACATCCCGCTCGGGGACGGCCTGCAGCCGGACGACTGGGCGTGATCCCGCGCCCGCCGCGCGCGCTGCTGCTCGACCTGGACGGCACGCTCCTCGACAGCCTGCCGGCGTTGCGTTCGGTCTACGATGCCTTCTTGACCGCACGGGGCGCGACCCCGACGGACGCCGAGTTCGCCGAGCTCAACGGCCCGCCCCTGCCCGAGATCGTCCGGCGGCTGGCCGCGCGCCACGGCTTCGGCGAGCCCCTGCCCGCCCTGGAGGCCGAGTACGCCGCCGCCGTCGCAGACGCCTACGCGACGCGCACCGAGGCCTTCCCCGGCGCCCGGACGCTGCTCTGGACCGCGCGGCGTCACGGCCTGCGTGTCACCCTGGTCACGGGCTGCCCCGAGGTTCTGGCGCGTTCGATTCTGCGCCGACTCGGCCTGGAGTCGCTGTTCTGGGCGGTGGTGGACAGCCACGCCGTGCCCGCCGGCAAACCCGCGGGGGACATCTACCGCCTGGCGCTCGCCCGCGCCGAGGTGGACGCGCCGGACGCCCTGGCCGTGGAGGACGCACCGAACGGCCTCGCCGCAGCCCGCGCCGCCGGCGTGCCCGTGCTCGACGCCGCCGTGGGCCTTCCGGCCATCGCCGCGGCGCTGGACGCCGCCTGTCGCGAGCGCACGTTCCTGCTGTGGCCGGGCCTGCCGGTGCGGGTCTACCGGATCGGGGACGTCCACCTGGGCGCCGAGGCCGAGGCGCGCTGCGCGGCGGTCTTCGCCGAGGCCCGCGCGGCGCGGGGGCGCGACCTCTTCGATGGACCGGTCGACTTTCTCTCGCGCTGGACGCCGGCGGGGCTGGGCCTGCGCCGGGGGGCCTATCGGCACTACCTGGCCGCCCGCGCGGACGCGGAGCTCGCCGCACGGCTGGGACCGACCGTCGCCGTGAGCGGCCTGATCCGCAGCCGCCCGGCGGGGCACGTGCTGTGGGGCCGCCGCGGCGCGAACGTGACGCAATACCCCGACCACTGGGAGCTCGTGCCCGCCGGCGGCCTGGGTGGCGCCCCCGAGCGGGCCGACGGCGAGGTCGACTGGCGCGCGGCGCTGGCGGACGAACTCCGCGAGGAGGCGGGGCTGATCGGACGCGTCGAGGCCCCGCTCGGCCTCGTGTTCGACACGGTCGACCCCGTCGTGGACCTGTGCGCGACGCTGGCGGTCGAGGGCGCGCCCCAGCCGACGACGGAGTATCCCACCCTCGCCTGGCAGGTGGAGGCGGCGTCCCCGTCGCCGATCGTGCCCACGTCGGCGGCGCTGGTCGCCGAGGCCGCCGCGCCGGGTCACCTGCGCCCGGCGACCCCCGAGGACCTGCCGTTCGTGCTGTCCCTGCGCAACCGGCCGGAGAACGTCGCGCGCTCGAACCGGCCCCGCGCGCTCACGCTCGACGAGCTCCCCGCGCCGACCTCGCCGGCCGTGCGGATGTGGATTCTCGACACGTCGGACGGCCCCGCCGGTCACCTGACCGCGCAGCTCGACGGGCCGATGGCCTGGCTCGGGCTGGCGCTGCGCCCCGAGATGCAGGGGCGCAGGCTCGGGCCGTTCCTCCTGCGCGGCGCCTGCGCTCGCCTCGCCGCGGAGGGGTTCACCGAGGTCGCGGCCCACATCTTCGCGGACAACACCCCGAGCCGCCGCGCGTTCGCCCGCGCCGGTTTCGCGCAGACGCACACCGAGACGCTCGCCGACGGTCGCGTCCGTGAGACGTGGCGACGCGGACCGACCGGCCCCGGCGACGTCTGATCGCGCGCCCGGGCGGCGGGTGGGTTAAGGTAAGGGCCCTCGGACCCTTCCCTCGTCCTGGAGACCTGCCATGAGACTCCTCGTCATCGGCTGCGGCGGCATGGGCCTGCGGCACCTGCGCAACGCCCCCCGCCTCGACGTCACCGATCTCCTCGCCTACGACCCCGAGCCCAAGCGCCGCGAGGCCGCCGCGCAGGCCGGCGCGCGGGTCTTCGACACCCTGGACGCCGCCCTCGCGGCCGCCCCCGCGGCGGCGCTCGTCTGCACCCCTCCGGAGACGCACATCGAGCTCGCGCGAGCCGCCGTCGCCGCCGGCGCGCACCTGTTCATCGAGCGCCCCATCGGCGGGTCGCTCGACGGCGTCGAGGCCCTGATCGACGAGGCCGAGGCGGCCGGACGCGTCGTCTTCGCCGGGTACAACCTGCGCTTCCACGCCGGGCTGCGCGAGCTGCTGACGATGACCCACGCCGGCGCCGTCGGCCGCGTGCGCGCCGTGCGGGCCGAGTTCGGCGGCGCGCGCCCCGGGCCGCTCGGCGTGCTGCTCGACCGCACCGAGGCCATCGACTTCGCCCGCGCCCTGGTCGGCGACTTCGACCGCGGGTACGCCTGCGCCCAGCGCGACGGCGTGGTGGACTCCCGGTGCCCGGAGATGGCCACGCTGGTGTTCCATACGCCCAGCGGCATCCAGGTCGACCTCCACATCGACTGCCTGCCGCGCCGCCCGGCCCAGAGCTGCACCGTGATCGGCGCCAAGGGCACGTTGAGCTGGGAGTTGCAGCGGGGCCTGGTCCACTTCGACGCCCAGACCGGCCACGAGCACGTCACCCCGCTGCGTGTCGATCCGAACGACATGTACCTGGACGAGCTGGCCTGTTTCATCGACTGCGTGGCCGGCATCCGCAAGCCCCCCGTCGACGGGCGCACGGCCATGCGCGTGCTCGAGATCGCCCGGTCGCTCACCTGGTCGGCGGGCGCGAAGCAAGAGGTCGAGCTGTAGGGGGTCTCTCGACTCCATCCTACATTGACCCACCCTCCGTCCGAGCCTATGCTCGGGCGTCTCACCGGCACACTGCGCGAAGGTCCCCATGAAATTCCTCGTCCTGTTCACGCACCAGACCTGGCCCATGCACTACTTCCAAGCGGGCGTGATGGCGCGGGCCCTGGTGAACGACGGCCACGAGGTCCTTTGGGTCAACTGCGAGCGCGTGATGCACGGCTGCCACGTGCACTGGATCGTGCCCACGGTGCCCGCGGACGACATCTGCAACGCCTGCGTCACCCGCGGGAGCTGGCTCGACGACCTCGGCCTGACCCACGTGAACCTGGGCGAGTTCCTGACCGACGACGACCGCGCCGAGGCCCGCCGCGTGGCGGCCACACCGGACGTGCACACGCTGCACGACTGGGTGGACAACGGCTGCCCCGTCGGGCGCCTGTCCCTCTCGGCGCCCCAGTCGGCGACGCGCACCATGTCCATCGACGACCCGGCGCCGGCGTTTCTGGGGTTCTACCAGAAGGCCGTGGCCAGCGCCGTGCTGGTCAACCGCGCGCTGGAGAAGCTCTTCACCACGCAGAAGATCGACCGGATCCTCATCCACCTGGGCCGGCTGATCCCCGACTCCGTGGCACAGCACCACGCCGGCAAGTTCAACATCCCCTGGTTCAGCTACGAGACGGGCAACCTGCGCAACTCGCTGCGTCTCATCCGCGAGGCCACGGTCTACAGTCGTCCGTTCTACCGCAATCGCTGGCCGACCTTCGCCCAGTCGCCGCTGAACGTCGAGCAGATCGCCACGATCCAGCACTGGCTGCGCCTGCGCCGCATGGATCGCCGCAAGGCCGGCATGCTGACCTACAGCCCGGTGCCCACCACGCGGCGCAAGATGTTCGAGCAGGTGGGCATCGCCCCCACGCGCAAGCTCGCGGCGTTCTTCACCAGCAGCATGGACGAGATCGCCGCCATCGGCCCCCTGACGGACCCGGACTGGAAGGCCATCTACCCGGACCAGTACGCGCTCGTGCTCGAGGCCGTGCAGTGGGCCAAGGCCAACCCGGACTGGACGCTGGTGGTGCGCATCCACCCGAACGAGGGGGCGCGCAGCAACCACCTGGGCATGATCGGTACCAAGAGCCTCGCCGGTTACCAGGAGATCTTCGCCCAGGCGGGCCTGCCGCAGAACGTGAAGATCGTCCCGCCGGACGCCCCGGTGAGCAGCTACACGCTCATGGAGGCGGCCGCGCTCGGCATCGTGTGGGCGTCGACCGCCTCGCTCGAGATGGCCACCATGGGCCGGCCCGTGATCATCGCCGACAACCCGGCGTTTCGCACCGCGGGCTTCGGCTGGCTGGTGCCGCAGGCCGGCGCGCTCGCCGCGACCATCGACGACGCGCTGTCGAGCACGAACGAGGAGCGCGTTCAGCGCGCGATCATCGCCCAGCGCTATGCCTATCACCAGTACGCCCGCTACTCGCTGCCGTTCCCGATGATCCACGACCACGGCCGCATGGAGCGCATCAGCCTGGCCTTCGGTGAGCCCGAGAACCTGGTGCGCGGGCGCTGGCCGACCCTGGACCGCGTGCTGGACTACCTGACCGCCGACCGCTCCCCCTATGAGACCGCGCCCCATCCCCTGCCCGGCGACGCCCGCAACGAGCGCGCGAGCATCACGCGCATGCTGGCCCGGGACGACGAGCCCGACGAGGCCGGCCCGCCCCCCGAGAGCGTGACGTCCCTGGCCGAGTTCCAGGCCGCCCTGCCCGGCCGTCGGCTGCCCGCCGAGGACGCCGAGGCCGTCTGGGACGACCTGCAGCGCGTGCTCCGCGTGAGCGGCGCCGACGCGCCGTTGATCAGCTTCGGGCCCGTCGCGCCGCTCCTCCGGGCCATCGCGCCGGCGCGCACGCACCTGGCCGTGGACCACCGCCGCAGCGAGGTCATCGAGGCGCCCCTGGGCGGCCTGCCGAGCCATCTCCCCTTCCGGGAGCGCTGCGCCGGCGCGGTCGTGCTCCACGGGCTGCCGGGCGACGACCCGGCGGCGGAGCTCCGCGCGGCCCGGTCGTGGTTGCGGCCCGGCGGCGTGCTGCTCGTCCTGGACGTGCCCGGCATCGGCGAGGCCGCAGCGCGCCTGACGCCGGCGGGCCTGCACCGCACGCTCGACGCCCTCGGCTTCACGATGATCGTGGTGCGGCCCGCCGCCGAGGGGGGCCTGTACGCCTCGGGCGTGCTGCCCGGCGCGCCCCCGACGGAGGCCACCATGCTGGCCCGCCGCGACGTGCTCAGTCAGGTGCTGCCCCCCGTGCGCCGCGAGCCGGACCGCATCACCACGCTGGACGGGGCGCGGGTCCTGCTCTCGCGTCAGGGCGAGGCCTGGAGCGCCTGGCCGGAGCACGTGTTGCCCTTGCAGCCGCTCACGGCCGCCGAGCGCGACGACTTCGGCGACCTGCGCTCACTCGTGCCGCAGCGCGCCCGCCGGGTGCTCGAGGTCGGCTGCCGCGCCGGTGCCCTGGGCGCCGCCCTGAAGGCCGAACGCCCCGCGCTCGTGGTCGAGGGCATCGAGGCCACGCCGCACCTGGCCCTGCACGCGGACGCGGTGCTCGACCGGGTCTACGTGGGCGCCATCGACGCGCTCCTGCCGCGCCTGGTGGACAACACCTACGACTGTATCGTGCTGGCGGACCACCTGGCGACGCTCCCCGATCCCGCCGCCGTCGTGCGGCAGCTGCGCCCGAAGCTGAAGGCCGACGGCACGCTGGTCGTGTCGCTGCCCAACGCGCGGCAGTGGGCCGTGCTCCAGCCCCTGCTGGAGGGCAAGCTGGACTACGTGCCCGGCGCGCCGTTGACCCCGGAGATGCTGCGGCTCCACACGCGGCAGACCATGGCCGAGCTGTTCCACCTCAACGGGTTCGACGTCACCCAGATCCGCAAGGTCGAGGGCGGCGAGACGGTCCCCGGACCGGTGATCGAGGCCACGAAGGGCCTGGGCCTGGACGTGTCCACCCTGGAGGACGAGGGCGGCGTGTCCCGCTACCTGCTGCTCTGCCAGCGCCGCGCCGAGGCCCGCGAGCGGATGACCAGCATCGTGCTCCTGGCCTGGAATCAGCTCGCCTACACCAAGCTGTGCATCGAGAGCATCTTCAAACACACCCACGTACCGTTCGAGCTCGTGCTGGTGGACAACGGCAGCCACGACGGCACGCCCGAGTACTTCCGCGAGCTGCGGCGCAACAACGCCAACGTGAAGCTGGTGCTCAACCCCAAGAACCTGGGCTTCGGCAAGGGCTCGAACCAGGGCCTGGCGGCAGCGAACGGCGACTACGTGTGTTTCCTGAACAACGACACGCTGCTCACGGACGGCTGGCTCGAGCGCCTGCAGTGGTGGGCCGAGCTCGAGCCCCACGTGGGCATCGTGGGGCCGGTGAGCAACCGCGTCGCCGGCATCCAGAAGATCAGCCCCGTCACCTACGACGAGGACTCGATGGCCCCCGAGGGCATCGCCGCGATGGAGACTTGGGCCGCCCAGTATCAGGCCGCCCACCGCCACGAGAGCACCTTCGTCAACCGCATCATCGGCTTGTGCCTGCTGCTGAAGCGCGAGCTGATCGAGCGCATCGGCGGCTTCGACACGCGCTTCGGCACGGGCAACTTCGAGGACGACGACCTGTGTTTCCGCGCCCGCGTGGCCGGCTACAAAGTGGTCATCGCCCGCGACGTCTTCATCCACCACTACGGCAGCAAGTCGTTCGAGGGGAACAAGGTCGACTACACGGCCACCATGGAGCGGAACATGGAGCTGTTCCTGCGCAAGTGGAGCTTCGAGAAGGTCGACAACGGCTACAAACCCACGGGCCTGGACGCGATCGTCTACGACCGCGCCAAACACTTCGCGCCCTATGGCGCCGAGGAGGGCTTCCGCAGCGACGCCGCCCCCGTGGAGTTGGTGGACGCCCGCGAGCACAACGTGCTGGTGGTGCCGCCCTGGGGCGAGGACGACGCGCTGGTCTCCCTGCTGCGGACGCTGGCCCCCATCACGGGCGACGTGTGTTTCCTCGTGCGCTGCCCGCCCTACGAGGGCAAGAGCCACCTGGCGCTGCTGGAGCGCATCGCCCGGCAGCATGGCCTGGACATGAAGGCCGACCTGCGCCTGGTGGATGCGCCCCTGGCCCCGGACCGCGAGGCGGGCCTGTATCTGGCCGCGTCCGCGGTCTACGTGGACGAGAACTGGGCCGACGCCGACATCGCCCTACGGCGGGCGGTGGACTGCGGCGTGAAGCTCCTGCGCGGGCCGGCGGACCTGGCGGCCTACACCGCCTGAGGTTCAGACGCTGTGCGCCGCGAGGAACGCCAGCGTGCGGGACAGGCCCTCGTCCAGCGAGACCTGGGGCGTGAAGCCGAGCAGGGCGCGGGCCCGGTGCGCGTCCCCCACGAGTTTCATGATCTCCGCCTGCGGGTGGTCGTGGGGCACGTGGGTGACCGGCACGGCGCCCGCGGCGATGCGCTCGGCCAGGTCGCGGATGCTCACGTCCTCCCCCGTCGCGGCGTTGAGCACGGCACCGTCCAGGCCGGCGTCCACCCGCTCGCCCAGGAGGGCCAGGAATCGGGCGCAGTCCTCGACGTAGAGCAGGTCGCGGGTCTGCTCGCCGGTGCCCTTGACGCAGAGCGGCCGCCCGGCCAGCGCGTTGGCCAGGAAGATGGCCACCACCCCCCCCTCGAGGTTGCTCTTCTGGTAGGGGCCGTAGGTGTTGAACGGCCGCGCCACCCGCACGGCCATGCCGTAGCTGTGGCCGTAGGAGAGCACCAGGTTCTCCGCGGCGATCTTGCTGGCGGCGTAGGGTGAGGCCGGGCGCGTGGGGTGCGCCTCGTCGATGGCCTGCTCGCCGGCGCGCCCGTAAACCATACACGTGGAGGTGAACACGAACCGCGGCCGCCGATCGACCAGTCGATGCGCGACCGCGTCCAGGTGGAACGGCTCGCCGGGCGTGAGGCCGTTGAGGCGGAAGTACTGGCGCCGCGCGGCCTCCAGCACGTGGAAGGTCGCGACGACGTCGTTGTCGAAGGTGGTGCGCGGGTCGTCGATGGAGTCCTGAACGCGGATCGACGCGGCGAGGTGGTAGACGACGTCGTAGTCCACGGCGAAGAGGCGCTCGACGACGTCCGGATTGCGCAGGTCGCCCTCGACGACGACCTCGAGGCCGGGGTGGTCGACGAGGTCGGCCAGGTTCTCCGGCGACGCGTTGGAGTAGTCGTCCACGACGACGACGCGGTGGCCGTCCGTGAGCAGGCGCGCGACGAGCCAGCGCCCGATGAAGCCGGCGCCGCCGGTGACCAGGACCCGCATCAGAGCACCCCCGCCCGATGAAGCAGCAGCGCCACGCCCTCGGGCGAGAGCGGCGCCACGCGGTCCGACCGCCCCATGCCCGGCGGCCGCAGCGTGTCCGCGACCGACGCCCTCCGCGGCGGTCGCAGTACGTAGAAGGTCTCGCGCTCCTCGCAGGTGGCGACCTCCTCGGGGAGCATGAGCTCCTCGAAGAGCTTCTCGCCCGGGCGCACGCCCACGTAGCGGAGCTCGATGTTCGCCGGGTCGTGCCCGAACTGCGGCGCGAGCTCGGCGATCATCACGCGCGCCAGATCCTCGATGCGCACGACGGGCATCTTGAGCACGCAGATCTCGCCGCCGTGGGCCACCCGGGCGGCCGTGAGCACCAGGTGGGCGGCGTCCCCCAGGGACATCAGGTAACGCGTCATGTCCGGGTGGGTGACCGTGAGCGGGCCGCCCCGGGCGATCTGTTCGCGGAACACCTGAACGACCGAGCCCCGCGAGTCGAGCACGTTGCCGAAGCGCGTGCTGGCGAACACGGTGCGGTGGCGACCGCGGCCGAAGTCCGCCGCCTGCAGGAGCTTTTCGGCCACCAGCTTGGACGCGCCCATCACCGACACGGGCCCCACGGCCTTGTCCGTCGACGTGAAGACGACGCGCTCGACGTCGCACGCGGTGGCCGCCTCGATGACGTTCTGCATGCCCAGCAGGTTGGTGCTGACCGCCTCGAAGGGGTTGGACTCACAAAGCGGCACGTGTTTCACGGCCGCCGTGTGCAGCACGATCTCGATGTCCTCGAAGGCGCGCGCCAGGCGAGCCTTGTCGCGGACGTCCCCCAGCAGGAAGCGCACGCGGCTGGCGTGGGGCCGAAGCTGCCGCTCGGCGGCCATGAGCCCCGACTCGTTGTGATCGAAACACCGGACGACCTCGGGCTCGTGGCGCGCCAGCAGCTGGCGCACGAGCTCGCCCCCCACGGTGCCGGCCCCTCCGGTCACCAGGATGCGCTTGCCGCGGAAGTCCGTCTCGGCCATCAGAGGTTGCGGTGAGACCCGTCGCAGAAGGGTTTCTTGCCCGCGTGTTTGCACACGCAGAGCGCGACGCGCTTCTGCTCGGTGATCTCGAAGGCCGTGGGCTCGAAGTCCGTGCCCTGGTGGCTGCCATCACAGAAGGGCTGGTTCTTCGACTTGCCGCAGGCGCACCAGTAGTAGGTGCCGGGGGCGAGATCGAGGACGGCGGGCAGTTTGCCGGGGATTTCGGGCTGACTCATGGGGCGACTCCGAGCAGGGACGCCGCCGAGAATCGCAAGGGTTTCGGCGGGTTGCAATCGATTTGCTCACCTCGCGGCCGGGTTTTCCGTAATGTGGGGCAACGACCCCGACCCGGACGCCGGAGGCCCCTTGCGACGCCGCACGCCCGCCCAAGCCCTGCTGCCGACTGCCCTCGTCGCCGTGGCCGTGTCGCTGGCGTGCAACCGCGCGCCGCCGGCGCCGGGCGCGGCAAGCCTGCCCCTCTCGCGGTTCAGCGGGGACGGCCCGACGGCGGCGGAGCTGCACCTCGCCGCGAGCGAGATGCACGTGCCCGTGGAGATCCTGGCGGCGGCGGCCTTCAGCGAGAGCCGCTTCGTGTTCCGCGACGCCGAGAGCGGCGAGAGCAGCGGCCGCGGGCTGTTCAAGCTGGACGACTGGGCCATCGACGAGGCCGCCGTCGGCCTGCACGAGACCCCGGAGCGCGTGGCCGCCGAGCCGGTCACGCATGCGCGCGGCTTCGCCTGGCTGCTTTTCCGCGCCGCGGCCGAGCACGGCGAGGTCCCCGCCGAAGACGACGTGCAGGCCTGGGTGCCCCACGTGGCGGACGTCCGCGCCAACCTGGCCGCCGGCCGCGCCCTCGAGGACGGCGTCGCGCACACGCTCGACCACGGCTTCTCCCTCACCGTACGCGGCGAGCGTCTGGCCCTCGAGCCGGACGTGTTCGGGCAGATCAGCCAGGCCAACCGCCCGGACCAGCCCGGCGTCGACTACGTGCAGAGCGTGAACTACCGGGACGCCAGCCGCGGCCCCGGGGCCGTGGACACGGTGGTCGTCCACGTCACCCAGGGCAGCTACGGCGGCACGATCTCCTGGTTCCAGAACCCCGACGCCCAGGTGTCCTCGCACTACGTCGTGCGCTCCGCCGACGGCGAGGTCACGCAGATGGTCGAAGAGGAAGACATCGCGTGGCACGCGAGCTGCTGGAACGACCGCTCCATCGGCATCGAGCACGAGGGCTTCGTCGACGATCCGGCCTGGTTCACGGAGGAGATGTACCAGCGCAGCGCCGCCCTCACGCGGGGCATCTGCGAGCGATGGGGCATCCCGATGGACCGAGACCACATCCGGGGCCACGTGGAGCTCTCGGACTGCAACGACCACACGGATCCGGGCCCCAACTGGGACTGGGACCACTACATCGCCCTGGTGCGCGGCGAGCCGGCCCCGGCGCCCTCGGGCGGCCTGATCGGCTTCGTGCGCGCCGGCGACCTGCACAACGAGGCCGCCCCCATCGCGGACGCCCGCGTGGCCGTGACGGGTGGCCCCGAGGCCCGCTCCGGCGCAGACGGCCTGTACCGCATCGACGGGCTCGCGCCCGGCCACTACGCGCTGACGATCTCCGCCCCCGGCTACCGGGACGAGGCCCTGGAGCGCGACGTCGCTGCAGGTGAGGAAACGTGGGGCAGTGTGGGCATGCAGCCCGCCGCGGCGGAGCCGCCCCCCAGCGCCGCGCCGGACGCCGCCCAAAGCGCCCCGACCGCGGACGCCGCCCCCAGCGCCGAGCCGCTCGAGGACCCGGACGCCAAGGCCGTGGCGGAGCCCCCGGCCGCCGAAGCGGACGCCCTGCCGGTGATGGAGTTGGACGCCGCTCAGGTGACGAGCGGGCGGTGGGTCGAGACCTCGGCCGCGAAGGACGACGGCTGCCGCACGGGCACCGGCACCGCCGCGCCCCTGCTGTTGCTCGTCGTCGCGCCCGCCCTTCGCCGGCGCCGCGTCAGGGGCAACCGCTCGGCGGGCTGACCTGCCATACGTGCACGGCCGCATGCCCGAACCGGGTGGCGCCGTTCTCCCAGGCGTACAGACGTCCCCGGGTCGCGTCGAAGGCCAGCGCGCGCAACGAGGGGAACCGCTCGTTCTCGTCGTAGAGGACGTCGTCCAGGTCGAGCATCGCGAAGGGTTGCGGCTGCGAGGCCACCCAGTCGCCGGCGCGCACGCGTGCGAAATCCGCAGGATTGTAGAAGTACAGCACCGGCACGTTGTCCGTGTTCACGGGTCCACGGAGGGAGGCGCTGCCGATGTGGGGAGGTACGTCCGCGTCGCAGTAGAAGTTGTCGTAGCCGTTCTCGCCGCCGTACCACTCGTCCCCGCGCGGCCGAGTCGCCGAGACCACGACGGCCTGCGCACCGCCGGCCGTCAGCCACTCCGCGTCCAGGAAGTAGTGGCTCTGTGTCCAGCCCTCGAACCAGTGGCCGACGTCCCCCGTGGTGCCGTAGCGCAAGAACCCCACGTGCGAGACGACCTCGAACCGCTCGGGCAGGCGGCCGCGCTCCCAGGGCGCGATGGCGCCGAAGGCCGGCCCCGCCGAGGGGTAGCCGTGCCCCGAGATGGGCCAGCCCAGGCCCACCATGAGCGAGCGCCCCTGCGTGTTCGCGTCCGCCCAGCCCTGCGGGATCTGCGTGACGAACTTGCCGGTGAACAGGAACGGCACGTGCTCCCGGCTGCCCGGCACGCCGCCCAGGTGCCAGGGGCCGGCGGCGCTCTGCAGGTCCAGCGACAGCATGCCGTGCGTGGCCGCCTCGGTGTCGCCGGAGTACGACATGAAAATGCCGTAGTGCAGGCCATCGCCCACCCCATCGACGCCGGGGTGGTACGCCAGGCCCACGCGGGTCTGGACGGCCCCCGGGGGCTGCCACTGGCCATCGTAGGCACGCGGCCAGATGTCCGCGGCCTCGCGCAGGATCCGGGCCTCGCGCAGCCCCTCGGACGTCCGCGCCTTCACCGGCTCGGGGATGGACAGCTCGCCGATGCGCATGTCGCGGTCGTGGGACACGGCGTAGAGCGAGCCCGCCCCCTCCCCGCTGCCCGGCGTGGGGTTGCCGCCGGGGTAGAACGTCAACGCCTGGCCGCTGTAGGCCCAGTCGTCGCGGCGGGGCGCGGCGAAGGCGCCCAGGTAGCCCAGCTCCGAGGGGCCCAGGACCGTGCAGCCCTCACGCGCCGGAACGGGCACGTCGATCTCGGCGGGATCGCTCTCGTTGCTCGCGCGGTGCCCGGCCTCGATGCGCTCCAGCGTGGGGTAAAGTCCCACGATCGCGCCGTCCAGGGCGGTCACGCCGTAGTGGTGCGTCTCCCCGGGCTTCACACCCAGGTCCACCCAACGCTGCTTTTCGCCGCGAAAACGCGTCCAGTCCCGGCTCACGACGTCGTACAGCGCGGCGTCCCGGTAGATGAAGTGCCGCGAGATGCCCGTGCGGCCGCCGGTGCGGCCCGGCGGGTCCGGCGGCATGTCCCACGTCAGCTCGACGGCGGACTTGCCCGCCTCCGGGCTGACGACGATGGTCCGCGCCACCAGGTTCTTGGGGCGCAGGGGCGGCGCGTCGTCCACGGCGTCCGTGAGCTCGACCCGTGTCAGCACCCACTGACCCGGCAACGAGTCCGGGTAGTCGAACGCCAGGTTCACCAGCGTGTGCGCGCCCGCCGTGGGCGGGGCCGTCTCACAGGCGACGGTGTCCGGTGTGGTCAGGTTGTAGACGATGCGGCCGAGCTGACCCACGGGCGGCGACCCGGCGGTGTCCTCCACGTACATCGTGTACCAGGGCGTGGCGTCGCCCGCGCCCTCGGGCGCGTCGGGATCGCTGAAGCTCACCCGCATGCGGAGGCGCTGGCCGTCGTGTCCGGCCCGGTGGTAGACCGTGGCCACCAGCTGTCGACCGACGTCGAAGACGAGCGGGGCGTCGCCGCGCACGCCCACGAACGATCGCAGTGGCGGCGTGCCCTCGACGTCCGCGATCCCGCAGTGCGCCGGGTCGGGATCGGACACCCACCGCGTGTGGTCCGGATCGCGCAGGAGCGTACGCCAGCCCGGCGCGCCGAACTCGGCGGCGTTCTCCTGGCAGCCGAAGCTGACCAGCGCCAGCGTGCTCGTCTCCGGCGTGACGACGGGGCCGGTGTCGCCCCCGCCGCCGCTCGCGCCCCCGGGGCCGCTCACCCCCCCGGGGCCGGTCTGCCCGCCAAAGGGTGCCCCCTCGCCCCCCACGGCGCCCTCGGCGTCACCGCTTCCGGCGTCCGTGCGGGCGTGCAGCCCGCCGTCGCCACAGGCGGCGCACAGCACCACGACGGCGGCGGCGGTCTTGTGCATCGGGCTCAGTAGATGTTCGTGCGACGGGCGGCCGCCGTGTAGTCCACGTACACGGCCTTGACCTCGGAGAAGAAGTCGACGCCGAACGTGCCCATCTCGCGCTGCCCGACACCCGTCTCCTTCATGCCGCCGAAGGGCAACTGGGCCTCGCCGCCGACGGTCGGGTTGTTCACGTGCACGATGCCGACCTCGATGGCGTCCGTGAAGCGCTGCGCCAGCACGAGGTCCCGCGTGTACACGCTCGCCGAGAGGCCGAAGGCGACGCCGTTGGCCGCCTCGAGCGCGGCGTCGAACCCATCGACGGGCACCACGGCCAGGATCGGCCCGAAGACCTCCTCCTGCGTGATGCGCATGCCCATGTGGCAGTCGGCGAAGACCGTGGGCTCGGTGAAGAAGCCGTGCTCCAGGCCCTCGCCCTGCGGCCGACCGCCGCCGGCGACGAGCTTCGCGCCGTCGGCGTGCGCGACCTGGATGTAGTCCAGCACGGTGTTGTGCTGACCCTTGTCCACGCTGGGGCCCATCTTGACCGTCGGATCCAGGCCGTTGCCGACCTTGATGGCCTTGGCACCGGCGGCGAGGCGCTCGACGACCTCGGCGTAGACGCTGCGATCCACGATGACGCGGCTCGTGGCCGTGCAACGCTGGCCCGTGCTGCCGAACGCGCCCTGGAGCGTCGCGTCCACGGCGAGCTCGATGTCGGCGTCCGCCAGGATGACCATGGGGTTCTTCCCGCCCATCTCGCACTGGCACTTCTTGCGGGTCTCGAGCGCCTGGCGCGCGAGGCCCATGCCGATCTCGTTGCTGCCGGTGAAGCTCACGCCCCGTACCGTCCGGTTGCCCACGAGCTCGTCACCCACGGTCCCGCCGCCACCGGGCACGAAGTTCAGCACGCCGCGCGGCAGGCCGGCGTCGATGAAACACTGCGCCACGAGGCGCCCCGTGAGCGGCGTGACCGACGCGGGCTTGAACACCACCGTGTTGCCGGCCACCAGCGCGGGGGCGATCTTCCAGGTGGGGATGGCCACCGGGAAGTTCCAGGGCGTGATGATCGACACGACGCCCAGGGGCTGCCGCACATGGTAGGCAAAGGTGCGACCCATCTCCGACGGGACGACCTGACCCGTGGGGCGGCGCCCCTCGCCGGCGTTGAACTCCAGGGCGATGATGGATTTCTGGACCTCGCCGCGGGCCTCGTGGAGCGTCTTGCCCTCCTCGCGGCACATGGCCATGGCCAGGACCTCGGCGCGCTCCTTCATCAGGCGCACGGCCTCGAACAGGATGTTCCCGCGCTTGGGTGCGGGCGTCTCGCGCCACGCCGGCAGGGCGCGCGCGGCGGCCTCGATGGCGGCCACGGCCTCTTTGCGGCCGCAGTGGGCGGACATGCCGATGATCTCGCGGGTGTCCGCGGGGTTGATGTTCGGCTTCTGTTCGGGTCCGGCGATCCACTCGCCGTCGATGTGGGCGAGGACGTCGGTGCTCTCGATGGCGCTCTGGGTGCTCATGGGGTGCTCAGTGGAAGTGTTTGTCCTGGGGGCGCGGGGCGAGCTTGCCGGTGCCGCTGGTGTGTTGCTCCCAGCTGCAGTGCCCCGCGTCCGTGGGGATCTGTTTCATGGTGATGCAGCCCTGCACGGGGCAGACCAGGCTGCAGAGGTTGCACCCGACGCAGGCGTCCTCGATGACGTGGACCTTCGTGCGGCCGTTGTCCGCCCGCACCGCGCCGATGGCCTGGTGGGCGCCGTCGTTGCAGGCCGTGTAGCAGAGGCCGCAGCCGATGCACTTGTCCTGGTCGATGCTCGCGTTGACCACGTAGTTGAGGTCGAGCTCCTTCCAGTCGCGCACGCGCTCCACGCTCTTGCCGCGCAGGTCGTAGATGGTCTGCATCCCCTTCTCGTCGAGGTAGTTCGACAGGCCGTCGATCATGTCCTCCACGATGCGGAAGCCGTAGTGCATCACGGCCGTGCAGACCTGGACGGTGGTGGCGCCGAGGAGCAGGAACTCCGCCGCGTCCCGCCAGGTGCTGATGCCGCCGATGCCGCTGATGGGCTTGCCGGCCGTCGCCGGGTCGGCCGCGATGGCAGCGAGCATGTTCAGGGCGATGGGCTTCACGGCGGGGCCGCAGTAGCCGCCGTGGCTGGACTTGCCGGCGACGGCGGGCCGCGGCGTGAAGGTGTCCAGGTCCACGCCGGTGATGCTGTTGATCGTGTTGATCAACGACACGCCGTCGGCGCCGCCCTGGAAGGCCGCGCGCGCGGCGTAGCGGATGTCCGTGATGTTGGGCGTGAGCTTCACCAGCACGGGCGTGCGGGCGACCTCTTTGACCCAAGTGGTGATCTGGCAGGTGTAGTCGGGCACCTGGCCCACGGCCGCGCCCATGCCGCGCTCGGACATGCCGTGCGGGCAGCCGAAGTTCAGCTCCAGGCCGTCCGCGCCGGCGTCCTCGGCCTGCTTGACGATCGTGTGCCAGGCCTCGCGCTTGGCCTCGACCATCAGCGACACGATGACCGCATGGTGCGGGTACTGCTTCTTGACCTCGGTGATCTCGCGCAGGTTCACGGAGAGCGGGCGGTCGGTGATGAGCTCGATGTTGTTGAGCCCGGCGATCTTCTGCCCGTTGAGGTCCATGGCGCTGTAGCGCGACCACGTGTTGACGATGGGCTCGCCCAGGGTCTTCCACACCGCGCCGCCCCAGCCGGCGTCGAAGGCGCGCTTGATCTGGTCGCCCGTGTTCGTCGGGGGTGCCGAGGCCAGCCAGAACGGGTTCGGCGAGGAGATGCCTGCGATGTTGACGCGAAGATCGGCCATGACTCAGTTGCCTTTCAGGAGCGCATCGATGCCGAGCGCGGCCTTCTTGCCGTCGGCGACGGCGTTGACGACCTCTTTGCCACCGCTGACACAGTCACCGCCGGCGAACACCTTGGGGTTGCCCGTGCGGCCGGTGTCGTCGACGATCACGCGGCCGCCCTTGTCCAGCGCCAGACCGGGGATGCCCGACAGGAACCCGCGGCGCTTCTCCTGACCGCTGGCGCGCAGGACGACGTCCACCGCCAGGGTGAACTCCGAGCCCGGCACGGTCTCGAACGCGCGCCGGCCGTCCGCGCCGGGCTCGCCCAGGCGGGTCTGCACGCAGCGCAGGCCGGTCACGTGGGTGCTGCCCTCGATGGCCACGGGCTGCGCCTGCAGCACGAGGTCCACGCCGTCCTTCCGGGCGAGCTCGATCTCATGCTCGTAGGCGGGCATCTCGTCCCGGCCGCGGCGGTAGACCAGGTGCACCTTGGCGGCGCCGAGGCGCACGGCCTGGGTCACGCCGTCGATGGCCGTGTTGCCGCCGCCGATCACGGCGACGCGCTTGCCGGCGAGCGAGACGTCCGCCTTGGGGCGCGTCTTGAGCTCGGCGATGAAGTCCAGGACGTCCCGGACGCCGGACAGCTCCTCGCCGGGCAGGCCCAGGGGCGGCACGCCGCCGAGGCCCACGCCCACGAAGACGGCGTCGTAGTCGGTCAGGAGCGAGTCGAGCGAGACATCCCGCCCGACGGCCGTGTTGCAGCGGATCTCGACGCCGCACTGCTCGACCCAGGCGATCTCGCGGAGGGCGGTCTCGTGGCGCATCTTGTAGTCGGCCACGCCGTAGCTGTTCAGGCCGCCGGCCAGGGGCGCGGCCTCGAAGACGATCGCCGTGTGGCCGCGCCGACCGAGCTCTGCCGCGCAGGCCAGGCTCGCCGGGCCGCCGCCGATGAGGGCGACCTTGCGGCCCGTGGCCGCGCCGGGGGCGAACAGCGGCGTGTGCGCGTCGATGACGAAGGGGTCCGTGGCGTACCGCTGCAGTCGGCCGATGTCGATGGGCTTGTGGTGCAGGTCGTTGAGCACGCAGGCGCCCTCGCAGAGCTCCTCCGTGGGGCACACGCGGGCGCAGGACGCGCCGAGGATGTTCGACTCGAGGATCATCCGCGCCGAGCCGCGCAGGTTGCCCGTGGCGATCTTCTTGATGAAACCGGGGACGTCGATGTGCGTCGGACAGGCCCGCATGCAGGGCGCGTCGTAGCAGAACAGACATCGATTGGCCTCGGTGAGGGCCTCGTCCTTGGGCAGGGGCCGCTTGATCTCGTCAAAGCTGGGCGCTGACATCGACACTCCGAGTCGCTGATTGGGCCACGATGGCCGGGCGTGAGCCGGGGAAAAGCCGGAAACCCGTTGCCTAACAGCGTTCGGCGCCGGCGGTCAACGTGATTGCGGCCCGCGCGCTCAGGGGCAGTCGACCTGACCCAGACGGCTGTCGTTGCGCCCCTGGACGAGGTAGTGGTCGAAGGACTCGGCGAAGGCCAGATCGCGGCTACTGTTGCTCACGTTGTCGTTGCCATCCGCGGGTGCCTGCCACTTCCAGGCGCCGGGGCCGCCGTTCGCCGGGTCGATCAGCTCGCGGTGGTCGCTGCGCGTCACGAACACGTAGAACATGCGGTCGAGAAACACCGCCGGCGTCACGGGCGCGTGAAAGCGGTCGATCACCCCGAAAACGACCGAGAGGTGGCTGTCCGAGCCGCGGTCCGCCTTGCGGTTCACCAGCCAGTGCAGGCGCGCGATGTTCTCGTCGCCACGGAAGAACCGTGCCAGCCACAGGTCGCGGTCGATCACGCGGGGCCCCGCGGCGCAGTAGTCCGCCGCCTGCGGGTACATCTCGGCCAGGATCATCGCGCCGGCGTCCAGCAGCGCGTCGATCTGCGCGGTGTAGCCGGCGTAGTGCACGGCGGGCCCGTTGACGATGTAGACGCCCCAGCGCCCGCGCCACTGCGGGTATCGGGCGGCCATCTCCCGGGTCATCGCCAGGATCTTGTCCGCGTATTCCTCGCGCAGCTCGTCCACGACGACCTTGATCGGCGCGCCCGCGGGGTTCCCCAACTCGGCCGCCACGAGGGCCGCCAGGGCCTCGCCCGTGTCCTCGCGGGAGGCCGAGATGCGGCGCGTCCAGCGCTCGAAGGACAGGTCCGCCGGCTTGTTGTCGGAGACCAGGATCGGGCCCAGATCGGCGTCGGCGAGGGCCCGGATGGAGTCCCAGCGGTCCGTGTCCGCGATGACCACCGTGTGAAAACCGTTGGGACGGAGCGGCGGCAGCGGGGGCGCCGGTGGTTCCGTCGGCGGGGCCGTCGGCGGCTCCGTGGGCGGGCTCGTCGGGGGCGCGACCGCGGCGTCGGGCGTGGGCGGGCGCGTCGCGGCGTCGAGGTCCGGTCCGGGTGTGGCGGCGTCGGGGCCGGCATCGGCGGCTGCCCCCGCGTCGGGCGCGGGCGACCCACCGGCGGCGTCGGCGCGCGTGGGGTCAC
>CAINDO010000196.1 GCA_903847385.1 uncultured Myxococcales bacterium
CCCGCGCGTCCGGCAGGTCGAGCGGGAAGCCGCCCGTGCCGCCAGCGCCCCCGCCGGTGCCGCCGGCGTTGGCGTCGCGGCGCAGCAGGCCGGCGTCCAGCGCGTCCTTCGCGCTGGTGTCGACACAGGCCCCGAGGGCCAGAACGGCCGTGAATCCCAGCGCCCGCGAGGGGCGAATCGTATGTGCCATGGTCTGTCTCCTGCTCACTGTCCGTTGCCCGAGGGGCAACCGAAGACCACGTCGACGTCCGAGACAGCCCGCTGCGTCAGGCGATCACAGGCCATGCCGTAGAAGCTGACCGTGCGGGTCGCCGGGTCGTAGTCCCAGCCGTCCATGTGGTCGACGTCGTGGCGGACCTCTTCCTGGTTGTCGAAGAAGACGTGGATGTCGAAGAGGTTGGGCGGGTCCTGCTCCAGCGCGAAGTCGCAGGTGACGACCTGCGAGCCGATGTTCTGGAGCGCGGCGAGGAGCCCGGCCGCGTCGTCGGCCTGGTAGTATCGCGGGGCGTCCGCCCGGGCAACGCCGCCCGCGACGGCGAAGGCGTCGAGCTGGCGCGCGTCGACCTCGCCGCCGAAGCCGACGACGAACGTGGGCACACCGCGCGCGTTCAGTTGGCCGATGATGTCCTCCGTGCCGCGGTCGCTGCCCGCGAGGTTGCACGCGGACTGTTGACCGTCGGTGACCAGCATGGCGAAGCCGCGCTGTTCGGGATCGGCCAGCCGCGGCTCCGTGGCGGCCTGCTCCATGGCCGTGTCGATGTTCGTGACGCAGGGGCCGTCCGGCCAGTAGCGGTCGCCGGCGTCCAGCGCGGACGTCAACAGATCGCGGATGGGGGCCTCGTTGCCATCCGCGACGGGCAGCACGATGTCGGTCTGCGCGCAGGCGAGGCCCTGCAGGTCGGGGAAGAGCGACAGCCCGAAGCGGATCTGGCCCTCGTACTGCCGCGTCAACGAGGCGATGGCATCCACGGCGGCCTGCCACTTGCGGACGTCGCCCACCCGGGCGCGCATGCTGCACGAGCGGTCGAGCACGATGAGCAGGTTGGGCAGGATGCGCGCCGCCGCGTAACTCTGGCCGCCGCACAGACTGCCGGGCTCACAACGGCCGGCGTCGTTGCAGATGAGACCGGCGCCGCAATCCCGGCCGCCGCGACACTCCCCCTCGGGCAGACAGAGCCGCGCCTGGGAGCAGAACTGGTTCGCGGGACACACCCCCACCTGCGGCGACTCGTCGTCGCAGTCGTCGAGGTTGTCGGCGAAGCCCATCGGCGCGTCGCAGGCGAACACGACCTCGCCGTAGAAGTCGCCGAAGCCGTCGCTGTCCGCGTCGCCGTAAAACGCCCGCTCGTTCGAGGCGTCGTTGTCGATGCGGCCGTCGCAGTCGTCGTCGAAGCCGTTGCAGGACTCGGACGCGCTGGGGTTCGTGGTCGCCCGGCCGTCGTCGCAGTCCTGGTCGTTGGCCACGTATCCGGGGGGCGCGTCACAGCCGGCGGGGTTCAGGCCGGACAGATCCACCACGTCGCCGTAGCCGTCGCCGTCCGCGTCGGGGAAGAACCGCCGCGAGGGCTGGCCATCGCCGCAGATCATGCCGGAGTCGACGAAGACGAAGCCGGCGTCCTCCAGCGTGCTGCCACCGGCGTCCCCGGCTGGCGGGGGCGCGGCAGCGTCGTCGGTCGGCGAGACGGCGGCGTCGGGCGCGGCGGTGGCCGCGTCTTCGGACGGCGTCGCGCCCTGGTCGGGCAGCGGCTCGCCGGCCTCGAGATCGGGCCGGCGCGCGTCGTCGCTGGCGCGGGCGTCGAACGGATGCAGGGCGTCGACCGAGGGCGCTGCGGCGTCGGCCGCGGGCGCGCCGGCATCGGCCACGGTGTGCGCGGCGTCGCAGCCGGCGGCGAGGGCCAAGAGACAGAAGGCGAGGGGGGAGCGTGAGGCGAGGGAGCGCATGGCCTCAAATGTGCCCGATCCCGTCGCACGGCGCCATGGGGCGGGGGGACCGAAAAAAATGTGCCCGGGTCGGTCAGATTCCGCGGCGGCTCCGCGTAGTCCCCCGTGGAAGGCGCGGATGGTCCGGGCCGACCGACAGAGTCGATTGCATCGTCTTCGGAGGAAGTGTCATGTCTCGTTTCACGCTCGCCGCCCTCGGCCTCTCCATGGCTCTCGGTGCCCTCGTCGGCGCCCCCGCGCCCGCCCACGCCCTGCTCACCGGCGAGTGCAAAGAGGTCGAACTTCAGTTCAAGAACGAGACCGGGAGCAAAGTCGACGTGCCCCGCCAGGGCCATCGCATGCGGAACAAGGGCAGCCTCGAGAGCTGGAACAAGCTCGAGCTCGGCGCATCCAAGAACGGCCTGGCGAATGGGTCGTCCTGGTCGAGCGTGAACGACCTGACGATCAAATGCGTCAGCGACGCCGAGTTCGAGATCAAGTGGAGCGACGCCAAGGGCGATCACACCAAGATCTTCGCCAGCGTCGACATCTCCGACAAGAAGGCGGTCTTCACGCTCAAGTGAGCGGCGCGCCCGTGGCCGTGTAGCCGCCGGTGAGCATGGCCAGCTTGCCCGTCTCTTCGAGCTGTCGGTAGCGATACGCGCCCAGGAGCGCCGCGCCGATGGCGCCGGCCAACACACCCTCGGGGTGGGTGACGAACTTCACGTTCACCTGCTTTCCGGGGCGCTTCTTGGCGCCGCCGCCGTCTGCGCTCTCTTGCAGCGCGGCGAGCAGGCCCGTGTCCGTGGCGAGGCCGCCGGTGACGACGACCTGGCCCTCGGTGCCGATGGCGCGCACGAGCTGCACCAGGCGGCCGGCGATGCTCAAATGGATGCCCTTCAGGATGTCCGCCGTGCTGATGCCGCGGCTGACCATGTTGATGACGTCCGTCTCGGCCAGCACGGCGCAGATGCCGCTGACCATCTCGGGCGCCTGGGCCGTGCGGCTGAGTTCGCCGACGTCCTCGATGGGCACGCCGAGGTAGCGCGCGATGTTCTCCAGGAACTGTCCGGAGCCGCTGGCGCACTGGCTGGTCATGCGCTGCGCCGTGACCTTGCCGCGGGGATCCAGGCGAATGGCGCGGGCGTGGAGCGAGCCCACGTCCAGGGCGCCGGCCGCGTCCGCGTTGAAATAGAGCGCGCCGCGGGCGTGGGTGGTGATGGTGTAGAAGTGGCCCGTGCGGAACTCGACGGCGTCCGCCTCGCCCGTGGTGGCCACGTAGTCGAAGGCGTTCGGCGCGAAGCGGCCCTGGCCGGCCTCGGTGATGGCGGCCTGAATCGTCTCGTGCAGGTCGCGACGCCGGATGCGCTGGCAGCTGTGACCGATCATCTCGGCGCCGGCGTTGTCGCCGCCCGCGCTGCGCATGATGACTGCCTTGACGGCGGCCGAGCCGACGTCGATGCCCAGGGTGGTCTGCTCACGCATGGCAGTGCTCTCCGTCCTTGTCGCAGTGTCCGGACTTCTTGCCAGACCCGCCGCCCTCGGCGTGATCACAGCCACACTCGCCACAACAGTCTTTGGCTTCTGTCTCGGCCTTGCCGTAGAGCGCCCGCAGCGCCGTGGGGATGATGGCCCGGCCCGCGCGGTGGTCGTCGAAGGCGAACAGCGCCGCCCCGAGCGCGCCCATGTAAATCGAGTCAGGGTGCAGGTTCAGGTCGATGTCGGCGCTGTAGCTCTCCGTGACCAGCTCGCGCAACACACGCGTGGCCATGGGGTTCTTGCCCACGCCGCCGGTGAAGGTGAGCTGGTTGCGCACGCCGCCGCTGCGGGCGAGCAACGACATCGCGCGCAGCATGATGGCGCGGTGCAGACCGGCCAGGATGTCTTCGCGGCGCTCGCCCACGCTCAGCCGCTCGCGCAGCTCGGCGCCGGCGAACACGGTGCAGGTCGAGTTCACCTTGACCACCCGCTTGGCGCCCAGGGCCAGGGGCCCGAGCTCGTGCAGGCCCAGGTTCAGCTCGTCCGCGATGTAGCCCAGGTAGCGCCCGCAGCCGGCGGCGCAGCGGTCGTTCATCTGGAACGAGGTGACCACGCCGTGGTCGTCGACCTGGATGGCCTTGGTGTCCTGCCCGCCGATGTCCAGCACGGTGCGCGTGCCCGGGAAGAACCGGTGCGCGCCGCGGCCGTGACACAGGATCTCGCTGCGGACGGCCTCTTTCGGAAACGGCAGGGTCTGTCGACCGTAGCCCGTGCCCACGAAGGCGACCTCGTCGATGGCCAGGGCGTTCGTCTTCTCGACGGCGCCGAGCAGGTGCACCTCGGCGGCGCCCCGGTCCTCGGCGGAGAAGGTCGCCAGGGCGCGGCGTGCGGCGCGCTGGAGCAGCGTCTCGAACTCGAAGGCCGTGACCTGCTTCTCCACGTCCAGGATGGCGCGGTCGAACACACCGAGCAGGCGCTCGTACTTCACGCCGGTCTGTTCACAGATGGCCGTCGCCGCCGTGGCCATCGCTTCGGAGGCCAGGTCCTTGAAGAAGTCGCTCTTGCGCGCGGCGCCCGGCGTGTAGACTGACTCGGCGAACTTCACGGCGGCCTCGATGATGAGGTCCGCCGCGCGGTGGTAGTCCGGGCGCTTGTCCACGGGCACGACAGCCACGATCATGGCCTGCAGCGCGGACTCCAGCCCATCGAGCTGGGTGAGGAACAGCTCGTGCCGGAACGCCAGCATCAGGCGCTCCTGCATGCGGTCCGCCGTGGCCGCGTCCACGCCGTGGTGCAGCGCGTCGCTCAACAGACGAAACCGCGCGGCCGTGAGGGCCTCCTGCCGGGCGACGGCGCTGGCGACCTCGTAGTTCGAGCGGCTGTTGGTGATGCCCTGCCCCAGGATGCGGCCGTCCTCGACGTCGAGGAGGACCGCCTTCGTGGTGGTGGAGCCGAGATCGATGCCCACGACACACTTCATACATACCCCCGGGCCTTGCGGGCGTCGAGCATCTGGAAGTAGCTCTGCAGGCGGTTGTCGATGTTGGCCTTGCCGAAGTAGCGCGGGTCGACGAGGTCCGATTCGATGAAGCCGCCGGGCACGCCGGTCCGCTTCTCGAGCTCCTGCAGGATGAGGAGCTGTCCCGCGGAGAACGAGTTGCAGGACTTCACGCTGTTGATGAGGAAACCGTCGGCCTCGTACTCTTTGATGTACTTCTCGAGCAGGTTGATGCGCGAGGGCAGGCCCAGGTTGGTGTAGCAGCCCAGGCAATACTCGGCCAGCGAGGCCAGCGGGTCCCGGTAGTCATGGCGGAAACCGAGATCGTACAGACCGCCGACGCGGGTGTAGGTGCTCGCGCAGACCACGGCGTTCTCGCGGCTGAACATGCGCCAGAAGTCGAAGAAACTCGTCCAGTTGGGCGGGCCCTCGACCACGAGGCGATGCCGCTCCGGGCCGATGGGACCATCGGGGCCCACGGGGCCGAGTCCCAGGGCCATGCGGGCCTCGACCTCGCTTCTCAGCTCGCGGTAGTAGGCGACCGCGTCTTCCGTGCCGCGGAAGGCCGAGAAGATCGGCCCGATGTAATACACGCCGCCGAAGTAGCCATCGATGGGCGATGGTTTGTGTTTCGCCGACTCCCAGACCGCGACGAGATCGTCCTCGGCCTGCGCGGACAGCGCCATGCGCCGGGCGAGGTCCTCGCGGTCGAGCTTGCGCCCGCTGACCTTCTCCAGGGCCGGGATGATGCTCTTCTCGAGCTGATCGACGATGTATTGCTTCATGTCCGGCGTGATGCGGCCCTCGGGCTGGTAGGGCACGTGCAGCATCGCCACGGGGCACTTGTAGTGTTCGCGCAGCAGCTCGAACCACTTCATGAAGGTGAAGCAGCCCGTGTACGACAGGAGCAACAGATCGGGCTCGGGGAGTTTGGTGCCCGTCGGCCCGATGTTGCCGTTGAGCATCATGCCGATGTCGCACTTCACGTAGGTGCAGACGTCTTCGGAGTGGCCGGCCTTCTCGGCCTCGGTGATGTAACCGCCGCTGCGGCCGCGCATGCCCGACTGCAAGGCGTTGATCTCCGGCAGCACGTTCATCATGCCGGCCGCGCCGATCAGCTCATTCAGGTTGCCGGGCACGAAGGTGTAGACGATCTTCTGGCCGGCCTCTTTGGCGCGCGTGAGCTTCTCGAAGTAGGCCGCCAGCATCTCCTTCTGACGGTTCTGCGAGGCGTCCTTGGCGGCGGCGTCGGCGCGGACGGGGGCGGCGGTGCCTCGCTGCGTCTCTGCGGTCTGTGTGTTCATGCGGCTCCCCACAGCTTGACGGAGTCGCTGAACGCGCCCGCCTGTTCGCGAATCGTCTGGAACTGCGCGGAGTTCTCCGCGTACTTGAAGCTCGTGAAGGGGATCTGCGCGTCCGCGAGGGCCTGCTCGATCATGGGCTGGTCGAGCAGCGCCGGGTCGCAGAACGAGGGCGCCGCCAGGATGACACCCTCGGCGTTCAGGCTGCGCACGCGGTCGACCAGGGCCTTGCCCTTGACCTGCTCGGCGATGTAGCGCGTGGCCGTGGCCTGCCCGCGCATCGTGTAGCTCAGCACCACCGCGTCGAGCGGCGAGCGGGCGTCCAGCGGGCTCGTGTCGCCCAGGTCCTCGTCCAGCGGGATGTTGCCCTCGATCGTGGTCAGGCCGAGCTGGAAGTCGTCGTCGATGAGATCGCAGCCGGAGCGCTCCAGCGTGCGGATGAGGCCCAGCGGCGGCTGCTCGCAGAAGGCGCCGAGCACGATGACGCGCACGTTGTCGTAGGGCCGCGTGGGCCGCACGTGGGCCTGCGCCAGGAAGTCGCGCAGCATCGCCGTGTGTTCGACACAGGGCAACACGGCGCCGGCGCGGGTGAGCAGGTAGGCCTCGGAGGCCTTGACCCGCCAGGGCTCCTTGGCGCGCAGGGCGGCGAGGTCGGCCAACAGACCGCGGCGCTCGTTCTCGTTCGCGATGGCGACGCGCAGGTTGTCCTCGGTCAGGGGCTTCGCCCCGCGCTCGGCCAGCTCGGCGGCGATGCGGTTGAGCTCGTGCCGGTAGAACAGACCGCCCAGTGGGGCCTCGAAGGTCTGCGGCAGGTCCAGGTAGCTGCTGTACTTCTGCGGGAACAGCATGCGCCACATGCCGCTCAGGTTGCGGATCACGTCACACGTCGAAGGAAAGACCATGCCATCGAGCGCGTCCAGGTGGCCGCCGAGGCCCATCTCGATGGTGCTGCGCGGGATGTGACAGATGTAGCTCTGGTAGTAGGCATCGCCCTTGATGACATCCACGCGGTCGCCGCCGCCGTAGATGTTCACGGGCAGCACGCCGATGGCCTCGAACAGCGGGCGCGGCGCGAAGACCGGCATGATGCCGATGGCCAGGCTGCCCGGATTCGCCGCCTTCCAGGCCGACACGGTGCCGAGGTGCAGATCTTCCAGGAGCGCCTCGGCTCGGGCGAGGAGCGGGGCGCAGGGGTCGGTGTTCGCGCTCATGGTGTCTTTTCGACCTCGGGGCGGATGGGGGACGGGTTGGGGGCGGCGCGCAGGGCGCGCTCCACGGCGTCGACCTCGGCGCCGGCGGTGTCGCCGTTGCGCAGGCCGCAGAGCGCCATGCGATGGATGGTCCGGGCGACGTCGAACGGCGAGCCGTGGCGCGCCGGCTCGTACCAGGCGAAGACCCAGTTGATCATGCCGAACAGCGAGTAGGTGGCGCGCTCCCGCTCGCCCAGGGGGGCGTCGTACAGGGCGTCCATGAGCTCGCGCGCCTGGGCGAAGTAGGCGTCCTTCAGGCGGCGCAGCTCGCGGCGCTGCTCGGGGCGCAGCGCGGCGGCCTCGTGCACCAGCACGCGCATCACGTCCCGGTGTTCGGTCACGTAGCCGACGTGGTTGGCGATGAAGGCGTACAGACGCGCGTCGGCGTCCGTCGTCGTGTCGATGGCATGGCGGCCGGACTCGAGCAGCGCCCGGAACGCGCCGGACTGCAGCGCGTACAGCAGGTCTTCCTTCGAGTCGAAGTAGTTGTAGAGCGAGGCCAACGCGCGCCCGGTGGCCGCGGCCAGGGCGCGCATGGACATGCCGTGGAACCCCTGCTGCGCGATGAACTCGGCGGCGGTGCCCAGGATCTCGGCGCGGCCCTGCTCCTGGCGCGGGGTCGCCGCGCGGGGCCGGCGAATGCGCCCGGGGCGGGGGACGCCGCGGACCGGCGTGCGCTCGGCGCCCCTCACGCGTCCGTCCACAGGGGCGAGCGGCGGGCGAGGAAGGCCTCGATGCCCTCGTTGCCGTCGTGACTGGTCACCACCTGCTCCACGTACTGCCGCTCGACGGCGTCCAGGGCCTCGCCCAGGGACTGCCGCCAGAGCGGATGACTTCGGGCGGCAAGCACGGTCTGTCGCAGCGCGAAGGCGGACAGATTGCCGAGCGAGTGGGTGTACCAGGTCGTCGCCGCCGTGGTGATGTCTTCGCCGGCGGCCTCGGGCAGGAGCCCCGAGACCAGCCCGCAGCGCTCGAGGACGTCGCGGCCGACGGTATCGCCCGTGAGCATGAGCCGCTCCGTGAGGGCCATGCCGAGGCGCAGGGGGCCGAGCGCGGCGAGCACCGGCGGGAACACACCCAGCCGGATCTCCGGGCAGCCGATCTGGACGTTCGGCGTCGCCAGCACGAAGTGACAGGCCAGCAGGACCTCGAAGGCGCCGCCCAGGCAGCGGCCCTCGACCACGGCCACCACGGGCACGGGGAAGTCGGCGATGTCACGAATCAGGGCGTGGAAACCCTGGAGCATGGCCGGGGCCTGGTCGCGGCGGTGCTCCTCGACCGACGCGCCGAAGCTGAAGTGGCCGCCCGCGCCCTGGAGGAGGACACAGCGGAGGCTCCGGTCGTCGCGGGCCTCGGCGAGGGCAGCGCGCAACTGCTGCATGACCTCGAGGGACAGGATGTTGCCCTTGGGGTGGTCGATGAGCAGGTGCAACACATGGTCGACGGCGACTCGCCGGGCGTGGACGCGGGCGCTCATGACTTACTCCGCGCCGTCGGCGTCGGCGCGCCAGGCGCGGCGGGCCTCGCGGGCGGCGGGCGGCAGCACGGCCTCGGTCAGGGCCTCGTCCACGCGGGCGCCGTCGGCGATGGCACGGCGCATGGCCACGAAGTCGATCTCGCGGCCCTCTTTGTTGCCGAAGTGGAACGCCGGGAACCCGGCGGCGGCCTCGGTGTTCATGTTCAGCGCGAGCCAGGAGCGGTTCGTCTCGGCGTTGGCGAACCAGTGTTCGAGCTTCTTCTTGCGCAGGCTCTCCAGCGTCTTGCGGGTGCAATCGGGGAAGGTGTTCATCAGACGCGTGACGAGGCCGTCCACGGCCTGATCGAGCAGCGTGAGATCCACGGTGCAGGCGGCGGCGGCCTTCTTGGCCTCGTCCGCGGCGGCGCCCGTCTTCCAATCGCCCAGGACCACGCGGCCGCGGTCGTCCAGGTAGCGGTCGGTGACCACCATCGGGTTGGGGATGTATTCGCCCCCGGCGGTGCGATGGACCGGGACGATGTCATTCACCAGGCCCAGGCGCAGGGCGGTGTGGGCCGACCAGGGCTGGCAGAGCGACAGCGACTCGGCGGCCTTGGCGAAGCCGACGTACAGATGCAGGAAGTCCGTGCTGCCGCCGTCCGGCGCCGAGCCGTGCACCGGGCCGGCCTGGCCGAAGCGGGCGTGGTCGCCGGCGACGCTGAAGTCGCAGGCCATGCCGATCTCTTGCCCGCCGCCGATGCGCATGCCGTTGACCCGACAGATGACCGGCTTGTCGCAGAGCAGGATCGCCGTGACCATGTCATTGAACAGCCGCATGTACTGCAGGTACTCGTGCGGCCGGTTGGCATAGTAGGTGGCGTATTCGGCCGTGTTGCCGCCCGTGCAGAAGGACCGCGTGCCGGCGGCCGTGAAGACCACGGCCACGCTGCGGCGGTCGCAGCTCGCGCGGCGGAAGGCCAGGATGACCTCTTTGACCGCCTCGGTGGTGTACGAGTTGAGCTGCTTCTCGTTGTCCAGGGCGATCCAGGTCTTGTGCAGGCCCTCGACCTCGCGGCCCTGGGTGTCGTAGACGGGCAGGGTGCGATACTGGATGGACTTGAACGTGTATTCGGGCAGCAGCTCGTGGCTGAACAGCGTGGTCATGGGATCCGGTCTCCGGGCGTGATGCGGCGGTCAGGTTTCGGGGAGGAGCACCATCCGCGCCTTCAGCGCGTGGGCGTCCATGGCATCGAGGCATTCGTTGAGGCGCGACATGGGCGCCTCTTCCAGGAACGGCAGGAGCTTCACGCGGCCGTCGCGGACCATGTCGAGGCAGGCGGCGTAGGCCTCGACGGGGCAGCCCCAGGTGCCCATCGCCGTGGCGTCGTAGGCCATCAGGTTCGACAGACGCACGGACAGCTTGTCCATCGTGTAGCCGACAAAAACCGTCGTGCTGCCGTGGCTCATGAGCGACCAGGCGGCGTTCTGGCCGCCGGTGTGACCGCTGCACTCGAAGACGCGCAGCTGCAGGCCCGTGGCGCCGCGAGCCTTGAGCGCGCCCTGCACCTGCTTGCGGAGCGTCTTCACGTCGTCCCCGGCGAGGACACACGTCTCGGCGGCGCCGAAGCCGGCGATCTTCTCCAGGCGCGCGGGGCTGACGTCGCAGGCGATGACATGGGCGCCGACCGCGGCGGCGATCTGGACGAGGAACCCGCCGACACCACCGGCGCCGACGACGACGGCGATGTCCCCAGGGGCGAGCTTCGCGCGGAGAACGGCCTGCCATGCGGTCGAGACGGCGTCGGCCACGACG
This sequence comes from uncultured Myxococcales bacterium, assembly GCA_903847385.1. Lineage (GTDB taxonomy): Bacteria > Myxococcota_A > Bradymonadia > UBA7976 > UBA1532 > CAINDO01. Next base: position 10,718 of record CAINDO010000196.1, read on the forward strand.
GACATGGCGCGGTACTCGACCTCGGCGACGTCGGTGGGGATGTCGACGAGGGGCGCCGAGGGGACGACGAGGTGGCTGGCGAAGCCACCGTGGATGTCGTTGCCGGGCATCTTCTGTGTGGGGCAGGCGTTGCCGCGGCCGGCCAGACAGTAAGCGCAGCGGCCACAGGGCATCACGGCCGGCACGAGCACGCGGTCGCCGACGCGCTGCTTCGCCGACTCGCCGGCGTGCAAAACGCGCCCGACGATCTCGTGGCCGAGCACGAGGGGGAGGGCGTGACGCGGGGCCACCTGGGCGCGGGCGAAGCCGAGATCCGTGTGACACAGACCACAGGCGTCGACGGCGACGATGACTTCATCGGCGGCGGGGGCGGCCAGGGTGAACCCCTGGCGCACCAATGCGCCGCCGCCGGGCTGGGCGAAGTAGCCCACGGCTTCCATCATGGTTCGGCTCCACCGCGTTCGCGGTTTCGGGCGTGATTGAGGTTCGAGCTAAACGAACGTTCGTTCGTACGTCAATGCGCGGCGGGGCGCGGGGACTGTAGAATTGACCTGGCTCAAACCCACCCCGGGCGGGGCCGCGCCCCGTGGGGGTTTATGCGCGCAGCCGCTTGGGCCATGCTGCCGCCATGCACCTCGTCGAACAAACCCGCGGCTCGATCGTCGAGGCCGTTCATCCCTTCTCGGCCGTCGCGGTCGACGGCGCCTCCGGGGCGGTCGTCGGGCGTCTCGGCCCGGAGATCGTCACGACGTGGCGGTCGGCGTCGAAGCCGTTCCAGCTCGAGAACAGCCTGGCGGCGCTGGGCGATGCGAGCGCGTTCTCCGATGAGCAGTTGGCGGTGGGCGCCGCCTCGCACAGCGCGGAGCCGGTGCATGTGGCGCTGGTCGAGGGGCTGCTGCGGCGTTTCGGCCTGGACGCGACCGCGCTGCGCTGCGGGGCGCACCCGCCGGTACACGAGGGCTCGGCCGAGGCGATTCTGCGGGCGGGTGGACACTTCGGCGGCGTGCACAACAACTGCTCGGGGAAACACAGCTTCATGCTCGGCGCGTGTGTGGCGCAGGGGTGGTCGCTGGAGTATCGGCCCCTGGACCATCCGCTGCAGGCGGGGAATCACGCGCGGCTCGAGGCGCTGTGCGGCGACCTGGCCTGCGTGGCGACGGACGGCTGCGGCGTGCCCACGTTCGGCTTCGAGCTCGCGGGCCTCGCCCGGGCCTGGGGGACCCTCGCGGCGGCGATGGCGGCCCCGGCCCGGCGACCGGTGCTGGCGCGCATCGGCTGGGCCATGGCGGGGCACCCGGAACTGACCTCGGGCACGGGGCGGCTCGATCTGCAGGTGGTCCGGGCGGCGCGGGAGCCCATGGCGGTCAAGATCGGTGCGTTGGGTGTGTTCTGCATGGCGCTGCCCGAGCGCGGGCTCGGCCTGGGTCTCGCCGTCAAGGTCCACTCCGGCTCCACGGAGGCGCTGGCGGCGGCCGTGACGACGACGCTGGAGACCTTCGCCACCGGGGCCTTCGCGGCGCCCGAGGGCTGGGGTCTGTTGCAGGTGCGCAACGTGGTGGGGGACGTCGTCGGCGGCTGGCGCGTGCGTCAGGGCTGAACGGCGATGGGCGTGACGATGTTGTCGAGGCCCTCGCCGAGCTGCGTCTCGCCCAGATCCTGAAGCTGGCCGGGGCCAGTGATGCGGACCTGGGTGATGTTCGGGCCGCCGTTGGGATCGATGCTCGGAATCAAGAGCGTGTCCGCCAGGGGGCCCCGCTCCACGCGCGCGATCTGATCTGCGAGGCCGATGCCCGTGAGCACGGTCGTCTCGGTGATGGCGCCGTTCTCGATGCGGTAGGCGTTCAGGCGGCCCGGCTCGACCTGCGTGAGCACGAGCGTCTGCCCGTCGAGCGAGAACAGGGCCTCGGAGGGATCGGGCACGTCCGCGACACGCTCGACCTCGCGCACCGTGTCTCCGTCGATGGCGACGAGCATCATCTGCCCGCCCTCCTCTGAGAAGGCCGAGTTGTTGGGCAGCGCGCCGAGGCGGCCGTCCGGCGAGACCGCGATGCGGCCGGCGCCGACGAAGTCGTGGAACAGATCGAAGCCGCCGACCTGCCGGAAACCGCCGCCCTGTCGTTCGATCAGCCGGACGTCATTCGGATCGATCGGGTCGAAGACGGTCTGTCCACCGAGCACCAGCGCCCGGGTGTCGCCGGGCAGGAAGGCCGTGGACTCGGCGAGCCGCAGGGGGAAGTAGGCGGCGTCGTCGACGGTGAGCAGGCCCTCGCAGTCGACGTGGATCGTCGAGATGCCCGAGGTCTCGTTCACATTGCTGCCGGTGACCCAGAGCGTCGCGCCGTCCGCGGAGACGTGGAGGTCACCGTAGTCGGCGCCGGGCAATGTCACGCTGTCCACCACGGCCATGCCCTCGGCGGCCGCCACGAAGACGCTCACGAGCGTGCCGTTCTCGCCGAGGACGAAGGCGAGCAGGCCGTGGGGCGCGAACGCGATGCGGGCCGCCTTCACGCCGACGTCGAGGCGGATGCCGTCGTCGTCCAGGCGGCCGTTCGGCTGCAACGTGAGGCCGTGGATCGTCGTGCCGTCCACACCCGGTGTGTCCGTGAAGGGGTGACCGACGAGGACGACGCGGGCGGCGTCGGCGGGGATCAGCGGCCGGTCCGGACACAGGGGCGCGTCGCCGCCGTCCGGCGCGGTGTCTTCGGCGTCGGCCAGGTCGGCGGCGTCGGCCGGGGGGGCGACCGCATCCAGGGCTGCGGCGTCTGCGGCGGCGTCGGGCGTGTCGATCACGGCGGCGTCCGGTGTGACCGGGCCGGCGTCCGGTGCGGGCGCGCCGCCCCCACCCCCGGCGCCGCCCGTCGACGCGTCGAAGTCGGCGCTCAGGTCGGCGTCCGTGCTCGACCCCGGGGTGCAGGCGGCGAGGCCGAGCACGGCGACGAAGGGGGCGATGTGGCGCGTGGCGCGCGGCAGATGGTCGGCGATTGGCATTGGAGTTCCTCGTCGGTGCAATATCGGCGCCTGCAACGTCCGGATCAATGCCGCGGACGCGGCGAGCCACCTCGCCGGCGCCGCCGTAGGAACGAACGACAGCGTGTGGTCGACAAGAGGGAGAGAGCGAATGACGAAACGGGAGATTCGAGCGCTCGTGCTCGGGGTGGTCGCCTTCGGTGCCGGTTGCACCGGGACGAACTCGATTTCGCAGTCCAACGGCTGCACCGGGGCGGCCTGCGACGACGCCGGGGCGGGGGGCGACAACGGCTCCCCGGACGGCGGCGGCGGCTCGGCCACGGGCGGCTCCGCGGCGGGTGGCGAGGCCACGGGCGGCAACGGCTCGGGGGGCAACGGCACCGGCGGTGAGGCCGTGGGCGGCAACGGCTCCGGCGGCAACGGCTCCGGCG
>CAINDO010000197.1 GCA_903847385.1 uncultured Myxococcales bacterium
CGTGCTGCCGCCCGCGCCGCCGCCGGCCCCGCCGCCGCCTGCTCCGGCGTCGGGTTCGCCGCCACCGCCGGTGCCTGTGCCGGTGTCGCCGCAGCCCGCGGCCATCAGGCCCACGAGCAGGAGCGCGGTCGCGCCACACGAGAGTCGTCTCTGGACCATGGGTCGTCTCCGGATCTGGTTGGGGGGGAACCTACGATTCGCGCAGATCCGGCGGCTCCCCGCAACAACGCGGCGAAAGATGTTCGTGCAATCGCGCGCGCTTCGCATACTCCGCCCATGGCCCGCCCCGTGAACCCGATGCTCCTGCCCCTCGCCCGCGCCGCGCTCTTCGGCCTCTCGCCCGTGGAGAGCGGCGGCGCCGAGCTCTACCCCTTCGCGCCCTTCGGCGGCGCCGCCCCGCTGCTCACCCGCGTGGTCGAGCTCGCGCGCCTCGGCCCCGTCCCCCGGCCCGGGCGCCCGCTGGAGCCGCGGCTCGCCGAGCGCGCCGCCTCGGTCTACCTGGACTTTCTCGAGGCCCTGCCCGGCCTGCTGCGCACCGCGCGACTCGAGCCGGGCGAGTATGAGATCCCGTCCGTGGCGCGGGGCCTGGCCGACATCTCCGAACGCAGCGCGACCCTGGGGCTGGAAGGCCCCGACGACACCGCCGCCGAGCTCGCCTTCGCCGCGGCCATCGCCGACGGCTTCGCCGCCCACCGCGAGACGCTCACGGTCACGGAAACCCTGCTCGCCCTGGCGCGGCAGGCCGAGTTCCGCGTGCAGTGGAACTTCGAGCCCTGGGGGCCGTTCCCCGACCCCAAGTCGCGCAAGGCCGCGCTCGCCGAGCTCATCGAGGCCCAGCGCGCCGCCGAAGACACGCCGCCGGGCACGCCCTTCGTGTGGCCCGTGCAGTCCGTGGACGGCAAGCGCCCCTACGGCCTGCGCACCTACTACTACTGGGACCTGGAGGATCTCGGCGTGCCCGGCATCGTCGCCGACGGCCCCCCCGAGCATGGCCGCCCGAGTTTCACGGCGGCGACACAGAAAGAGATCAACGCACTGCACCTGCGAACGCCGCAGGTGTGTCAGGTGCTCGCGCGGTTCGGGCGGTGGGCGTGACCGGGGCGAACCCTCGGCGCGCTACTGCGGTGTCTCGGAGCCGGGCACGACGTTCGACCCCGGGGGCACGGGCGCGGCGCCGAGATGCACGTGGTCCATCGTGCGCAGATCGCGGCCCATGAGGGTCAGCACGCCCTGCGCCTCGGCCTCGAACCAGAAGAAGGTCGCCATGCGATCCACCGCCACGAACGTGCCGTGCAGAAACCCGGCGGGGGCGTAGCGATAACAGGGCGAGGGCGGCAGATGGAAGTTCGCCCGCCCCGTGACGTGTCGCGTGGCCGCCTCCAGGGCGGACCGGACGAACGCGTCCTCCGCCGGCCGGCTCAGGCGCAACAGGTCGGGGTCGTCCGCAACGTCCATGAACTGCAGGGCGAGCGCGCTGATCGCAGGGCGTTTGGCCCCCGGCGCCGGGCCGGTCAACGCACGCCGCAGGGCTTCGAGGTTCCGGTCGAGGTTCGTGTCGGACATGGCCGGCGAGTCTCCCGCGGGGTGGCGGGGAGCGCAACGGGATCTTGCGCGTGTTCGCGACGATCAGTCGATGAAGCGAACGCGGTCACCCCGGCAGGCCATCCCGCAGAAACGCTCGCAGCGCCAGATGACGCACGCCCGCTCGTCGCTCTGGAACGGGTCGAGGCTGACGACGTACTTGGGATGGTTGTCGGGAATGGACAGCAGGTTGCCGAACTCGCGCGCCCGCCGCGGCGGGCCGCCCGCAGGCCGAGTTCGTCGAAGTCGTGTTTCGCCGCGACCTCGAAGAACCGCTTGCGCTCCACGTCGCTGCGGCGGACGCATTGGATGGAAAACGCCTGGGCCAACGGCGCGACATGGGCCAGGACCGTGGGCACAGAGGCCGACGTCCGATGGCGCGCGACGACGTCCGCCAGCAGCGCCGTGTTCGCCACGCCGGACAGATACTCGAAGACGACGGCGTCCGTGAGCGGCACGTTCCGAAGAAAGGGCAAGCCGCCATAGCGCAGGTACGCCGTCAGAGATGCGTCGTCGTCCGCACGGGCGTGGAACACGAGGAACTCGTCGTAGGAGAGGGGGTGCACCTCGATCGTGATCGAGCGGCCGGCGAACCGAGTGGCGATCTCACCCGAGAGGAGCTCGGCGCTGGAGCCGGTCACGTAGAGGTCCAGCCGCGGCTCGGTGGCCAGCGATCGCAAGGCGACGTCGAAGTCGCGAATCTCCTGGACCTCGTCGATGAGGATCGCGGCCCGATTCGTCGGGGCACGGGCCGCCACCCAGGCCAGGAGCGCGTCCGCGTCACCAACGGAGCGCCACTCCGCGCGCTCCATCTCGAGGTGGAGCACGGGATGCCCGGGCTCGGCGGCGGCCAGGCAGCGCGCCACGGTCTGCAGAAGGCACGACTTGCCGACGCGCCGCTGACCCGTGACCACCTTGATGAGCGGCTTGCCCACCCACGGGGCGACGCGGGACAGGTAACGCGGGCGATCCAGAACGACGGCGTCAATCATGATAATATGAATGGCATCAGTTGCCGCATTTGGCACTTATACTTTACAGAAGGTCAGAATCGCGGCGCCCCGGCGGCCGGTCGCTCCCGACGGCCTTTCGCCCGCGACGACGTGACCGCGACCCGGACTTCGTTTGCGCCAGGGTCTTGGTCGGCGTACTGTAAATATCGTCTGTCACCGCGCCGGAGATCCGCCCATGCGCCTGCCCCTCGCCGCTTGCACGTGCCTCGTCGCCTTCGCTTGCACCGACTCCGGTGGTGGGCGCGGCACCGCGGACGTGCCGGACGGGCGGGTTTTCGACGCCCATGCGCCCGGGGACTCCACGCCTGTCGATATGCGGCCGGACCCGGCAGACTGGCCCGATTTTCGGCGCCCACCGGCGGACGCTGGCGTCGATCTGGGAACGGGCGGTGAGTTTCCGCCCTACCTGGGCCGCCTGCCCATGGGCCGAGAGACGATGCTTCGGTGGATTCGGGCACGGGTGCGCACGTTGGCGTGTGTGGATCTCGTACTGGATGAGCGGGGGGTCCAGGACTTCTATTCCAGCTTCGACGTTTGGCGCGTGCAGGAGATCAACTTCCCGGGCAGACGCGGGCGGCTGAGCGTCTTTCGCAGGGAGATCGAGTGTGACGCCGCGGCCGAGACTTGCCTGGGATACCTGGCCTGCGTCGGCGCGACGCTGGAGCCGCAGTGCCGGCCTCCCAATTTCAACCTCAGGATCCTGAACGCCTGTGCGGAGGACGGCTCGACCATCATGGAGTGCCTGGACCCGGTCCCCGTTGCGCTGCCCTTCGACTGTGCCACGCTGGGCGGGCAGTGTGGCCGGGGCGACTTTCTGGACGCGCAGTGCGTCTATGGCGAGTGTCCGACACCCGATCGGCGTTGCCTGGACGAGGACACGGTCGAAGTCTGTACAGAGCACGGCCAGATTGCACACGACGAGTGCCAACTTGCGGCATCCTGTGACGGCTTCGTGCTTCTCGGAAGTTGTTTCAGAGTTCCACAGAATCGGTGCAACAATGGAGTGTGCGTGGGCGCCGGACCCGAATGCACGGGTCGGCCCCGCGCGACTTGCGCAGACGAATTCACCGTCGAGGCATGTGAGCCGTATGGAAGGCTCGGCCGCCTGCACTGCCCGGACTACTGGGAGGGTTCTCGATGTGTTCCCGATACTGGTGAATCTAGAGGGGCTGCCTGCTCCCCAATCGACCTCGATTGCGGTGATTTGCCCGCGACCTGCTCAGACGGCGGTTTCGACGTCTGCGTCGGCGGGTCAATCGAACGCGTCGATTGTGGAGCCCTCGGCATGGTTTGCCGTACGACGGCGGGTTCAGACGACGAGATGCTCCCCGGCTGCTACTTCCCACGTTAGGACCACGGACCGCCACGCGCGGGTCGACGCCCTCGACGTCGACGGAGCCCGGGCCGCTTCGGGTACCCGGGACCGGTCGGGGCGTCGCGCGCTCTCGCCCCCCACCTCGCCCCCACCCGCGGACTTGATCCCCGGCGCCGCCTCGCCCAAACTCCCGCGGCTGTTCGGTTCACCCGCTCCCCACTGGAGGCTTCATGTCGTCCCCCACCAAAGCTCGCATCGCCCAGGTCCTCGCCGGCCACGTGCCCGTGGGCACGCACCTGCGCGTTCAGGGCTGGATCAAGACGCGCCGCGACTCGAAGAGCGGCCTGTCGTTCCTCACCGTTCACGACGGCTCCGGCTTCCAGTCCCTGCAGGTCGTGGTCGACAACACCCTGCCCAACTACACCACCGAGGTCCTGAAGCTCACGGCCGGCTGCGCCGTGGAGTGCGATGGCGACCTGGTGCAGAGCCAGGGCAAGGGCCAGACCGTCGAGCTCGCCGGCAAGAGCCTGCGCGTGGTCGGCTGGGTCGACGACCCCGAGACCTACCCCATCCAGCCCAAGGCCCACACGCCGGAGTTCCTGCGCGAGGTGGCCCACCTGCGCCCGCGCACCAACCTGATCGGCGCGGTCACCCGCGTGCGCAACTCGTTGGCGCAGGCGGTCCACCGCTTCTACCACGAGAACGGCTTCTTCTGGGTCCACACGCCCATCATCACGGCGAGCGACTGCGAGGGCGCCGGCCAGATGTTCCGCGTGTCCACGCTGGACATGGCCAACCTGCCGCGCACGCAGGAGGGCAAGATCGACTTCGAGCAGGACTTCTTCGGCCGGGAGGCCCACCTGACGGTCTCCGGTCAGCTCAACGTGGAGTGTTACGCCCTGGCGCTCAGCCGCGTGTACACCTTCGGGCCCACGTTCCGCGCCGAGAACTCCAATACGCGCCGCCACCTGGCCGAGTTCTGGATGATCGAGCCGGAGATCGCCTTCGCCGACCTGCACGACGACGCCACGCTGGCCGAGCAGTTCCTGAAGTACATCTTCAAGGCCGTGCTCGACGAGCGCGAGGACGACCTGGCCTTCTTCGCCGAGCGCGTGGACAAGACCTGCATCGAGCGCCTGAAGGCCTTCGTGGAGGCCAGGTTCGAGCGGATGACGTACACCGAGGCCATCGCCGCGCTGGAGAAGTCCGGGCAGAAGTTCGACTTCCCGGTCCACTGGGGCATGGACATGCAGTCCGAGCACGAGCGCTGGCTGACCGAGAAACACATCGGCCGGCCCGTGGCCGTGATGAACTACCCCAAGGAGATCAAGGCCTTCTACATGCGCATGAACGACGACGAGAAGACCGTCGCCGCCATGGACGTGCTGGCCCCGGGCATCGGCGAGATCATCGGCGGCAGCCAGCGCGAGGAGCGCCTGGACGTGCTCGACCGCCGCATCGCCGACTTCGGCCTGAGCACCTCGGACTACTGGTGGTACCGCGACCTGCGGCGCTACGGCACGGTGCCGCACGCCGGCTTCGGCCTCGGCTTCGAGCGCGCCGTGATGTACGCCACGGGCCTGGACAACATCCGCGAGTCGATTCCGTTCCCCCGCGCGCCGCGGCAGGCCGACTTCTGAGTTCGGCCGCGTCACCCGGCACCGACGCCGGACACGGGCGCGCTACGGGTCGGTAACATACATCGCGCACGCAGGCCCAGGGCGGGCCTGCGGCGTGAGGCACGCCTCGTGCAGGGCACGGCCGGTCCGGGATCGCTGCCACCCCCGCGGAGTGTCCATGCACATCCGAGAGTTCGCCCGCCGCCATCGGGCCCCCGAAGACCGCGCCGACGAACCCACCCTGGAGGCCCTGCGGGACGACACGCCCCGCGCGCCCCACGGGCTGCCCGACTCGTGGGTGCGCGGCATCCGCACGTTCTACGACGACCTGCACGCCGACGGCCGCCCCCGCGGCTGCGGCGGCACGGCCTGCACGTTTGCCGGCGCGCGCCCCGAGACGCACCCGGTCTACTGCCTGGGCCGCTGCTACGAGGCGCCCGCGCACGAGGCGAAGCCCTCCGGGCCGATCCCGCGAGCCAGCCTGGCCGCCGAGCCCGTGGTGCTGCGCCACCTGCTGGGCGCCGAGCCGGACCCCTTCGCCGACTACCTGCTGCCCGACGGCACGGACATCCTGGAGGCCGTGGCGGCCTCGGGCCTGCGCGGCCGCGGCGGCGCGGCCTACCCCACGGCCAACAAGTGGCGCGTGGCCCGGCAGACGCCCGCGCCGGACCGCTACGTGGTCTGCAACGGCGACGAGGGCGACCCCGGCGCCTACGTGGACCGCCTGCTGCTCGAGGAGTCGCCCCACGCGGTGCTGGCCGGCATGCTGGCCTGCGCGCGGGCCATCGGCGCGAGCCGGGGCATCCTGTTCATCCGCGGCGAGTACCCGGTCGCCGCCGAGCGCGCCCGGGCCGCGGTGGACGAGGCCATGGCGCGCGGCCTGCTGGGGGACTTTCAGATCCGCGTGCTGCGCGGCGCCGGCTCCTATGTGGCCGGCGAGGAGACCGCGCTCTTGCGGGCCATCGAGGGCCTGCGCGCCGAGCCCTGGGTCAAGCCCCCCTACCCCGCCGAGCGCGGCCTCGAGGACCTGCCCACCATCGTGCAAAACGTCGAGACGCTGGCCATCATCCCGTGGATCGTGCGCGGCGGCGGGCGGGCCAACCAGAAGGCCATCTGCCTGTCCGGCGCAGTGCAGCGCCCGGGCATCTACGAGATCGAGCTCGGCATGTCGCTGCGGCACGTGCTCGAGGCCGGCGGCGGCGGCGCGCCCCCGGGCCGACGCTGGAAGATGGCGCTGGTGGGCGGTCCCATGGGCCGCGTAGTGCCGGCGAAGGACTTCGACGTGCCGCTCTCGTACGAGGGTCTGTCGGGCATGGGTCACGGCGGCGTGGTCGTGCTCGACGACACCGTGCACGCGCGGCGCCTGGCCGAGCATCTGTTCGCCTTCGCCGCGGCCGAGTCCTGCGGCAACTGCGCCCCCTGTCGCATCGGCACGGCGCAGCTCGCGTCGCGGCCGGACCGGGCGTCCCTGGAGCGTCTCATGGAGACGCTGGAGATCGGCAGCCTGTGCGGGTTCGGCCAGGGTGTGCCCCGGCCCCTGCACGATCTGTTGGCCGCGTTCCCCGAGGAGATGTTCCCGTGCTGACGGTCAACGGCAAGTCGATCCCCCTGGCCGCCCTCAACGGCAAACACAGCGTGTTGGACGCCTGCCGCGTGGCGGGCGCCCACGTGCCGGCCTTCTGTCACGAGCACCGCGTGTCCACGGGCGGCCACTGTCGCATGTGCATGGTCGAGGTGGACGGCCGCGTGGTCGCCGCCTGCGCCACGCCGGCGCGACCCGGCCTCTCCGTGCAGACGGACACGCCCCGCCTGCGCGCCTACCGCGAGGACCTGGGCGAGCTGGTGGTCTCCGAGTCGGCCCCGGCCGGGCGCGCGGGCGCCGAGCTGGCCGCCCTGGGTGTGTCCGGCGAGCGATACCCCCTGCGGCCGCGGCAGTCGGGCCAGGACGCGACGCACCCCTACCTGCGCTTCGACATGGACGCCTGCATCCTGTGTCGGCTGTGTGTTCGCGCCTGTGACGAGATCCAGGGTCAGTTCGTGTACGCCGTCGAGGGCCGCGGGGCCAAGGCGCACATCACCTGGGGCCCCGGCGCGTTCACCGACAGCCCCTGTGTCTCGTGCGGCGCCTGCGCCTCGATCTGTCCCACGGGGGCCATCTCGGACCGCGACCGGCAGCGCGCCGCCGGGGTCGTCGAGGACCGCCGCATCCAGACCACCTGCAGCTACTGCGGCGTGGGGTGTCAGCTCGAGGTCCACGCCGCCGGCGATCTCATCCTGCGCATCGAGGGTGCGCGCAGCCCGGTGAACAACGAGCACCTGTGTGTGAAGGGCCGCTACGCCCACACGTTCGTGCAGCACGAGGACCGCCTGCGTGAGCCGCTGATGCGCAAGGGCGGCGTGCTGACGCCGGTGACCTGGCGCGAGGCGCTCGACCGCGTGGCCGAGGAGTTCCGGCGTGCCGCGCCGAACGTGGCGATGCTGAGTTCGTCGCGATGCACCAACGAGGAGAACTACCTCGCGCAGAAGTGGTTCCGCGGCGCCTATGACACCAACAACGTGGACTGTTGCGCGCGGGTGTGTCACGCGCCGAGCGCCGCCGGCATGCGGCGCAGCCTGGGCACCGGCGCGGCGACGAACAGTCTGGCCGATCTGGACCAGTGTGATGTGTTGCTGCTCTCGGGCAGCAACACGACAGAGAGTCACCCCGTCACCGGGGCGCGCATCAAGCAGGCGGCCCTGCGCGGCACGCGGCTCATCGTGGTGGACCCCCGGCGCACCGAGCTGGCGCGGATGGCGGACATCCATCTGCAGCTCGAGCCGGGCACGAACATCGCACTGTTGAACTCGCTCGCCGCCGCCATCGTCGACGAGGACCTGTTCGACCGCGGTTTCATCGCCGCGCGGACGGCGGGCTTCGAGGCGTTCGAGCGGTTCATCCGCGCGTACCTGCCCGAAGACATGGAGGCGATCACGGGCGTGGCCGCCTCGCAGGTGCGGCGGGCCGCGCGTCTGTACGCCGGCGCCGCGCGTCCCATGCAGGCGCACGGGCTGGGCATGACGGAGCACTTCCAGGGCTCCGAAGGTGTGATGCTCCTGTGCAACCTGGCGCTGCTGGTCGGCGCCGTGGGCCGCGAGGGCGTGGGCGTGAACCCGCTGCGCGGCCAGAACAACGTGCAGGGCGCCGCGGACATGGGCTGCCAGCCGGACCTGACCACGGGTTACCAGCGAATGGACGACCCGGACGTGCAGACGCGTTTCGCCGCCGCCTGGGGCCGGCCCCTGCCCACGCGCACCGGCCTGACGCTGCCCCAGATGTACGACGCCGCCCGGCGCCGCGAGCTGAAGGCGATGTACATCTTCGGCGAGGACGTCGTGCAGACGGATCCGGACGCCGCGCGCGTGATCGAGGCGCTGCAGTCGCTGGAGTTCCTGGCGGTGCAGGAGATCTTCCCCTCGCGGACCACGGCGCTGGCGCACGTGGTGCTGCCCGGCGCGAGTTTCCTGGAGAAGGATGGCACGTTCACCAACGGCGAGCGGCGGATTCAGCGGGTGCGGCAGGTGCTCGACCCCGTGGGCGACGCCAAGGCCGACTGGCGCGTGCTCACCGAGCTCATGGCCGCCGCGGGCTGGCCGCAGAGTTATCAGCGTCCCGGCGATGTGATGGACGAGATCGCCCGGGTGCACCCCGGTTTCGCCGGCGTGACCTATCCGCGGCTGGCGCCCGAGGGCCTGCAGTGGCCCGTGCCCGCCAAGGGGCACCCCGGCACGCCGCGCCTGCACGGCGAGAGTTTCCCGCTGCCCGGGGGCAAGGCCGTGTTCGTGTGTGTCGACGCCCTGCGCTCGCCGTCGCTGTCCACGCGCACCGAGGGCGATCTGTTGCTCATCACCGGCCGCGTGCTCGCCCACTACAACAGCGGGTCGATGACACGGCGCACGCCCAACGCCCTGCTCGAGCCCGGCGACCGCTTGCAGGTCAACCCGCTCGACGCCGAGCTGCGCGGCCTGCGCACCGGCGACCGGGTGCGACTCCAGAACCGCTTCGGCGAGGCCCACGGCGTCGTCGAGGTCACGGACGACGTCGCGCCCGGCACCCTTTTCCTGAGTTTCCACTACCCGGAGAGCGACACGAACCTGGTCACCTCCGACGTGATGGATCGAATCTCCGGCTGCCCCGAATACAAGCTCGTGCCCGTGGCCCTGAGTCGGGTATGAGAGGCAGCTGCAACCCCTGAAGCCGAGGTCGTTCATGTCCCTGCGCCCCATTCTCGAGATCGCCGAACGCGCCGGCCTGCACGCCGACGACGTGGAACCCTACGGCCGCCACAAGGCCAAGATCGCGCTCGCGGCCGGCACGCGCGGCACGGGCCGCCCCCGCGGCAAGTACATCGACGTGACCGCCATCACCCCCACGCCCGCCGGCGAGGGCAAGACGGTCACCAGCATCGGCCTGACGCTGGGCCTCAACCGCATCGGCAAGAACGTGATGCTGTGCCTGCGCCAGCCGAGCATGGGGCCGACCTTCGGTGTGAAGGGCGGCGCCGCCGGCGGTGGTCTGGCCACGATTGAGCCCCGCGTGGACATCAACCTGCACCTGAACGGCGACATGCACGCCGTGGGCGCGGCGCACAACCTGCTGGCCGCCGCGGTGGACGCGAGCCTCTTCCACGGCAACCCGCTCAAGCTCGACCCCAAGCAGATCATGCTGCGCCGCGTGGTGGACGTGAACGACCGCGCGCTGCGCCACATCGAGATCAACTCGGGCGACGACAAGAATCCCATGCCCCGCAGCGCCGGCTTCGACGTGACGCCCGCGTCCGAGGTCATGGCCCTGCTGGCGCTGGCCGAGGACGCCACCGATCTGCGCGCCCGCCTGGGCCGCATCGTCGTCGGCTTCACGGCCGAGGGCGAGCCCGTGACCGCCGAGCAGCTCAAGGTCGCCGGCGCCATGGCGGCGATCCTGAAGGACGCCCTGCTGCCCAACCTGGTGCAGACGGTCGAGGGTTCGGCGTGTCTGATCCACGCCGGCCCGTTCGCCAACATCGCGCACGGCAACAACTCCATCATCGCGGACCGCATCGCGCTGCAGTACGGCGACTACGTGGTCACCGAGAGCGGCTTCGCCAGCGATCTCGGCATGGAGAAGTTCATGGACATCAAGTGCCGCCAGAGCGGCCTGGTGCCCGACTGTGTCGTGGTGGTGGCGACGATCCGCGCGCTGAAGATGCACGGCGGCGCCGGCAGCGCCAGCATCGGCAAGGCCCTGCCCGACAGCCTGACCCGCGAGGATCTGGGCGCGCTCGAGCGCGGCCTGGCCAACCTGGGGCGGCACCTGGCCAACGTGGCGGCCTTCGGCGTGCCCGCCGTGGTGGCCATCAACGGCTTCCCCACGGACACGCCCGCCGAGGTCGAGATGGTGCGGCAGTACGCCCGCAAGGCCGGCGCGGTGGACGCCGTGTCGTCGCTGGTGTTCGCGAAGGGCGGCGAGGGCGGCGAGGCCCTGGCCGAGGCCGTGGTGCGCGCCTGCGAGCAGCCCAAGGACTTCAAGCTGCTCTACCCGGACGACTGGTCCGTGGCCCAGAAGATGGAGCGCATCGCGCAGACCATGTACGGCGCGGACGGCCTGGAGATCTCCGAGCTCGCGGCGAAGAAGATCGAACACTTCACGCAGCTCGGCTGGGGCAAGCTGCCCATCTGCATGGCCAAGACGCAGATGAGCCTGAGCGCCGATCCCAAGCTGCTCAACGCGCCCACGGGCTTCAAGATCCCCGTGCGCGACATCCGGGCGAGCGTGGGCGCGGGCTTCCTGTACGCGCTCTGCGGTTCGATGCTCACCATGCCCGGCCTGCCCTCGCACCCGGCGTTCGAGAACGTCGACGTCATCGACGGCGTGGTCAAGGGCCTGTAAGGCCTACCGCCCCGAAGCCATCATGGCTCGGAAAGCGGCCTCGATCGCTGAGACGATGCGCTGCCAGTCGTCGTCCGTTTGCGCGGGGAGGCCGGCGAAGACCTCGATCTGCCGCCCGCGCATGGCGAGGTAGTTGATCGCCGCGGCGAAGAGCGCGCTCACCGCCGGCAGCGCGCCGCCCAGGGGAAAGCCGGCCTCGGCCAGCGCCGCGAACAGCTCCGTCGAGCGGCGCTCGCGCACGGTCTCCATCGCCTCGGTCAGGGCGTTGCGGTGGGCGCACTCCCAGGCGAGCAGGTCCAGCGTGACGGGCCGCCGCCGCAGGGCCGCGGCGTAGTTCGAGAGGACCTGCGCCGCGACGTGGGCGTGGTCCGGCGCGGCGAGCAACGCGCGGTCCGGCCCCAGGATCTCGTCCAGCGTGGGCCAGAAGTCGGACCCGGCGGCGTAGGCGGCCATCAGGCCCTCGAGGCCCTCGAAGTAGCGGTAGATCAACACCTTGTCGGCGTCGGCGCGGGCGGCGACGGCCGCGACCGTGATCGCCGCGGGCCCCCCCTCGCGCAGGAGTTCACCCACGCACTCGCACAGCCGCGCCTCGGTCCGGACGCGACGCGCGTGGCGACCATCGCTCGGTTTCGCGTTCACGGGTCGAAACCCAACCCGGTGATGCGGAAGCGCAGCTCGAACGCCAGCAAGCGCACGCCGGGGCCCGTGAAGTCCACGCGCTCGCCGCCGAACACATGCTCCGTGCGGCTCTCCAGGGGGAACACCCAGGCGGGCAGCCAGGCGAGCTCGAACCAGTCGGCGACGACCACGGACGCGGGCAGGAAGACCTCGCCGTGGCTGTGTTCGGCGATGTCCAGGTCGAGCACCAGGCCCGCGCCGAGGCCCAGGCGCAGCGCCAGCCAGGACGCCGGCGACCAGGTGGCGCGGAGGCTCTCGCGCAGGGGCATCTGCACGGCGCCCGAGGTCCAGGTGGCGCCGAGTCCGAGCGAGAGGTGGCCGTCGAGCGCGAACGGTCCCAGCGTGTCCGCCGGCAGCGGGTGTTCGAAACCCAGCGAGAGCTCCGGCCGGAGCTGCGTGCGGGTCTCATCGTACGTCTCGCCCTCGAGGCGCAGGCGCAGGGTCTCGGGCACGTTCACGACACCGATCGCCACGGTGGGCACGAAGGCGTCCACGCCGAGCGGGGCTGTGAGCAGGCCCGCCAGCAGGCCGAGGGCGATCACTGGCGCACCCAGGCGAGCGGCCGCCGCGGGCTCGGGCGGGCGTCGTCCCAGGGGTAACCGATGCGGAAGAGCATCTGGGCGCGGCGATGGTCCTTGCCGGTGAAGGCGTCCAACAGGGCGCCGAACCGGGGGGAGAGCCCCTCGGTGTCCTCGCGGTCCTGCCGCTCGGCCATCTGGTTCAGGGGCTGCACCGCCAGGCCCTCGGTCGCGGCCCAGAGCGCGATGCGCTGGAACGCGCGGCCGACCTCGAGCTGCTGCGCGCGCGTGCTCTCGGCCGACGTCGAGAGAATCACGTAGGCGCTGCCCGTCGTCTCGCGGTCGCGGGTGCCCTCGAGCCAGTAGTCGTCCATCTCGGCGCGGCTCGGCTTGCCGGCGTACTTGCCCAGGCGGCGCAGGGCCGCGCCCGAACCCGTCGCGTCCAGCGTGAGGCCGTCGCGGTGGTTCTCGACCTCGGTCCGGGAGTGGCGGTACCAGCGGGCGCTCTCCGTGGACATCTCGGTGTCTTTGATGATCGCTTCGGTCGCCGCGACCACCCCATCGGCGAAGGCGCGCCGATCGGCGCCGGACGTGAACAGATGCAACCGGACCTGCGACGACTCGACGAGCGCGCCCAGGGCCGCCGGCAGCGCCTTCGGGGCGGGCGCCTGGGCGTAGCGGCCGCGGTTCGTGTGGCGGTGCGGAATCGCGTCGTACAAGGGCGAGGGTCGGTCGCGGCCCAGCGCGAGGTCGATCTCGGCGACGAGGTCGGGCCGGGCGGCGTCGGGCATCGAGCGCACGGTGGGCGCGAGGCCGTTGGCCCGGGCGGCGAGCATGAGGTTCTCCAGGGCGCACCCCAGGCCGATGTGCATCTCGCGGCGCAGGCTGTCCATGGGCCCCAGGTTTCGCGCGGGATCGGCGAAGAGCGCGATGCGGTTCGGCTCAATCTCGAACCGCCAGGGCTGCGTGTTGTGCGGGCTCGCCGCGAGGATCGCCGCGCCGACGGCGGTGATCTCCGGGGCGTCGCCCGCGTCCGGGTAGTCCCAGGGCGCGTAGGCCGGGCCCTCGCCCGCTTCGGGTGCGTCGCAGCCGGGCAGAACGAGCACGGAGAGCGCGGCGGCGGCCGAGCCGAGGAACGTGCGGCGGTCGATTCGAAGAATGTCACTCATGGGAGACAAAGATAGCGACGCCGCCATCTTTGTCAACGGCCGGTGACTTTCCTTCGGTCGAGGGCGCCTCAGCCGGGCGGCGCGAACTCGGCCCAGACCGGCGCGTGGTCCGAGGGGTTGTCCGCGGCCGGCTCGCCCTCCGCGGGCTTCTTGGGGGGCTTGCGCTCGTCCTTGTCGATGCCCGCCGCCGTGCAGCGCTCGGAGAGCGGCTTCGTCGCCAGCACGAAGTCGATGCGCAGGCCGTCGTTCTTCTGCCAGGACCCGCCGCGGTAGTCCCACCAGGAGAAGTGGCCGCCCTCCGTCTGATGCTGGCGGAACGTGTCCACCAGCCCCCAGGCGGTGATGTTCTCCAGCAGGGCGCGGGCCTCCGGGTGGAAAAGCACGGAGTCGGCCCAGGCGGCCACGTCCTTCACGTCCCGCTCGTCGAAGGAGACGTTGAAGTCGCCGCAGAGCGCGAGGGGCGTCTCGGGCGTGGCGTGCCGCTCCAGCCAGCCGCGCAGGCGGGCGTACCAGGCCTGCTTGTAGGCCCACTTCTCCGAGCCCATCGTGCTGCCGTTGGGCACGTAGACGCAGACCACGCGCACGCCGTCGTAGACCGCCGAGATCAGGCGCGCCTGCGGGTCGTCCACGCCGTCGTCCAGGCCGCGCAGGACCTCCGTCGGCTCCAGGCGGCTGATCAGCGCCACGCCGTTGTAGGTCTTCTGCCCGGCCATGACCGCGTGGTAGCCCGCGGCCCGCACGGCGTCGAAGGGGAAGCCCTTGTCCTCCGTCTTGAGCTCCTGCAGGCACAGGACGTCCGGCCGATGGCGTTCGAGCACCGCGAGCAGGCGATCATGCCGCACCCGCACCGAGTTCACGTTCCAGCTCATGATCTTCATGGCCGCCAATCTGCTGTCCCCGGGCCGCGGCGCGCAAGGCCCCGCAATCGTCGTCGGTGGAATTTGGCCCCATAAGCCCCACACGCGTATCCTCGCGGGCAAACTCGTACTCGAAGCCGGGGGTTCCCAAGATGCGCGCCGCGAAACAGTCTCTCTCCGCCCCCGGGCGATCGTCCCGAGCCTCCGCCGTCGCCCTCGCGGCCGCGGGCCTGCTCGTGTTCGCCTGCGGCGAGTCGCCGAGCCCGAACGTCGGCGAGGAGCAGGACGCCGAAGTCGTCGTGCCCCCCCTCGAAGACCGCTTCGTGCTCAACGAGTTCTCGCTGCCCCGCGACCAGGGCGTGGCGGACATCTGGATTCCGGACTTCGCCGCCCTGCCCGACCTGCCCGTGCCGCCCCCGGCGGACGGCGGCGTCGTGCCCTCGGACGGCGCGGTGAACCCGACGGACGACGCCCGGGTCGGCCCGCCCGCCGACGCGAACGTGAACCCCACGGACGACGCCCGTGTGCCCCCCGTGGGCGACGCGATCGTGCCCCCGCCTCCCTCGGACGCCGTGGTCGAGCCCCCCACGCCGGACGCGCTCCTGCCGGATCTGGGCCCGCCCTGCGAGCCCGCCGAGGAGATCTGCGACGGCCTGGACAACGACTGCGACGGCCTCGCCGACGAGGACTTCGAGGTCGGCCTGCGCTGCGAGGGCGCCGGCGTGTGCGGCGCCGGCCGCGTCGAGTGTTTCGACCCCATGACGGCCATCTGCAGCACCGAGCCGGGCGGCACGTCCGATCAGGCCGTGGCCGAGCGCTGCAACTTCCTGGACGACGACTGTGACGGCGAGGTCGACGAGAACCCGGAGACCCTGGGCGAGGCCTGCTACACCGGGCCCGCGGGGACCTCCGGCGTGGGCCTTTGCCACGTGGGCCTGCGGGCCTGCGTGAACGGCCAGATCTCCGGCGCCTGCGCCGGTGAGGTCACCCCCGCCGCCGAGGTGTGCGACGGCGTGGACAACGACTGCGACGGCCGCATCGACGAGGACATCGTGGTCGAGCAGCGCTGCGGCGTGGGCGTGTGCCGCACGACCTCGGTGCCCGGCGCCTGCGTGGACGGCGTGCTGCGGGTCTGCGAGCCCGGGCCGGCGGCCGCCTCGGACACGCTGTGCAACGGCCTCGACGACGACTGCGATGGCAGCACGGACGAGGACTACGTGCCCATCGCCGGGTGCGGCGTCGGCCGCTGCGGCACGATGGCCCGGCCCTCGAGCTGCGTGGGCGGCGTGGAGCAGCCCTGCAGCCCCGCGCAGCCCCAGGCCCGCGACGCCACCTGCAACGCCGTGGACGAGGACTGCAACGGCCAGAACGACGAGGACTATGCCGGCGCGCAGCGCTGCGGCGTGGGCGCCTGCCTGGCCGCCAGCAGCGGCGCCACCTGCATCGGGGGCGTGGAGACGGCCTGCCGCCCCGGCGCCCCCACGGGCGACGACACCGACTGCGACGGCATCGACGACGACTGCGACGGCCTCGCCGACGAGAGCTACATCCGGCAGGGCGGCTGCGGCGTGGGCTTCTGCGCGCTCGGCGAGATCCAGTCTCGCTGCGTGGCCGGCGTCGAGAGCGCCTGCCAGCCCGGCGCCCCGCTGTCCCCCGACGACGCCACCTGCGACGGCATCGACGACGACTGCAACGGCACCGAGGACGAGGAGTACGTGGCCGCGGGCGGCTGCGGCGTGGGGGTGTGCGCGCTGAACGCGACCCCGTCGAGCTGCGCGGCCGGCGACGAGCTCGCCTGCCAGCCCGGCGCCCCCCGCGCGATGACCGACGTGACCTGCGACCGCCTGGACGACGACTGCGACGGCGCCACGGACGAGGACGCGCCCATCCTGGCGGCCAACGGCGAGGTCCGCCTGACCAACACCGCCGGCGACAGCACGCGCCCCCAGGCCGTCTTCAACGGCAACGGGTACGCCGCCGTGTGGGCGGACAACACCTCGGGCCGCAACCTGGTGACCTTCGCGCGATTCAGCAACGCCGGCGTCCGCATCGGCGCCGAGGTGGCCGTCACGGACCTGCCGGGCAACAACTCGACCCCGGCCATCGCCTTCGGTGGCAACCGCTACGCCATCGTGTGGCAGGGCACCTCGGGCCCGCGCCCGCTCATCTACCTGAGCATCCTGGACGCCAACGGCGCCCCCGTGGCCAACGCCGTGAACATCACGGTCAACGAGTCGTTCAACGCCGCGCAGGCCCCGCGTGTGCTCTGGAACGGCACGGACTTCGTCGTGTTCTGGCAGATGGGCGCGGACCTGAACGGCCAGGAGATCTGGTCGCGCCGCGTGACCACCGCCGGCGTGCCGCAAGGCCAGGAGTCGCTCATCAGCAACACCGCCACCCCCAGCACCGCCCCGGCCATCACTTACAACAGCGTGAACCGCGAGATCGGCGTCGTGTGGTCGGAGAACGAGGGCGTCGGCAGCGGCGGCTTCAACGTGTTCTTCGCCCGATGTGACGCCAGCGGCGTCCGGCAGGGCGCCCTGGAGCGCCTGACCAACGCCGCCGGCAACGAGTCCGCGCCGGCGATCGCCTGGAACGGCACCGAATACGGCGTGGTCTGGCAGGACATCCGCGACAGCCAGGACATCTGGTTCATCCGCGTCGACGCGGCGGGTTTCCGCCAGGGCCTCGAGACCGTGATCGCCCCGGACGCGCTGCTCTCCAGCGCGCCGAGCATCCTGTGGAACGGCACGCACTACGGCGTGGCCTGGTACGACAAGCGCGCCGGCAACGACGAGGAGATCTTCTTCGCCCGCGTGACCGCCCAGGGTGTGCCCGGGGCCGCCTCGCGCCTCACCAACGCCGTCGGCACGGCCCGCCTGCCCTGGCTGCTGTGGAGCGGCGCCGAGTTCGGCGTCTTCTGGTACGACGGTCGCGACGGCAACGGCGAGATCTACTTCACCCGCGGTCCCTTCGGTTGCCCCTGAACGAGCCGGCCGCCCCCCTCCCCGTCGCAGCGCTCTGCGCCGCCGTCGCCCGGGCCCTGACCGAAACCGGCGCCGCGGTGGTGATCGCCCCGCCCGGCGCCGGCAAGTCCACGCTGCTGCCCCCCGCCCTGCTGGACGCGGGGGTGCTCGGCGCCGACCGCCTGGTCATGCTGCAGCCGCGCCGCGTGGCCGCCCGCGCGGTGGCGCGCCGCATCGCCCAACAGCGCGACACGCGGCTCGGGGACGAGATCGGCTATCGCGTGCGCTTCGAGGACCGGACCAGCGCCGCGACGCGGATCGAGGTCGTCACCGAGGGCCTGCTCACGCGGCGCCTGCAGAGCGACCCGTTCCTCGAGGGCGTGCGATGTGTGGTGCTCGACGAGTTCCACGAGCGGAGCCTGCACGCCGACCTGGCGCTCGCCCTGCTGGCCGAGGTCCGGCGCGAGGCGCGGCCGGACCTGCAGATCCTGGTGATGTCCGCCACGCTGGATCCGGGCCCCGTTTCCGCGTTTCTCGGGGATTGCCCCGTGCTGCAAGCGGACACGCGGCCGTTCCCGGTGGAGATCGAATACGAGCGCGAGACGAGCACCGAGCTGCCCTGGCCCCGGGCCGCCCGGGCCGTGCGCCGCTGCCTGACCGAGTCGGACGAGGGCCACGTGCTCGTGTTCCTGCCGGGCAAGGGCGAGATCAACGAGGTCGCCGGGCTCCTCTCGGACCTGCCGGCCCACGTGCAGGTGCTGCCGCTGCACGGCGCGCTGTCGCCCGAGGCGCAGGACAAGGCGCTCTCCCCCGCCGCACCCGGCGTGCGCAAGGTCGTGCTGGCGACGAACATCGCCGAGACCTCGGTGACCATCGAGGGCGTGCGGGCCGTGATCGACACCGGGCTGGCGCGGGTGCCCCGCTTCGAGCCGCGGCTCGGGCTGGAACGCCTGGAGCGGGTGCGCATCTCGCGGGCCTCCGCGGACCAGCGGGCGGGCCGCGCGGGTCGAACGGGGCCGGGCCGATGCCTGCGCCTGTGGAGCGCGCTGGAGCACCACGCGATGCCCGCGGCGGACGTGCCGGAGCTGCTGCGCAGCGACCTCGCGCGCACAGTGCTGGAGATCCGGGGCTGGGGCGCCGAGCCCGCGCGCTTCGGGTTCTTCGAGGCGCCGCCGCCCGAGGCGCTGGAACAGGCGGACGCGCTGCTGCGCCGCCTGGCCTTCGTGGACCCGCACGGTCTCACGCCGGCTGGACGCGCGGCGCTGGCGATGCCGCTGCACCCGCGCCTGGCCGCCGTGGTGGCCGCCGGACACGCCGCCGGCGCGCTGCGTGCCGTCTGCACCGCCGCGGCCCTGGTCAACGAGCGGGACGTGCTCAAGGACCCGCCGGATCTGGTGGCCGAGAGCGACCTGGCGCTGCGTCTCGACGCGCTGGCCGAGGCCGAATCCGCGCGACTGCGACCGGACGCCTGCCGCCGATGGGGGCTCGATCCCGGCGCGGCGCGCGAGGTGCTCCAGGCCCGCGATCAGCTCGTGGACGTGGCCACCCGCGTGCTCGGCCCCTCGAAGGCGGCCGGCCCGCGCGCATCCGAGGGCGAGGCCGTGTTGCGCAGCCTGCTCGCCGGCTTCGGGGATCGCGTGGCGCAGCGTCGGGGCGCGCGGAGCAACAAGTTCAAGCTGGCCGGGGGCGGCGGCGCCGTGCTCGACCCCAAGAGTGTGGTGCGCGACGCCGAGCTGATCCTGGCCGTGGGTCTGGAGGCCGCCGCCCACGGAAAGGGGGGCGAGCACAAGATCCGCGTGGCCAGCGCGCTCGCCCCCGCCTGGCTCCCGCGGACGCTGGGCGTCGAGACCCGCTGGGAGGCCGGCCGCGAAGGTGTGGTGCAGGCCCGCGTGGAGCGTTTCCTGGAGCTGACGCTGGCCGAGCACCCCGCGGGCGACGCCGCCGACCCCGACGCCGCGGCGGCGCTGCTCGCCCGGCAGGCCGCGCGCGCGCCGGACCGAGCCTTCGACCCGGATGCCATCGGGCCCTGGCTCACGCGGGTCCGGTTCCTGGCCGAGCACATGCCCGAGCTCGAGATGCCCCGCTTCGAGGCGCTGGATACGCCCCAGGACACGCCCCCAGCCTGGCTCGAGGCGCTGTGCGTGGGCCGCCGGAGTTTCGCCGACCTGCGCCGCGCCGATCTGGCCGGCTGGCTGCGCGGTGTGCTGACCCAGGCCCAGCAAACGGCCCTCGACCGCCACGCACCGGAGCGCCTGAACCTGCCCGCGGGCCGCCACGGGCGGCTGACCTACGTGCCCGGCGAGCCGCCGGTGCTCGCGGCGCGCATCCAGTGGTTCTTCGGCCTGGACCGCACGCCCACGCTGGCGGACGGCCGCGTGCGCGTGCGCCTGCACCTGCTGGCCCCCAACGGGCGCCCGGCACAGGTCACCCAGGACCTGGAGGGCTTCTGGCGCGGCTCCTGGACGCTCGTGCGCAAGGAGCTGCGGGGCCGGTATCCCAAACATGCCTGGCCCGAGGACCCCAGCGCCGCGTGGCGCGGGGACGACTGATCAGCCGAGGGCGGCGGCCTGCTCGCCCGTCAGGCCGAAGCGGCGCTGGCGGTGGGCGTAGTTGGCCAGGGCCTCGTCGAGCTGCTCGGCGCCGAAGTCGGGCCAGAGCGTCTCGGTGAAGTACAGCTCGGCGTAGCAGGCCTCGAAGGGCAGGAACCCCGAGAGGCGGATCTCGCCCGAGGTGCGGATGAGCAGGTCGACGTCGGGCAGGTCCGCCGTCGAGAGCGAGCCGGCGAGCTGCGCCTCGTCCACGTCCGCCGGGAGCAGCTCCCCGCGGCGGGCGAGCTCGGCGATCTGCCGGGCTGCGCGCACCAGGTCGCGGCGGCCGTCGTAGCTGACCGCCAGCACGAGGGTCATGTCCTCGTTGTGCGCCGTGCGGGCCTCGGTCTCCTCCAGGCGCTTGCGCACCCGCGAAGGGAGCAGTTCGCGCTCACCGATGGCGACGAGCCGGATGCCGTTCTGGAGCATCTCGGGGAGCTCATCGACCAGGAAGTTCTCCAGCAGCGACATCAGGTCGCGGACCTCGTCCGTCGGCCGCTGCCAGTTCAGGGTGCTGAAAGCGAACAGGGTCAGGCACTCCAGCCCGCGCTTGCGTGCGGCCCGCACGGTCGCCCGCACGGCCTCGGCGCCCTTCTCGTGGCCCGCCGTCCGCGGCAGCGCCTGGTTCTGGGCCCAACGGCCGTTGCCGTCCATGATGATCGCGACATGGCGCGGCGCGTGCAGGGTGGACATGGGACAAAAGCTCCGGACTGTGTGGGTTTCTGCTCGGAAGAGGCGAGCGCAACTTGCCACACAGATGCCGGTCGCTGTGTGAAGGCTCCGTGAAAACTTCGTGCAACGCACCATGAAGGTCGACACCCCCTCAGGCGCGACGCACCCGGAGCTCGAAACACGCGCCCGGTCGGGTGTCCAGCAGGCACACGCTGCCGCCGTGGTGCTCGGCCACGGAGCGCACGATGGCCAGCCCGAGGCCCGTGCCGTCGGCGTCCGTCCGGTCCGTGACGAAGCGGTCGAAGAGCCGCGGCCGCAGCGCCGGCGACACGCCCGGCCCCCGATCCCGCACGGTCAGCACGGCGTCGTCGCCGTCCAGGCGCAGGTGCACGTCCACGGCGCTGCCCTCGGGTGCGTAGCGGATGGCGTTGCTCAGCAGATTGTCCACGGCGCGACGCAGCCAGCGCTCGTCGCCGCGCACGGGCGCCGGCCCGACCTCCTCGTCGATGACCACGTTTCTGGCCGTCGCGCGGGGCTCCATGGCGCTCACGGAGGCCGTCACCGTGCGGGCGAGGTCCAGCGCCTTGGCGTCCAGCGGCAGGCCCTGCGCCTCCAGCCGCGCCAGGCCGAGCAGGTCGTGCAGCAGGATCTCCAGCCGCCGGCTCGCCTCGTCGATGCGGCCCACGAAGCGCGCCCGCGCGGCCGGATCGTCCCCCGCCCCCTCGCCCAGGACCTCGCAGGCGGCGCGGATGGCGGCCACGGGGTTCTTCAGCTCGTGGGAGAGGTCGGCGACGAAGCGTTCGATGGCGTGGCGGTCCTCGAGCGAGCGGCGCATGGACTCGAAGGCCATGGTCAGGCGGCGCACCTCGCGACCTTGCGGCGGCGGCAGCACGGCCTGCCGCTCCCCCCGCGCGATGGCCTCGGCGGCCAGGATCAGGCGCTCCAGGGGCGCCGCGGTGCCGCGACCGAGCACGAAGGCGGCCACGGCCGCGGCGCTGCCGAGCACGAACGCGAGAAACGCCAGCTTGGGCCCGAAGTCGGCCACCAGCTGCGCCAGCACGGCCACCGTCGACTCCTCGTGGGAGACGATCTCGCGGGCGCGGTCCTGCAGGCGGTCGAAGGCCAGAAGGCCGAACAGGCCCACCAGCAGGAACGTCACGAACGCGATGGCCAGGAAGAGCTGCAGGCGCATCGAGAAGCCGTGCCGGAACGACCGCAGCACGCGGGCGAGCACGAAGGCCGACCCGACCATCACCAGCACGCCGAACAGGAGCAGGATGAGCGCGCGGGGGCCCAGCAGGCCGTCGAGGGACATCAGGGGGCCCCGGTGCGCTCGGCGAGCCGGTAGCCCACGCCGCGCACGGTCTCGATGGTCTCGGCGGGCAGGCCGGCATCGACGAGCTTGCGCCGCAAGGACTTGACGAAGGCGTCCACGCTCCGCTCGGTGACCGAGGTGTCGCCCCACACGAGGTCGAGCAGGTGCTCGCGCTCGAAGACCCGGCCCGGCGAGGCGTTGAGCGTCGCCAGCAGGTCGAACTCGGTCTTGGACAGGTTGAGCGCGACGCCGTTGGCGATGGCGAGGCGCTTGTCCAGGTCCATCGTCAGGGCGGCGGTCAGAGGCGCGGCGACGCTGGCCTCGGCGGCGGGCGGCGCGGCGGGCACGCGGCGCAGCACCGCCCGCACCCGCGCCACGACCTCGCGCGGCGAGAACGGCTTGTCGATGTAGTCGTCCGCGCCCATCTCCAGCGCGACGATGTGGTCCACGGCGTCGTCGTGGCTGCTCAGCACGATCACGGGCAGCCGCGAGTGGCGCCGGAGCTTCTGAAGCCAGGCCACGCCGTTGCCGTCGGGCAGCATCACGTCCAGGATCACCAGCTCCACGCCGGGCTCGGTGGCCAGCACCCGGTCGGCCTCGGCCAGGCTCCCGGCGGCGCGCGGATCGAAGCCGCTGCGCCCGAAGACGTAGGCGAGGCTCTCCGTGATGGCCGGTTCGTCGTCGATCAGCAGAACGATGGGGTTCCCCATGGGTCCCTTGCTATCACAGGGCGGGTCGACCGCGCAGCCGCATGGTGATCCCCCCGGCAGGTATGGCAGAGTCCGGGCCGTCCGGGCCGTCCGGGGCGGCTCGGCCCGATGTACCGAAGGGAACCACCGATGAATCGACGCGAATTCCTGGCGGCCAGCGCGAAGCTGGTCGTGGTGACGGCGACGGCCCGCAGCCTGATCGCCTGTGACGACTCCGGGTCCTCGAGCGCCGCGGGACCGGACATGGACCAGACCCCCACCCCCGATGCCGCCGGCGCCGACGCCGGCCCGGATGCCGCCGTGACCTACGACCGCCCCACCGCCGAGGTGTTCACCCAGGGCCTCGCCTCCGGCGACCCGCGCGCCGACAGCGTGATCCTCTGGACCCGCGTGGAGCCGGCGAACACGCCGGACGCGCCGGCGGAGATCCCCGTGCAGTACGAGGTCGCCACGGACGCGGCCTTCACCGACCTGGTGGCCTCGGGCACGCAGAACGTGTCCGCCGAGGGCGACCACACGCTGCGCCTCAAGGTCGAGGGCCTGTCGGCCTACACGGTCTACTTCTATCGGTTCGCGGCGTTGGGCGCGCGCCTCGCCGGGCGCACCAAGACGGCCCCCGCCGCCGATCAGGACGTCCCGGTCAAGCTGGCCTTCGCCTCGTGCCAGGACTTCAACGGGCGCTACTACCACGCCTGGCAGTGGCTCGCCGAGCAGGGCGAGGACGCCGTCGACTTCGTGCTGTTCCTGGGCGACTACGTCTACGAGACGGACGCCGATCCGCGGTTCCAGATGACGACGCCGGACCGCGCGGTGGTCATCCCCGACGGCCTGGTGATCGACCGCGCCTCGGGCGCCAAGGCCGCGCTGTCGCTCTCCGACTACCGCTCGCTCTACAAGACCTATCGCAGCGACGCCCACCTGCAGGCCGTGCACGCGATGTTCCCCTTCGTGAACATCTGGGACGACCACGAGTTCGCCGACGACAGCTGGCAGGACCACTCGACGCACTTCAACGAGGAGAAGGGCGACGAGAAGGACTCGGCCCGCCGCCAGGCCGCCGATCGCGCCTGGTTCGAGTACACGCCCGCCGATCCCGAGTACCACGCCGGCGCCGCTTTCCCCGACGACATCAAGATCTACCGGGCGCTGCGCTTCGGCCGGCACGTCGAGCTGTTCCTGATGGACCAGCGCTACTTCCGCGACGACCACCTGATCCCCGAGGGCCCGGACAACCTGGACGTGGGCAAGACGGGCACGAACTCGTCCCTGGGCAGCCGCAACTTCGTGCTGAAGGCCGGCTTCGACGCCCTGGAGGCCGCCACGCCGCCCTCGATGCTCGGCGCGCCGCAGAAGAGCTGGCTGCTCGGCGCGGTGCCGGCCTCGAACGCCACGTGGAAGCTCCTCGGCAGCTCCACGCAGATGGCCCAGATGCTGATCGACCTGTCGAGTTTCCCCACGGTGCCGGAGATGTTCCGCAAGAACTTCTACTTCTCCTGTGACCAGTGGGACGGCTACCGCACGGAGCGCGCGGAGATCCTCGGCGCGCTGGCAGGCGCCGGCGTCACCAACCTGGTGTCGCTGGCCGGCGACATCCACGCGTTCTTCGCCGCCGAGCTGCAGCTCGACTTCGACGCGCCCGCGGACCCCGTCGGCGTCGAGTTCGTGTGCGCCGGCATCTCGTCGAGCAGCGTGCAGCAGATCACGCAGAACACCGTCGACGGCAGCGAGCTCTTCACGGCCCTGGGCCTGGGCGCGCTCGTGCCGCAGATGGACACGATCCTGACGGGCGCCAACCCGGCCTATCGCTACGTCAAGGCGGACGCCAACGGCATCGGGCTGGCGACGATCGGCGCGGACGAGATCCGCGTCCGCCTGGTGCACTTCACCGGCGTGACGGAGGCGGGCGGCGGGGCCGCGCCGACCGTCGTCGAGCTGTTCTCCCGCGCGGGCTCCAACCGGATCGAGGCCGTCTGATGTCCACACGCCCCACGCTCGACGACATCGTCGTCATCGACACGGAGACCGGCGGCCTCGACCCCGCCGAGCACAGCCTGCTCACGCTCGCGCTGGTGACCGGCCGGGACACCGACCGCATGGAGATCACCATCGCCGAGCCCGACATCCGGGTCACCCAGCGCTCGCTGGAGATCACGCGGCTCGACCCCAAGGTGATCGCCGAGACTGGCCTGACGCCGGCCGCCGCTTGCGACGCCATCGAGGCGTTCCTGGAGAAGAACGCGCCGGGCCGCGACTGGCTGCTGTGCGGCCACAACATCGCGTTCGACGTGAACTTCCTGAAGCGGCTGTATCGCCTCGCCGGGCGCGAGTACCCGCGGCGCCTGGGCCACCGCACGGTGGACACCCACGCGCTCATCTGGGCGCTCTCCGCCGCGGGCAAGCTGCCGCCGCTCAAGGGCTCGGACGAGGCCTTCCGGCACTTCCAGCTCGAGCCGCCGGCGGAGCTGCGACACACCGCCCTGGGGGACGCCGTGGCCACCCGCGACATGCTCGCCCGCCTGCTCGATCTGATCTGAGCGCCCCCGTCCCGACCCCCGACCTGCCCCCCGGAACGCCGATGTCCCGTCGATTCACGCTCGTTCTCCCGCTCGTTCTCCCGTTGCTGGGCACGCTCGCCGGTTGCGCCGAGCCGCCGCCCGGCCCCGCGCCGGCGCCCGTGGCCCAGACCGGGCCCGCGTCCAGCGCCGCGCAGC
>CAINDO010000198.1 GCA_903847385.1 uncultured Myxococcales bacterium
CTCGGCCCGCCCATCGCGGTCGAGGCGGCGTGCCCGGCGGACCCGGCGGCGGCGCCCCCGGGGAGCGGGCACTTCGGCTGCTGGACCGAGGACCGCTTCGGCCGCCCGGCTTACGCGTACACCCGCCCCCTGGGCGAGGGCGCGGCCTTCACGCGCCGCGATGGCCCCGATGGCGCCGACGATCACTGGCATCAGCTCGGCAATGACCGCATCACCGCCTCGGCCCACGCCGACGGTCGGATTCGCCTTTTCGACGGCACCCGCGGCGGCAAGTGGGTGAGCCGCTACAGCGAGTACCGCGTGGAGACCGAGGGCGCCGGCGCGCTGCCGACGCCGGCGCGGAATCTGCTCTTCGGCACGGGGTACGTGCAGACCAGCGAGCGGACGGGCGACCTGGCCAGCGAGCGGAGTGTGTTCGCGCCGTTCGGGGATGCGCCGGCGCTGGTCGCCGCGCACCGCCTGCAGAACCTGGGGGACGCGCCGCTGACGGTGACCGTGACGGAGACCTGGGACGCGACGATGGAGCAGCTCCTGGTCGCGCTGACCTACGGCAGCACCCCGGACCTGGGCGACGCCGCCCGCGCGCGGTTCATGGGGCAGTTCGAGCAGACCGCGACGTACGACGCGGATGCGGCGACGCTGACCGTGGACACGGACCTGGTGGCCGGCGCGACGGCGCCGCCGCGGGACGCGCCGGCCGAGGGCGACTTCTACCCCGGCGCGCTCTCGCTCGTGCTGCTGGACGGCCCGGCGAGCGGCTTCGCGTTCGAGAAGGCCACCTGCGACGCCGCCGAATGCACGCCCCGCACGCTGGCCACGCGGGGGTACTCCACGACACGCATCGGGCCGCCGCCCTACGGGCTGGTGCCCGGGTCGGTCGCGAAGACCTCGGCGGGGCCCCGGCCTGCGCCGGAGGGCGCGTTCGTGGCCTCGCTGAGCCGGACCATTACGCTCCAGCCCCGGAGCGAGGCGACCGTGCGCTTCGCCCTGCTGTATGCGGACGAGGCGCGCCTGCCGGAGCCCATCGCCGCCCTGCGCGCCGCGCCGCCCTCGCTCGAGGAGACGGTGGCCGCCTGGACCCAGGCGAGCGCTCGCCTGGACCTGCCCGACGCCTCGCCGACGGACCGCGCCATGGCCCGCGAGCTCGCCTGGCACGCGCCCTACCTGCTCGGTGCCGCCAACTTCGAAGAGCTCTACGGCGTGCACGCCATCGACCAGGGGTCGGCCTACGGCTATCTCCAGGGCCTGCGCGGGGCCGCGCGCGACAGCCTGATCAACGCCGTGGCCATCG
The DNA here is from genome assembly GCA_903847385.1 of uncultured Myxococcales bacterium. Taxonomy (GTDB): domain Bacteria; phylum Myxococcota_A; class Bradymonadia; order UBA7976; family UBA1532; genus CAINDO01. Next base: position 1,292 of record CAINDO010000198.1, read on the forward strand.
TGCCGCTCTCGCCGCGGCTCTCCCGCGAGCAGATCCAGTACGTGCTGAGCACGACCTACGCCGACCAGACGCGCATCAGCTACGGCACCTCGGGCTTCGGGCAGTTGCAGGATGCCATCGTGCACAGCAAGCCGAGCGACCTGGATTTGTGGCTGATGTGGGCCGTGGTCGAGTACGTGCAGGCCACGCGGGACTTCGACTTTCTGGACCTGGCCGTGTCGCTGCATCCCACCGGCGCGGGCGGCGGCGCCGGCGCGACCCTCACCGTGCGAGAGCGCCTCGCCCGCAGCCTCGACTGGCTCGAGGGCCCCATCGGTTACGGCCCGCACGGCCTGCTCAAGGTGGGCAGCGGCGACTGGAGCGATGGCATCAGCTTCCTGGCGCCGGACCGGGGTGTGTTCGCCGCCGAGGGCGAGTCGGTCTTCAACTCGGCCTTCGGCGCCTATGTGTTCCCGCGCGTGGCCGGGCTGCTCGAGGGCCGGGACGACGCGCTCGCCGCCCGCTACCGCACCGCCGCCGAGGGCCTGCGCACGGCCCTCGCCGATCAGTACCAGGGCCGGTGGTTCGTGCGGGCCTGGGACGGCGCCGGTGCGCCCCTGGCCGCCGACGACGGGACCGACACCGCCCGCATCTCGCTGGAGCACCACGTCTGGCTGCTCGTGGGCGACGCGCCGACACCGGAGCAGCGGGCGTCCGTGATGCGCGAGATCGCCGCGCGGCTGGACGCCGGCTCGCCCATCGGCGCGCGCCTGATGTACCCGCCCATCGACAACATGTTCCTGCACTCGGGCTGGGACGTGAACGGCGGCATCTGGGCCGCCATGAACGGCCTGCTGGTCTGGGGGCTGTCGCGCACGGACCCGCAGGCGGCCTGGGACCAGCTCGTGGCCAACTCGATGATGCGCCACGCGGACACGTATCCGGACCTGTGGTACGGCATCTGGTCCGGCCCGGACGCCTACAACGCCGAGTACACGGACCGCCCCGGCGAGACGTTCTATCACGTGGCCACGCCCATGACGGACTACCCGGTGCAGAACTCGAACCGGCACGCGGCCCCACTGCTGGACGTGGTCAAGCTCGCCGGCATCGAGAGCACGCCCGCGGGTCTGACCATCGATCCGCGCCTGCCCGGTGCGCTCGCGCGCTTCTCGCTGGACACGCCGCTCGTGAGCGTCGACTACCGGACCGAGGGGCAGGTCAGCGGGCGCGTGGCCTTCCAGACGTCGGGCGAACTGCGCGTGCGCCTGCCCTTCGAGGCCGCGCGCATCGGGGTGAACATGAACGGGACGGAGATCGCCGGGGCCGTCGACGCCGGCTTCGGGGTCTTCGCCGCGCCGGCGGGCGAGGCCGCGTTCGTGATCACGCCGCTGGAGTGAGGGTCCGCGGCGCGCCCCGTTGCACGCCGCCCGCACACGGGGCATTGTGCCGCCCATGACCCGACTCGACGGACAGATCGCCCTCGTCACCGGCGCCACCGCCGGCATCGGCCTCGTCACCGCCCGGCGCCTGGCCGAGTTGGGGGCCGAGGTCTTCCTGGTCGGCCGCGACGCCTCGCGCCTCGAGGCGGCCGTGCGGACCATCCGCGCCGCCGCGCCCGAGGCCCGGCTGGAGACCCTGCAGGGGGACCTCTCGCTCATGTCCGAGGTCCGCCGCGTGGCCGCCGCGTTCCACGCCCGGCACGACCGCCTGGACATCCTGGTGAACAACGCGGGGGCCGTGTTCGACACGCGTCGGGAGACGGACGAGGGCCTGGAGATGACCTTCGCGCTGAACCACATGAGCTACTTCCTGCTCACGCACCTGTTGCTGGACACGCTGAAGGCCGCGCCGGCGGGGCGGATCGTGAGCGTGGCCTCGGCGGCGCACCGGCAGGGGCGCGTGGACTTCGACGACCTGCAGTCGAAACACGGCTACCTGCACATGCGCGTGTATGGCACCACCAAGCTGATGAACATCCTGTTCACCCGCGCGCTGGCGCAGCGGCTGCAAGGCACGCGCGTGACGGCCAACTGCCTGCACCCGGGGTTCGTGGCGTCGAGCTTCGGGGACGCGACGCAGGGCTTCTTCAAGTTCGTGGTGGCGTGGTCGAAGCGGCTTTTCGCCATCGACGCCGAGGCCGGCGCGGCGACTTCCGTGTACCTGGCCAGCGACCCGGGCGTGGCGCAGACGAGCGGCGAGTACTTCGTGAAGTGCCGCGTGGAGAAGGGCAACGCGCGCTCCCGGGACCTGGACGTGGCCGCCCGCCTGTGGACCGAGAGCGTGCGCCTCGCGGGGCTCTGAGCCGATGGACGACACCGGCCTGGACCTGTGTTTCGACGACTCGCCCCTGGTGACGGACACGGTGATGGCCCGGCATCGGGTGTCGCCCCCGCCGCTGGTCGTGCCGCCGCTGCCGCCCCTGGCCGCGGAGATCGCCCGCCGCACCTGGGAGGACCGCACCCGCGCCGAGTACATCGGCGTGATGGTGGCGCGGCGCTTCCACGGCCTGCTGGTGGACCTGAACGCCCCCAACGACGTGCAGGAGCTGGCGGTGGCCATCCTGATGCACGAGCAGCGACACGTGTCCCTGTGTCTCGCGGCGGCGCGGGCGCTGGGGAGCGAGGGCGAGCTGGCCTTCGAGCTCGACGAGCTCCAGCAGCCGCGCACGGCGGCCGGGCCGGCAGCTGACGCGTTCGAGATGGCGGCGGTCACCTTCGCGTTGGGTGAGGTCACGGCCCTGGGGCTCGTGCGGTCGGCGATCCGCGCCGTGCCCGAGAGCGGGTTCCGCGAGATCCTGCGCCGCATCGCTCGCGATGAAGTCCTGCACGCGCGCATCGGGCCGGCGCTGCTCCGGGCGTGCCGCGCCGGGCAGACGTCCGCCTGGCTGCCCTGGCCGGGGGACGCCGCGGTGCGGGCGCTCGTGGCCGCACATCGGACGGCGCTCTCGACCCGGGCCGTGGTCGAGCCCGAGGACGCCGCCGCGGCGCGCGACCCGGCCATCGCCGGCGCGTTGGCCACCGTGGCGATCCCGGCCGGGGACACCTTCAAGGCCGCCTATCTGCACGCGCTCGACCGGGACGTGGCCGCCACGTGGCGCCGGTTCGGCCTGGCGGATCTGCTCGAAGCGCCCCCCGGCGGCTGAAAAAGTTCGCGGCGTCGGGAACCTCGGCGCGGGGTCGGTGTCGGACCCTGTGCAATACCGAGGGGAAACAACATGCTCGCCGTCGACGTCGCGGTGTTCTGGCTACAGGACCGTCTCGAGGTCTGCCATCTCGCATCCAAGGGGGCATCCTATGTCATCGGCGAGGGCGCCGGGTGTCATCACGTCGCGCCGGGGATCGAGCGTCATCACCTTGTGCGCGTAGGTGATGACGCTGTCATGGTGCAGCCCGTGGGCGGCGGCGGTGCCATCGCGCTGAAGCTCGGCGAACACACCGTGGTGCCCGTGGGACCGCTCACGTTCCGGGTCGACGTCGTGCGGGCCGGGGCCGTGGCGCTGCCGCCGGTGCCCGGGGCGAAGCGCGACGGCCTGGGCCCGCACCTGCTCGTGGCCGGCGTGGTGCACCTGATGGCCGCCGCGGTGCTGATGAGCATGCCGCGGGACGTGTCGTCGCTGGACTTCGACGACGGCCGGGAGAGCGCGCTGGCGGCGATGCGTTTCATGAACCTGCCCGAGACGGAGGAGAGCACGCTCGCCCCGATGGACCTGCCGGAGGCGGTCGAGGCGACCGGCGCCTCCGTGACCGAGCGGGTGCCGGCGGAGCGCGCCGCGACGACGCGCGCGCGTCTGCCCGCGCTCCCGATGGCCGCGGCGGACGCGACCGCCCGACGCCGCGCCGTGGCCGCC
>CAINDO010000199.1 GCA_903847385.1 uncultured Myxococcales bacterium
CCGGCCCCCGCGACCGACGCCCCGGCGCCGCCGACCACCGCGCCCACGGCCGCGCCGACCGCCGCCAACGCGGCCCCCGGCCTGCCCGCCGAGACGCTGGTGGCCGTGGTGCCCGCCGGGTTCACGGGCGCGAGCGTGAGCCCGGAGTTCCTGCGCGGCGTGTTCCTCGGACACGCCGTGGAGTGGCCGGACGGCACGCGCGCCGTGCCCCTGCTGCGCGCCTCGGACACCCCCGCCGCCCAAGCGTTCTTCGAGGTGGTGCTGGACATGAGCGCCGGCCGCTACGCCCAGTTCTGGAGCCAGCGCGAGTTCTCGGGCCAGGGTGTCCGCCCGCGCGTGGCCCCCACGCCGGACGCCGCCCTCCGCGCGGTGGCCGGTCGTCCCGGCGCCGTCGGTTTCGGCCTCGCCGGGGAGTTCCGCACCCTGCCCGGCGGCGTCAAGCTGGTGCCGGTCCGCTGAGGCGGGCACCGGCCCGTTCGAGGGAGTCGTCCATGGTTCGCGCACTTTCCCAGCATCTCCACGGGGCCGCCCTGGCCGCCGTGACCACGCTCGCCGTGTCCGCCCCCGTCTGCGCCGACGCGGCCGGCGTGGTGGTCATCAAGAACGCCGCGACGCCGGTTTACGACGAGCCCGCCCGCGCCGTGCTCTCCGCCCTGAAAGAGGGCAACACCCTGACGGTGATCGAGCTCGGCGAGGCCAACCTGGCCGCCGCCAAGGCCCGCGCCGCCCAGATCCGCGCCCGCAACCCGGACCTGGTGGTCGCCCTGGGCGACAAGGCGGCCTTCCTGGCCGACCGCGAGCTCGGGCCCACACCCGTCGTGTTCGGCATGGTGGCCAACTGGGAGGGCCTCGGGCTCTCCGCGGGGCGCACGACCGGCGTGAGCATGGAGCTCGAGCCGGAGACGATGGCCTCGCAGATCAAGCTGCTCCTGCCCAAGGTCCAGCGCGTCGGCGTGGTGTACACACGCAAGTCCAAGCCCTTCGTCGAGCGCGCGATGCAGCGCTCGGCCACGCTGGAGCTCACGCTCATCCCCGTGTTCGTCTCCGACGCCGCGGAGTTCCCCCGCGCGATGGCCAGCCAGATCGGCTTCGTCGACCTGTACTGGCTGGTGGACGACCCGACCATCATCACGGCCGAGAACGTCAAGCTGCTGATGGACAAGGCCCGCGAGAGCCGCGTGGTGACGCTCTGCGCCTCGCCGCGGCTGGTCGCCGCCGGGCTCACCATGTCCATCGCCGTGGAGCCCAAGGTCGTCGGCGAGCAGATGGCCGAGCTGGCGCAGGCCGTGCTGGCCAACCCGGCGGCGCCGCGGCCGCCCGTGGCCACACCCGACCGGGCGAAGATCACCATGAACCGCCAGGAGATCGAGCGGCTGGGCCTGCAGATCGACCCGGCGCTGCTGAGTTTCGTCGACGTGATCGACACGGGCGGCACGTCGGCCAAGGGCCGGGCGAGCGCGCCGGTCTCGGCCCCGGCCTCTGCGCCGGCCTCGGCCCCGGCCTCTGCGCCCGTGTCCAGCGCCCCCTGAGGGGCGGACCTCAGTCGCCCAGGCGGACGTAGTTCTCGGGCAGGTAGCCCTTCACGGAGCCGTCGGGCAGCTCCACGCGCCGCCAGCCGGCCTTGAGCTCGAAGCAGCGCATCTCGGCGCCGGCGGGCACCAGGCCCGTGGGTTTGGCCTTGTGCGAGGCGTCCGTGCGGAACTTCACGGCCGCCTTGCCGCCCACATGGCAGACCTGCCGGGCGTCGGCCGCCGGGGACGCGACGGCCGCAGCGGCGGCACCACCGGCCGCGGCGGCAGCCCCTCCGGCCGCGGCCGCCGGGGCGTCGGGCAGCGCCGGAGCGTCCGGCAGGGCCGAGGCGTCCGGAATCGCCGGCGCGTCCGGGAGCTCGGGCATGTTCGGCATCGCTGGCACGTCGGGGATGGCCGGCATGTTCGGGATCGCCGGTAGATCAATCTCCAGGTCGGGGATCTTCGCCATCGCCGTGGCGAGCGCGACGGCATCGGCCAAAAGGCCGGGCGCCGCGGCCACGGCCTCGCCCAGGGCCGTCAGCAGCGTGGTCAGCTCGCCCACGATCTGCGGCACCTTGGCCGCCAGCGGGCCCTTGAAGTCCTCGCCGGCGGAACCGGCGAGCGCCTGACCCTGCTGGACGATGCCGGAGGCCTGGGCGGCGAGTCCCTCCAGCGCCTTCGTCGCCAGACGCAGCGCCCGGCGCGACTCACCCAGCGTGCGGCGCTTCTCGGGCGTGAGCCCCGACGGGTCGGCCGCCAGGGCGTCCGCCGCGGCCACGGCGTCGCCGCCTTCGCCGCCCTCGAGGTCCGTGCGGGCCTTGTCCAGGATCAGCCGCGTGCTGGCCACGGAGCCGCGCAGCTTGGCCCCGCTCTCGAAGAACGCGTCGTACTTGGAGTTCTCGATCTTGCGGATCTCGATCGGGTTGGCGGCCAGCGCGTCGAACTCGGGGCGACCGGCGTAGGCGGCGAGGCCGGGGTCCAGGTCGCCCAGGCCCAGGGGGCGCACGGTCCCGAAGTCCGTCAGCGCCGACGGGTCGGCGGCCGCCTCGGCCACACTGCCCGCGCCGGGGGCGATCTTGTCGGCGAACTTCTCGCGGGTCTTCGAGATGTCCATGGAGCCGGCGACGTAGAAGAGCACGCCGTAGCTGTCGAACTTGGCCTTGTAGAACTGCTCGTCGAAGAGCGTCTTGGAGACCATGTCGCCGCTGCCCAGGTAGGCCAGCACGCCGAAGTCGGACTGCAGCGGGCCCATGGCCATGCCGTAACCCGCCGTGAGGCCGAGCCGGTCCTCGCGGATCATGCCGTAGTCGCCGAAGCCCGGCGTGCCCGGCACCTCGTTGGTCGAGTTGTCCAGGAAGGTGCCGAAGCGCAGCGCGCTGCTCTCGTTCAGGTAGATCTCGCCGCCGAGGGCCGCGTTGACCGTCGTCGCCGACGAGCGGCTGCGCTTCTCCTTCGCGCTGCCCGAGGCCGCGATGCCGAACTGCTCGATCTCGTCCACGCGGTTGGTGCCGTCGAACACGAGCGCCTCGGACGCGCCGAAGTACACGTGGCCGTCCAGCGAGACGGACCAGGACTTCTCGCTGCCATAGCCCAGGCCCAGGCTCACGCGGAGCGGCTGCGCGATGGTCAGGTCACCGGTGTAGCGCTCCAGGCGGATGCGGCTGGGCTCCGCGTCGACGCCGCCGGGCTCGCTGGTGGCGATGCGGAACTGGTCGTCGAAGTCGCCGCTCAGGTGGATCGTCGGCGAGCTGGCCGAGGCGCCCACGGAGAAGCCGCCCGTCTGGAAGCGCCCGCCGGCGATGAACTGCAGGTCGGTGCTGCTGCCGTCGAGGAACTCCTCGCTCTCGGAGCCGAAGAACGTGGTGTTGTTGGCCGCCGTGCGCAGGGCCTTGCTGGCCTTGCTGGACACGAGGGGCTGGTACACCGTGAAGATCGACAGACCGAAAGACAGCCCCGGGTTCACCTGGATGGCGTAGCTGGGGCCGAAATAGTACGCGTCCTGCTGGTACAGAGCGTAACTGGTGGCCCGGAAGGCGCCGTCGTCGAAGCGGAGCTGGGGCTCGCCGGAGAACTTGTAGTTCGCCCGGGAGACGTCGAAGAACGAGAACGCGCCGACCATGGGCAGGTCGTCGCTCCCGAAGCGCATGTAGTAGCCGAGCGCCGAGGGGTAGATGTCCAGGGTGCTGGCGTCCAGGCTCAGGCGGGCCTTCTGCGGGTCACCGAGCTCGTCCCGGATGGCGTCCGTGATCTTGTAGAAGTTCTCGGACGACGCCCCCGTGAAGCCATAGACGTTGGCCGACAGCGAGAGCGTGTCCCGGTGCAGGAGCGTCAGGTTGGCCGGGTTCATCAGCGGGGCGGCCGAGTCGTGACCGTTGGCCACGCTGGCGCCGCCCATGGCGCCGGAGCGCCCGCCGAGGGGCGTCGAGCCGTAGTTCTGCGCCGCCGCGGGCGAGGCCGCGACGAGCGTGAGGGCGATGGGCAGCCGCGTGTGGCGGTTCGATTTGCGAGTTCTCACGGGTTGCCTCCGCCCTGCGCGCCACCCGCCGCCGGCATGCCGGCAGCGCCTTGCATGCCACCACTGGCGGCCATGCCTCCGCCGCCCTGCGCACCGCCTGCGGCCATGCCGCCGCCGCCCTGCGCGCCGCCTGCGGCCATGCCGCCTGCGCCGTTTCCGCCGGCGCCGTTGCCGCCTGCGCCATTGCCACCGGAGCCGCTGCCGCCCGCGCCATTGCCGCCGGCACCGCTGCCGCCTGCGCCATTGCCGCCGGCACCGTTGCCACCGGAGCCGTTGCCGCCTGCGCCATTGCCACCGGCGCCGTTGCCGCCGGAGCCATTGCCGCCGGAGCCATTGCCGCCGGCACCGTTGCCGCCCGCGCCATTGCCGCCGGAGCCACTGCCACCGGAGCCGCTGCCGCCGGCGCCGTTCCCGCCGGAGCCACTGCCGCCGGAGCCGCTGCCGCCCGCGCCGTTGCCGCCCGCGCCGTTGCCGCCGGAGCCGCTCCCGCTCCCGCCTTCGCCGTTCCCGTCACCACCGGTGTCGGTCACGTCCTCGGCGTCGTTGAGCTCCACGGTGCCCGGGATGCCCACGTCCTCGTCGTCGTACACGGAGTCGTCGGCCCCGGGGATCCAGGTCTCGCCCTTGCGCGACGTGTAGGCGTTGCCCTCGGCCTCCAGGGCAGGGTTCGTGCAGGCCGGGACCTTGTCCGCCCCGGCCTCGCCGCACGTGGTGCCCGAGGGGCAGCTGCCCGCGTCGCCGCAGGGGGCGAGGCACATCTTGAAGCCGCCCGCGTAGCCGACGCAGCGGCCGAACTGCGTCTTGGGCTCGCAGGACATCAGCTCCGCGGCGCAACTGTCGCGATCGACGCAGTCGGCGTCGTCGTCACAGAAGGCCACGCACGTGGCGCCGAGGCAGTAGTTGTAGTTGGGCCGCCCGCACTCGATGTGTTTGTCGCACTGGTCGCCCAGGCCGCCGGTGCCCTCATAGAGCGCCACGCCCGAGGCGAGGCGCCCCTTGATGAAGGCCTTCTCGCCCTCGCCCGCCTGGCCGACGCTCTCGACGAAGACCTTGCCGAGCGTCAGGTTGCCCATGCCGAGCAGGACCACGCCGCGGTCCTTCAGGGGGTTGACCTTGGCCAGCCCGAACACCGCGTCGAACGTGTCCAGGTCGTACTTCTTGCCGCCCTCGAACACACCCGTGACGTTGAGCTGCAGGATGGCGTCCGGCAGGTACTGCACGAACACGAGGTTCAGCCCGTCGTAGTAACAGATGCTCTGGAAGTTCAGGACCAGGTTGTCCTGCTGGTTCAGCAGGTTGGTCGGCAGCAGCTCGTTGTCCTTCAAGGACTTGACCGACGTGCCGTCCTGGAACCGCGACTTGCCCACGCGACCGGAGAGATACGGCTGCGACTGCCGGATCTTCTCGGTGTACGCCGGCCCGACGAGCTCGTCTTTCGAGAGCACCGGGCAGCTGAACGAGCCGCCCAGGAACAGATCCCGCGTGCCCGTGTACTTCGTGTCCTTGGGCAGACACGTGCCGGTGATCCGGTTGCACAGGGGCGTGGGATCCGCGCAGTCGTCGTCGGACTCGCAGAGGATGCTGGCCTCTTTGTCGCGAGCGCAGCCTGGGGCCACCCCCGCACACGACAGAAGCGACAGAAGCAACAGGCGTCGCCGGTCCAAGGGGTTCTCCAGGATTTGGGGGAAGAATCGACGACTTTAGAGTCTAGGAGGCCCCCGGTCAAAGCCCCGCGCTCAGCGCGCGACGCGGAACCCGAGGAAGTCGTAGGCGAACACGGCGGGCTCGTCGTCGCGGTAGCGCGTGCGCAGGTAGTCCGCGTTGCGGATGGGCCAGCCGCCGCCCCGCACCACGCGCTGTTCGACGCCCGGCTCGGCGCGGGCGCTGCCATCGACCGGGTGGCCGTCGTAGGTGGCGTGGAACGTGTCGGCGACCCACTCCCACACGTTGCCGGCCAGGTCGCACACGTTCTGCTGCGTCCGGCCGTCCGGGCGGCTGCAGGGGGGTGTGGTGCCGCTGGCCTCGCAGCGCCCGTCGACGCTGCTGAACACCGCGAGCGTGCAGTCCGGGGGCGTGTCGCCCCAGGGATAGATCGTGCCCTGCCCGCCGCTCTGCGCGGCGTACTCCCACTCGGACTCCGTGGGCAGGCGCCCGCCGACGTGGGCGGCGTAGTCGGCGGCCTGCTGCCAGTCGACGCAGACCGCCGGGTGGTCCGGCGCGCGCAGGGCGGCCTCGACCGCGCCGAGGCGCCACATCTCACCGTCCCAGGCGTAGCAGCCGCCATCGTCGAAGTGCGCGGGTGTGCAGGCGCCCGCGGCGACGCAGGCGGCGTACTCGCCGTTGGTCACCTCGGCCTTGCCCAGGGCGAAGGCGCCGACGCAGACCTCGTGCTGCGGTTGCGAGCCGGTCAGCGTGGGCGACCCCATGGTGAAACACCCGGCGGGCAGCGCCGCGTAGGGGCTGTCCGGGCCGGTCCCGAAGTCGACGAGGGGCGGCGTCGCGTCGGGGACGGCGTCGGCCAGGGCGGTGTCCGCGAGGCCCGCGTCCGTGGGCGCGTCGCGGTGGCTGACCGCGTCGTCGCCGCACCCGAGCAGCAGCAGGGCCCCCGCGCCCCAGAACCGGATCCGCATGCCGTTTCGCCTCCGGGCCCCATCGGACCACGCCACGCCGCGGCGGTCAACTCAGCGGGCGGCCTCGGCGCGCCGCTTCAGCGCGGCCGGGTCCTGGGCAGCCAGCGCCCGCCGGATCCCCGCCCAGACCTCGTGGAACCCGAACGCCGGCAGCTCGGCGAGGGCCTCGTCCAGCGTCCAGCCCTGCGCGGCGCGACGGTAGCTGGCCACCATCAGGCCCGTGCGATCGGCGCCGTGCTCGCAGTGCACCAGCACGGGCTGCCGCGCCGGGTCGAGGGCCACCGCCAGAAACGCGACGACGTCCTCGTCCTCGGGGTGCCAGGCGGTGCTGCGGATGTGGACGTAGCCCAGGCCCGTGCCCTCGAGCAGCGCCCGGTCCGAGTGCAGCGCACGCAGGTTCACCACCGTGCGGATGCCCATCGCCTTCGCCGCCCGGAAGCCCTCGGCGGTGGGCTGCGCGCTGCGGTACAGGCCCGGCGCGACCTGCGCGAAGTTGGGCAGCCCCGGGATGTCCTGGCGGGGCGCGGCGGGGGCGTGCGGCGCGCCGCGCGCGCACGCCAGCGGCGCCGTGGCCAAAGCCAGCCCCACCGACAGCAGCAGCGCGCGCATCGACATGCGCCACAGGTGCCACGGGCGGTCGGTTCTGCACAAGGCGCGGAGCCACGGGCGCTCGATTCGCGTAGGCTTCTCACATCCCTCTCACACATCGAAACGTGGCCCGACGATGACGCACCGGCTCCGACTCCGATCGCTGCCGAGCCTGCTCGCCTTGACCCTCGCGACCGGGTGCTCCGACCCCAACCCGATGGCGGCCGTCGACGCGGCGCGACCGGAGAGCGGCGACACCGGCGGCGCCTCGGGCAGCGGCGACGTGGCGCTCGGCGACGCCCGGCGACCCGTCGCGGACGCGGCCCCGGTCGCGGCGCTTTGCCAGGACGCGACCCCCGCCCGACTCGGCGAGCTCTGGGGGCCCCTGTTCGCCGAGGGCGGCGCGGGGGGCGGGTGCGCCGTCGCCGGTTGCCACGCCTCCGGGGCGGGCGGGCTGCGCTTCACCACCCCCGAGGCGCTCGTCGCCGCGACGGTGGGGCAGCCCTCGCTCTCGGAGCCCGCGCGCGCCCTGGTGACCCCGGGCGATCCGGCGAACAGCGTGCTCTACCTGCGCCTGACCGAGAGCGCCGGCCCGCTGCGCATGCCCCCCGGCGGCCCCTATCCCGACGCGGAGACGCTCGCCCGCGTCGCCGGCTGGATCTGCGGCGGCGCCCTGCTCGAGGGCCCGGTGCCGGACGCCGGCCCGCCCCCGGACGCCGCCCTGCCCCCCGACGCCGGCGCCGACGCCGGCTCGACCTGCCCCGAGGGCACCCGGGCGTGCCCCGGCGTGGGCTGCCTGGCCCCCGAGGCCTGCTGCGACGACCTCGACTGCGCGCCGCCCCAGACCTGCGGCGGCGGCGGCACGCCCCGGCAGTGTGGGTGCATGCCCCGCCCCTGCGGCGACCTGCCCGGCGCCTGTGGCGCGGTGCCCGACGCCTGCGGCGGCGTGCTCGACTGCGGCGACTGCGAGGCCCCCGAGGCGTGCGGCGGTGCCGGCGAGGCCAACCGCTGCGGCTGCACGCCCGTGGACTGCGACCGGGCCGGGGCCGAGTGCGGCTCGCTCGACGACGGCTGCGGCGCGGTGCTCGACTGCGGCGGCTGCGACGCCCCCGAGACCTGCGGCGGCGCCGGCGCGCCCAACCGCTGCGGGTGCGCGCCCCTGGACTGCGCCGCCGCGGGGCGCGACTGCGGCCCCCTGGACGACGGCTGCGGCGCCACCCTGGACTGCGGCGCCTGCGACGCCCCCGAGACCTGCGGTGGCGACGGCCGAGCGGGGGTCTGCGGCTGCGTGGCGGCCACCTGCGAAGCCTTGGGCATCGGCTGCGGCGAGGTGCCCGACGGGTGCGGCGGCGTCCTGGACTGCGGAGGGTGCGCCGCGCCCGAGAGCTGCGGCGGCGCCGGCGAGGTCGGCACCTGCGGGTGCGTCCCCCGGACGTGCGACGACCTGGGCGCGAACTGCGGCGCCGTGGACGACGGCTGCGGGGGCACGCTGGACTGCGGCGCCTGCCTGGCCCCGGAGACCTGCGGCGACAACCCGCAGGGGCGTGCGGACGTGTGCGGCTGCACCCCGGCCACCTGCGAGGCGCTCGGCGCGGACTGCGGCGTGGTGGGCGATCGCTGCGGGCACGCCCTGGACTGCGGCACCTGCGACGCGCCGGCCACCTGCGGCGGCGGCGGCGTGGGGACTCAGAATCACTGCGGCTGCGTGCCCACCACCTGCGACGCCGCCGGCAAGAACTGCGGCACCATGCCCGACGGCTGCGGCGGAACCCTGGACTGCGGCGTGTGCCGGGGTGCGCTCTCCTGCGGCGGCAACGGCACGGCCAACGTGTGCGGCGTCGGCGCGTGCACGCCGCGGACCTGCGAGGCGCTCGGCTTCGACTGCGGCGTGACCAGCGACGGCTGCGGCGGCACCCTGGACTGCGGCGCCTGCGCCGGCGCTGCGAGCTGTGGCGGCGCCGGGCAGGCCAACCACTGCGGCTGCACGCCCACCACCTGCGAGGCCCAGGGCAAGGACTGCGGCAGCATCGCCGACGGCTGCGGCGCCACCCTGGACTGCGGCGCCTGCGCCGGCGGCGCGAGCTGCGGCGGGGGTGGCCAGGAGAACCAGTGCGGCTGCACGCCGACCACGTGCCAGGCCCAGGGCAAGAACTGCGGCAGCCTCGACGACGGCTGCGGCGGCACGCTGAACTGCGGCACCTGCAACGCGCCGTTCATCTGTGGGGGCGGCGGCGTGCCCAACCGCTGCGCGTGCACGCCCACCACCTGCGAGGCCCAGGGCAAGGACTGCGGACAGATCCCGGACGCCTGCGGCGGCATGCTGAACTGCGGCCCGTGCGGCGCGGGGCAAAGCTGTGGCGGCGGCGGCACGCCCAACGTGTGCGGCTGCCGGCTGACCACCTGCGAGGCCCTGGGCAAGGACTGCGGCACCATCGACGACGGCTGCGGCGGCGCCCTGGACTGCGGCGCGTGCGCGGCCCCGGAGACCTGCGGCGGCGCAGGCACGCTGAACGTCTGCGGGTGCAGGCCCACGAACTGCCGCGAGCAGGGCAAGAACTGCGGTTCGATCGCCGACGGCTGCGGCGGCACCCTGGACTGCGGCACGTGCAACGCGCCGGCCGTCTGCGGCGCCGGCGGCACGCCCAACGTGTGCCACTGCACGCCCACCACCTGCGAGGCCCTGGGCCGAGACTGCGGTCAGGCCCCCGACGGCTGTGGCGGCACGTTGAACTGCGGGGCCTGCGTCGCCCCGGAGTCGTGCGGCGGCGGCGGCGTGGCGGGCGTGTGCGGCTGCACCGCGACCACCTGCCTCGCCCAGGGCAAGAACTGCGGCCAGCTCGCCGACGGCTGCGGCGGCACGCTGAACTGCGGCGCCTGCGCCGAGCCCCAGACCTGCGGGGGCGGCGGCGCGGGGACGCCGAACATCTGCGGCTGCACGCCGACCACATGCCAGGCCGAGGGCAAGAACTGCGGTCCGATCGCCGACGGCTGCGGCGGCACGCTCGAGTGCGGGGCCTGCGGCGCCGGGAGCGCTTGCGAGGCCAACGTGTGCGTGTGTGGCGTCGTGTCGTTCGCCGCGCAGGTGCAGCCGATCTTCACGGCCAACTGCACGAACGGCGCGTGCCACGGCCTGAACGCACCGGCCGAGGGCCTGACCCTGACCGCCGGCCGCGCCTACGCCGAGCTCGTGAACGTGCGGGCCTCGCAGTGCGGCAATCGTCTGCTCGTCGCCCCGGGCAACGTGGCGCAGAGCTACCTGATCGACAAACTGCGCGGCGTGAACCTGTGTTTCGGCGGGCGCATGCCCCGCGCGGGGCCGTTGGCCCAGGCGCAGATCGAAGCGATCTCGACGTGGATCTGCGCGGGCGCGCCGAACGACTGACCCGCCGCTCAGGTGCCGGGAATCTCGCCCCGGACCACGGCGTAGAGCAGGTGGTCCACGAAGCGCCCGTTGCGGAACTCCGCGGCGCGGATCAGGCCCTCGCAGGTGAAGCCGGCGCGCTCCAGGGCCTTGCGCTCGGCGCGGTTGTCCACGGCCGTGTCCGCCTGCACGCGCCCGATGGGCAGCGTGTCGAACAGGTGCCGCGCGAGCAGGTGCTGGGCCACGCTCCCGTGCCCCTTCGCCCGGAACTCGGGCAGCAGCGCGATGCCGATCGACGGGCACACGCTCTCGGTCGACGGCCCCCAGCGTACGCCCGCCCAGGACACGCTGCCGATGGGGGTGTCCGCGTCGAGCGCGACGATCAGCCGCCCGCGCTCGACGGTGGGCGCGGCCCCGGCGTGCGCGACGGAGAGCAGGCGCGCCCGCACCGCCGCGGCGTCCACGGGGCCGCCCCAGTTGTGCGGGCCCACGCGCGTGCGGTCCGTGATCATGTCCGTGAGCCAGTCCACGTCCGTGGTCTGGAGCGGGCGCAGGTGCGGGCGGCGGGGGTCGGCGGGGTTCGACGCGGGGGGCTCGTTCGACATGGCGGCACCCTAGGCGGCGCGGGCGGGCGACGCAACGGGCCGAAGGCTGGGACAGGGCCCGGGGCGGCGGGGTCCGTGAGTCTTGACAGCCTTCGGAGCGTCGCCCTACATGCTTCGCCAAACGTCACCGGAAGTTGATTTCACATGGCACTCGACCGCGATTCCCTGCTGGATTTCCTGCGCACCGAGCTCGATCTGGACGAGCCCGTGGCGGACGACACGCCCCTGTTCTCCGGCGGGCTCCTGGACTCGTTCGCCATGGTCACGCTGGTGGGCCACGTGGAGAAGTCCGCGGGCATCCGGCTCTCCCCGGGGGACGTGAACCTGAACAACCTGGACACGATCGACCGCATCCTGCGCCTGGCCGAGCGCAAGAAGGCCAAGTGACGCCCGCGCCGCGCACGCTCCAGGAAGGTTTCCTGGCGAGCGTCGCTCGATGTCCCGACCGGCCGGCGCTCGCGCTCGGCACGACGACGTGGACCTACCGCGCGCTGCACGCCCACGCGGCCTCCATCGCCGCCACGCTGGCGGCCGAGGTCCCGCAACCCGCGCAGCCCCTGACCGGCGTGCTGGCCCATCGTTCGCTGACGGCCTACGCCGGCGTGCTCGGCACGCTCTTGCGCGGCCACGGCTACGTGCCCCTGAACCCGGACTTCCCGCCGGACCGCCTGGCGGTGATGCTGAACCGGTCGGAGATCGAGGCGCTGGTCGTGGACGCCCACGGGCTGCCCAAACTGCTGCCGGTGCTGGCCCTGGCCGACCGCCCGATCACCGTGCTCTGCCCGGACGCCGAGGGCGCCGAGCGGCCGACGCTGCCCGCGCCGCACCGCCTGATCGGGCCCGAGGCGATGCGCGGGCCCGAGGGCTTCACGCCGCCCGAGGTCGGGCCGGACGCCATCGGCAACCTGCTCTTCACCTCGGGCAGCACGGGCACGCCCAAGGCCGTGATGGTCGCCCAGCGCAATCTGGCCGCCTTCATGCACATCGTGATCGATCGCTACGGGCTGAGCGCCGAGGATCGCTTCTCGCAGCTCTTCGAGCTCGGCTTCGACCTGCACGGCTTCGATCTGTTCGGCGCGTGGTGGGTGGGCGCCTGCGTGTGCTGCCCCACACCCGAGCAGATGCTCATGCCCGCGGAGTACATCGAGGCCGCGCGGCTGACCGTGTTCTTCGCCGTGCCCTCGCGCGGGGTGGTGCTGAAGCAGCTCGGGTTCCTGGAGCCCGGGGCGTTCCCGCACCTGCGGGTGAGCCTGTTCTGCGGCGAGGCCCTGCCGGCCGACATGACCCGCGCCTGGGCGCTGGCCGCGCCGAACTCCGTCGTCGAGAACCTGTACGGCCCCACGGAGCTGACGCTGGCCTGCCGCCTGTATCGTTGGGACGCAGAGCGCTCCCCGGGCGAGTGTGAGAACGGCCTCGTGCCCATCGGCGAGGCCTTCCCGGACATGGACACCTACGTCGCCGGCGAGGGCCTGCGCGAGGTCGCCCCCGGTGAGATCGGCGAGCTCCTGATGGCCGGCCCGCAGGTCACGCTGGGCTACTGGCGCGACGCCGACAAGACGGCCGCGGCCTTCGTCGTGCCAACCGGGCGCGACACGCTCCACTACCGCACGGGCGACCTGGTGCGCCGCCCCGTGGGCGACCGCCCGATGACTTTTCTCGGGCGGGCCGACTCGCAGATCAAGGTCCGCGGCCACCGCATCGAGCTGGGGGACGTCGAGGCCGCCCTGTGCGCGGCGGCGGGCACGGACTTCGCCGTGGCGCTGGGCCACCCCAAGTCGGACGCCGGGTACGACGCCATCGTCGGGTTCGTCGCCGGCGTGGAGATGACCCCCAAGGCCCTGCGCGCCGCCGTGGCGACCCGCCTGCCCGCCTACATGGTGCCGGCCAAGTGCCACGTGCTGACCGCGTTCCCGCTCAACGACAACGGCAAGGTCGACCGCAAGGCCCTCGCGGCCATGCTCGCGGCAGGAGTTTCCCCCCGATGACCGACACCCCCACGCCCCGCGAGGGCCTCGTGGTCCTGGGGCTGCCCCGCTCGGGCACCACGCTGTTGCAGCGCCTGCTGGGCGGTCACCGCGACATCGCCGCCCCCCCGGAGAGCTACGTGCTGCGCGGCGGCGCGCGGTTCCTCACGGCGGAGCCCATGTCCGAGGGCCTGCGCATGGGGCCCATCAGCGGCCTCGCCTTCGCCGGGTTCTCCGAAGAAGAGGTCCTGCACCGCACGCGCGAGTTCTGCCTGTCGTTCCTGCGCGAGTACGCCGCGCGGCAGGACAAGCGCATGTGGCTGGAGAAGACGGCCCACAACGTCTTCAACGTGCCGGGCATCGAGCAGCTCTGCGGCGAGGCCGTGGGCTACCTGTGCATCCTGCGCCACCCGGTGGACGTCGTGCTGAGCCTGCAGGACCTGCTCATCTACACGCAGCGGTTCCCGGACGAGCTGCACGCCTTCATGCGGGCCGAGCCGAACCTGCTGCACGCGCTGGCGCGGGCCTGGGTGCACGGCACCGAGACCATGCTCGACCTGGCCGCCCGCCGCCCCGAGCAGACCTTCGTGCTGCGCTACGAGGACCTCGTGGCCGAGCCGGACGCCACGCTCGGCCCCCTGTGCGCCCACTTCGGCCTGGCCTGGGACACCGAGGCGGTCGCGCGCAGCATGGAGGACCGCAGCACCGTGGGCTTCGGCGACTGGAAGGTCATGGAGCGCTCCAAGGTCGACCAGAGCAGCGTGGGCCGCTGGAAACGCGTGTCCAAACACACGCTCTCGGACCTGGGGGCCATCGTGAACGAGACGGCCGTGCGGGCCGGCTACGAGCCCCTGAAGCGGCTGACCGGCCCCTCCCCCGAGGAGGCCCGCCGCCAGCTCGAGCTCGCCCACATGCTCTCCGCGATGAAACACCGCGACGCCGAGGGGAAGTGAGCGCGCGGCCGTGATCGGCACCCTGGCGTACTGGCTGGCCATCGCCGCCGGCGCCGGGTTCGCGGCCTTCGCCGGCCGCGCCCGGGACGTGCTCGTCCTCGGCCTCTCGCTGATCCTGATCGCCCAGTGGGACCTGCGCGCCGTGGCCGTGGTGCTGGCGCTCATGGGCGTGGTGCTCGCCGCCGCGCCGCGCCTGGGGCCGGACCGGCCGCACAACACGCTGCTCACGCGCGGGCTGGTGGTGTTCCTGGTCGTCACGCTGGTCGCGTTCCGGCAACTGCTGCCGCTCACGGGCCACGCCGCGTTGCTGGTCGCGCCCCTGGGGCTCTCGTACTTCGCCTTCAAGCTCATCCACGTGGTCGTGGAGCTCTCGCGGGGCAGCTTCGGGCCCCCGCAGCCCCTGCGCTTCGCCCAGTACCTGCTGCTCTTCCCGGCGTTCCTGGCCGGCCCCATCGAGCGGTGGGACAACTTCACCGCCGGGCGACGCGAGCGCCTCACGAAGGACGACGTCGCCTTCGGCCTGACCCGCATCGCCCACGGCCTCATCAAGAAGTTCTGCATCGCCGAGCTTCTGGGCACGCGCCTGCTGGCCCTGGTGAGCGTGGACTCCATCGCCCACGCCGAGCACGTGCCGCCCACCTGGCGCCTGTGGGGCCACATCGTGGGCAATCTGGTCTACCTGTACTTCGACTTCTCCGGCTACTCGGACCTGGCGCTGGGCGGCTCGGCGCTGCTCGGCTACCGGCTGCAGGAGAACTTCGACCGGCCTTTCCTGGCCACGAACATCACCGAGTGGTGGCGGCGCTGGCACATCTCGCTGCTCCGCTGGTGCATGGACTACGTGTACATGCCGATGCTCGGCCTCACGCGCAACCCGGTGCTGGCCGGCTACTGCTCCATGTTCGTGATGGGCATGTGGCACAACGTATCGCCGGCCTGGGCCATCTGGGGTCTCATCCACGGCACCAGCCTGGCCCTGTACCAGCGCCTTCAGATGCGCCGCCGCCGCCTGAAGATCAAACCGAAGCCCCCGGCCTTCGCCAAACGCCAGGTGCTGCGGCTCGTCACGGTCGGCGCCGTCATCGCGCCCTGGGCCTTCACGCTCACGGACAAACTCGGCCTCTACGCCGGCCTCCGCTTCTTCCTGGGCCTGTTCGGCGTGGGGATTCCGGCATGAGCGAACGAAGCCCCCTCTCCGCCTTCATGGACGGCCTGACCGGCGTCCGCCTGTCCACGGCCCTGGGCATCTTCGCCTTCGCGCTGGCCGAGCTGGCGCTCCTGGCGGCCCTGGTCACGCCCGACCGCGTCGCCGCCCTGCCGGCGGGTGTGGTGGCGCGCCACGCGGGCGACGACGGCGCCTCGACCACGGTGGCCGCGCTGCAGATGGCCCGCACGGCGGGCACGCGGCCCGCCGTGGTGCTCGTTGGGGCGTCGAGCCTGCGCGAGGCGCTGGTGGGCGCGGACTCGCTGCGTACGGACCTGGCCGGCCGCCTGGGCGTGCCCGAGGACCGCCTCGAGGTCCACGACCTGACGACCTCGGGGCAGGAGCTCTTCGAGTCGCTGGCGCTGCTGGATCTGCTGCCCACCGAGACGCCCGGCGTGCTGGTCATCGGCGCCGGCGCGGCCCGGCTGATGCGCCCGCGCGCCACCACGCTCGACCGCTTCGAGCACCCCAACCTGGCCATCGACGCCCCGGCCCTGGACGCCCGCGGCGCGGACCTGGGCTTCACGCCGCCCCACCGGGCGGGGGTGTACCTTCTCGACCACCTGCAGTTCTACGTCACGCGGCCGCAGCTCCTGTGGCGGCCCTTCACCGGCCCCATCGCCCTGGCGCGGCACCGGTACCTGGGACGCACGCCCTGGACGGAGAGGCGCTGGGTCAAGGGCCTGGACACGCTGGTCGCGCTGCTGGACGACCCGACGCCCATCACCGAGGCCAACCTGACCGCGCTCGACGCGGCCCTGCCCCGGCTCGCCGCCGGCGGGCGCCGAAGCGTCGTGCTGCTCGACGCCGTGATGCACCCCCGGGCCCGCGAGCGCGTCGCGCCGCTGGTGGCCGGAGTGGAGTCCCGCGTGCGCGACATGGCCGGGCGAAACGGCGCACAGTATGTGTCTCTGGACGCCGAGGCGCGCGTCGAGCCCGGCGACTTCTACGACCACACCCACTTCGTGACGGAGGCGGCCATGACCCGCTACCAGAGCGCGCTCGCCGACCGGCTCGCGCCGTTGCTGCGCGCCTGCGTGACCACGCCGGGCACCGGGTGCCGGCCATGACGGCCGAGACGCCGCCCGAGCGCCGCGCGCGCCGCCTGGGCATGTGGCTGCAGGTGCTCGTGTTCGGGCAGCTCCTGGTCATCGCGCTGGGCGGGCTGTACATCGCCAGCTCCGGGGCCCGCATCTTTCGCTACGCTGGCTTCTGAACGCGTGTGAGACCTGGGATGGCTCCGGGCAGGAGCCGGGGAGGCGACATGACGGCGAGACTCGCGGGTGCATGTGCAATCGCGGCGCTGACGCTCCTGAGCGCGTGTGGAGGCGGCGGTGGCGGAGACGACCCGTCGGGCCAGGGCGGCGCCGACGCCGCCCCGATGCTCGAGGACCTCGGCCGGGGCGGTCAGGGCGGCGGCCGCGGTGGTGAAGTCGGCAACGGCGGACGCGGCGGCGAGAGCGGCGGCGGGCCGGGCGGCGGCGTCGACCCCGGCGGAC
>CAINDO010000200.1 GCA_903847385.1 uncultured Myxococcales bacterium
CCCGGGCGCGGGCGGCGCCGGCGGCGCGAGGTGGCGGACCCGGGCGCCGCGCTGCGACAGGACCGCGAGCCACGCGGCGGTCAGGGTCGACTTGCCGGCGCCGGGCAGGCCCGCCAGCTCCACGAAGAACGGCCCGGCGTCCGCGGCCGGCGGCGTGGGCCACGCCGGCATCACAGGTGCGCCCAGAGGAGCCGCTTGCAGTCGAGCAGGACCTCGTCCAGGGGGCGGGCGGCGTCCACGTCGAAGACGGCGGAGCGCGGGAACTCCAGGGCCACCGTCAGGTCGCATTTGCGTTGAATCGACCGCGGATCGTGTCCGGGTTTTCGCGCGATGGCCACGGCCGGGGGCACGTGCAGCTTGATCACGACCTCGGGGGCCATCTCGGCCATCTGGTGGTACAGCGCGGCCTCGCGGCGCGCGAACGCCCGCCGCAAGACCGAGTCGTGGTCGCTCCGGGTCGTGCGCGGGCCGTCGTAGATGCCGGGGAACTGCGACTGCGGGAACCGGTCCGTGAGGAGCACGCCGCCCCGCGCCCGGAACCGCGCCGCCCGGCGCAGCTTGGCGATGCGCTCGTCGGCCATGGCGTTGTGCAGCACGCCGGCGCCCACGTCCCGCAGGAGCGCCGCCCCGGGCCGCGCCGCCGAGCGGGAGAGCCGCCGCAGCGCGCGCACGCGCAGGCCGCCGGGGCCCTCGCCCACCCCCAGGTACAGCGTCCGCGCGTCCACCTTCCAGGCCAACCAGCGCGCCAGCTCGGCGGCGATGGTGGACTTGCCGGCGCCGTCGGCCCCGATCACGGCGACGAGCACACCCGCGGGCTCCAGGCGCTTGCCGAGCTGAAGATCCGGGGCGAGGCCGCGGGCCGCCTGGGTGACGGCGAACCAGGCGGCGTTGAGCGGGCTGCGCACCGCGGCGACGAGCGCGGGCATCCGGCGGTGGCGGGCCAGCGCGGCGGCCGCGCGGCGACGGACCTCGGCCAGGGCCGCCGGCTCCAGGTGGCGCCGCGAGAGCAGGATGCCCAGCACGGCCACGGCGTCCGCCGGGGGCAGCACCTGGTGCGCCCAGACCTCGACCTCGCGGAGGTCCACGCCGGCCAGCAGCGCCTCGAACGCGCGCTGCGTCTCGGCGGCGACCGGGCGCGGGCGGCCCGGCAGGCCCGTTTCGGCCACCTTGAACGCCGTGCGGACCAGCAGGATCACCAGCTCCAGAGCCGGGTGCGTGACGTACACGCCGAATTGCGGGTGCCGCACCCGCGCGTCCAGCACCACGTGGGCCCAGGGCAGCCCGTGCTCCTTCACGTGCATCCGGCCGGTCAGGAGCTGGTGGTACAGGTGCACGTGCAGCAGGCGGCCCGTGGCGGCGTCGAAGCCGATCCAGTCGAAGAGGCCGGGGAATCGCCCCCAGGCCGCGGCCCGGAAGCGCCGGAACCCCAGGTCGAGGAGCACGCGGTCGGCGTCCGCGGCGCGATCGGCGTCCACGAGGAGATCCAGGGCCGTGGCGCCGGAGAGCGCCGCGGCCAGCCGGTCGTTGTGTTTCCAGTGGCAGTGGCGAATGCCGGCGGCCTCGAGCCTTGCGAACAGGGCGAGGCCGACGGCCAGGGGCGAGGGGGTGTCGTTCATGCGGCCTGTCACCGAGCATCCGCCGGGCGGCCGGAGGTGTCAACGGGGGGGCGCAGCAGCGTCAGGGGCAGCTCCGTGCCGGGCAGCACGCGCAGCCGCAGACGGACCTCCCAGCCCGGCTCGAACAGCGCGAGCCCGCGGCCCAGCGTCGAGAGGGCCACGGGGATCTTCAGCGTCACGCGCTCGCGGCGCCGCGCGCCCGCCGGCACGGTCAGGCCGCCGAAGGTCGGCGTCGCCAGGGTCTCGCCCCGGTGGCGGATGTCCAGCGCCAGGTGGCGCAGGTCGAGGTCGAAGGGCGTGGGATTGAAGACGTCGACCTCGATCGAGGCGTCCACGTCCACCCGCTCGGTCAGGAGCGGATCGAGCAGGCCGGTCCGCACGCGCCACGAGTCGGGCACGACGTCGTACTGGCACTTGAGCACCTGACTCATGTGGTGAAGTGTGCGCAGGGCGAGCCCGGCCGAGGCCAGGTTCACGACGACGAGCGCGAGCACGGCGACGTGCCCGGCGACGCGCCGCAGACCGCGCAGGGGGGCGACGCCCAGCGGCGCGGGGTCCGGTTGCACGAAGTCGGCGGCGAGGCGCGTGCCGGCGAAAACGGCGGCCGGCAGGACGGCCAGCGTGACCGCGAAGACGATGGCGAGGGCGCGCACGGGCGCCTCGGCGGCCCCCCGGGCGAGGGCGAGGCCGGCGAGCTGCGCCGGGGCGGAGAGCAGGGCACCGAAACCCAGCACCGCCAATGGCCGCCGCACGAAGGCGCGCACGATGTCCGCATACCGGCCGCCCCGCCGCTGCAGGGCCGGCGCGCCGAAGTCCAGACCGAACTGTGCCCACAGGAAGACCGTGCTCAGCGCGGTCGCCACGGCCCGGCGCGTCGGGTCGGCGCTCAGGCCGATCCAGAAGAACGTGAGCTGAAGCGACACGTACACCAGGAAAAGTCGAGTTTCTTCAAAGACCTGGAACGCGAGGGGGAGCTCGGCGACCGGCCCGGGCGGCGCCCAGGTCTGGCCTGCCTCGAACGCCCGCGACAGGCGCTCCTTGAGCGGGAACAGCAGCGCGGCCACGCAGGCCACGCCGGTCATCAGGGTCGCGTTGACGAACACGAGGTCCGCCTGCGACTCGGCGAGGCCGCGCATCAGCGGCTCCACCCAGGGCAGCCACTCCGCCGGGAAGACGTAGCGCAGCGCCGCCTGCGTCAGGGCCGGGCGGCCCACGGTCATGCCCCAGCCCACGGCCGTGAACACCAGCGCGGCGAGGCCCAGATACAGGAGCAGCAGCGGGCGCGCGCCTCGGGGCACGACCCGCAAGGCGGCGAAGGCGCGGAACGGCGCGGCGAGCTGGGCGCCGATCACTCGGGCAGCGACCAGTCGATGGGCGCGCCGCCGCGCTGCACCAGGTGCTCGTTGATGCGCGAGAAGTGGCGGCACCCGAAGAAACCCCGGTGCGCCGAGAGCGGCGAGGGGTGCGGCGCCGTGAGGATCAGGTGGCGGCGGCCGTCGATCATGCCGGCCTTCTTGCCCGCGGGCGAGCCCCAGAGCACGAACACGAGGCCCTCACGGTCGCGGTTCAGGATCTCGATCACCCGGTCCGTGAACCGCTCCCAGCCCTTGCCCTGGTGCGACGCGGCCTGCCCGGCGCGGACGGAGAGCGAGGTGTTGAGCAGCATCACACCCTGCTGCGCCCAGTGCGTGAGCTCGCCGTGTTTCGGGCGGGGCATGCCGACGTCGTCGCGCAGCTCCTGGAAGATGTTCACCAGCGAGGGCGGCGGGGGCACGCCGCGGCGCACGGAGAAGCAGAGGCCGTGGGCCTGGTTCGGGCCGTGGTAGGGGTCCTGCCCCAGGATGACCACCCGCACCCGGCTCAGCGGCGTGTACCAGAACGCGTTGAACATGTCGCGGCCGGGCGGATACACGGTGTGGGCGGCGCGTTCGGCGACCAGGAACGCCTTGAGCTCGGCCATGTAGGGCTGCGCGAACTCGGACCCGAGGGCCGCGAGCCACTCGGGCTCCAGGTTGACGGACGAACCGGCGGGATCGGGCGAGCGGTCGGTCATGATCCGGCAAGATGGCAAAGGCCGGGGCCGCTGGCAACGCCGACCCGGCTGTGACACCCTGCGGCCGTGGCCGCGTCCGATGTCCCGCAGGTGGCGCCGAACCCGCTCCGCTCGGCGGTGCTCCGGGGGGCGCTGTGGACGCTCGCGCTGGCCCTGGGCGCCGTGCTGCTCGTCGAGTGGGCCTGGCCGCCGGCCGAGATGGCCGTGCGCGATGCCCCCGAGGGCGCGCCGGACACACGCCTGGTCGTGTTCTGGGTCGACTCGCTCTCGGACCGCGACCTGGGCCCGAAGAGCCCCATGCCGGAGCTGGTGAAGCGCCTGCCGACCGCGCTGCACGGGCACGTCACGGCCTGCGCGGACGCCACCAGCGTGCCCTGCTTCGAGGCGATGACGACGGGCTGGGACCGGGCCTCGCTGGCGACGCTCGCGCGGAACTTCGGGGGCGAGGCCGGGGGCGGGCCGACGGGTGTGCTCGAGGCTTTGCGCGCCCGCGGTCACCGGCTCGGTTTCATCGGCGACCCCTTCGTGCGCGGCGCGACGGGGGCCTTCGACTGGGTGCGCCTCGTCCGCACGCCGGGGCCCGAGGCCACGATCGACGCCGGTCTGGAGGCCCTCGACGCCCACGAGCTGGACCTCGTGGTGATCCACCTGGTCCAGGCCGACGCCGTCGCCCACCGCGCTGGGGACGGCCGCCGCTACCGCCGCATGCTCAAACGCATCGACGCGGCCATCGCCACGGCGCGCGGGCGGCTGCGACCCACGGACCACGTGGTCGTGCTGGGCGACCACGGCCACACGCCGGACGGGCGCCACGCCCCGGGCCTCTCCGTGCCCACCTACGCCGTCTACACCGGGCCGCGCTTCGACGCCCGGCCGGCGCGGCGCTTCATGACCATGACCGACCACGCCGGGCTCTGGGGCGCGCTGTTCGGCGTGCAGTACGGAGAGGTGCCCTGGGTGCGCCAGTACTTCGCCGGCGAGCCCCTGCCCAAGCAGATCCGCCACCCCATGCCCGCGGGCAGCAACCGCCCGTTTCCCCGGTGGGCCCTGGTCGCGCTGCTCGGCCTGGCGCTCCTCGCGGCGGAGACCCGGCGGGGGCGCGTGCCGGGCGTCGCCTGGGTCGGGCTGGCGCTCGCCTTCGCCGGGGGGCTGGCCTACCTGGATCTCCGGCCGGTGCTGCAAGGCGGCTTCGCCGACCTGCAGAACGTCGCGACGGGGCTCGCCACCACGCTGGCGGGCGCGGTGTGGCTTCGCGTCACCCATCCGGGCGTGCGCGCGCTCGGTCCGGACGCGTCCCCGACGGCCCTGGTGGCGGGCGGGGCGCTCCTGGCGCTGCCGACCGTCTACCCCTTCGGCGGGGCGTCTGCGGCGCTTCTGGGGCTGGTGCTCGCCGGGGCGGTGCTGGCGGCGCGCGCGCGAGCGGCACCGGTCGCCGGCACCCGCACCGGGCTGGTCTGGGCGCTGGTCGCCGTGGGGCTCGCGCTGACCTTCCGCCGCATGGACATGGGCGGTTTCCAGCTCTTCCGCTTCCACGCCTGGCGCGCCCTGCTCTCCGCCGTGCCGGCGACGCTCGTGCTGGCGCTGCTTTGGGCCGCCCTCGCTGGCGCGCTCGTGTCCCTGGCCCCCAAGGCCGACTGCCGGCGGCTCGCGCTCGGCGCCCTGGTCGGCGCGGCGCTCTTCGCCCTGGTGCCGCGCCTGCCCGCGCTCGTCTGGCTCCTGCCCTGCGTGGCCGCGCTGCCCCTGCTGCTGCTCGGTCTGCGGGCGCCGCGGTTCGACGCCCTCGGGCTGGCCGTGTTGCCCGCGGCGATGCGCTTCTTCTTCGAGTCGGACGCCCCTCTCCTGGCGCCCATGCTCGGCGTGGTGCTCCTGGCGCTGGCCTTCGCCCGGGCCACGATCGCGGCCTCGCCGGCCCTGCGGGGGGTGGGGCTGCTCGTGCTCCTCTGGCTCTGCGCCTGGGCGAGCTTCGGCGCCCGCGCGCCCGGCGTGCGGTTCCAGTACTTCTTCGCCTGGGTCGCCGAGGGCTCCGCCGTGGAGGACTCCTGGTCGATCAACGGCCTGCTCACGACCGCCAAGTACCTGCTTCTGCCCTTGCTGACGCTGGGCGTCGCCGCCCGCGTCTGGGCGGCCCCGGGCGCGCTCGTCGAGGCGCTGGCGGCCACAGTCGCCCTCGGCCGGGGGCGCCTGGCCTGTGTGCTCGCCTTCGTCGCCGGGGTCCTGCTGGTCGGCCACGCGGGCAACAACCTGCTCGGTGATCTCGTGCAGGAGGTGGCGCTGTGCGGGCTCCTCGCGCTCGGCGTGGCCCTGGCGGCCTGGGCCTCGCCCGGAAAAGAGTAGCCGACCGGCTACTTTTTGCGCACGGCCGCCGGGTGCTCCGGCCGTCGTTGCTCGCCCGGAGACGCCCCGGGCCGTGGCACGCGCCTTGCTGAACTCCCGGCCGAACGGAACGGTCGTCATCGCGCCCAGGGGCTGGGCCCACGCCAGGAGAATCAGGACATGCAGCGTACGCGGAGCAGAGGTTTCACCCTCGTCGAGCTGATGGTGGTCGTCGTCATTCTCGGCGTCCTCGCCGTCCTGGCGCTCTTCGCGTACCGCAAGTACACCTACGCCGCGCGTAACTCCGAGGCGGTGCAGTTCCTCGGGGCGGTGCGGGCGGCGCAGGAGAGCTATTTCCAGAGCTTCGGGCAGTACTGCGGCACGCTGCAGCCGGCGCTGCACCCGGCCGTGATCCCCTTCGAGGCGAAGGAGGCCTGGAACCCGCCGGCCAACAGCCCCTGGCGGGACCTGAGCCTTCAGAGCGCCGGGCGGGTGTGGTTCCAGTACTACCTGGTGGCCGGCACCGCCAACCAGAACCCCCCGGCGGACGCGCCGTTCCTGCCCGCCGAGGTCAACGGGCGACCCTGGTACTGGGCGGGCGCCTGCGGCGACTTCAACGGCGACGGCGCCGGGCAGGCGTGCTCCGGCGCGCTCTCCAACGACCGCATGGCCAGCAAGCTCTCGTTCTTCGAGACGAGCTCGGTCCGCGCCGACGTCGTCTCCCACCACGAAGGCCAGTAAGGGCGCTCGGGCTCAGTCGCAGGGCCAGTCCTCGTCGCTGGGCGGGGGCGGCGGGTCCGGCGGCGCGCCGTTGCGCACCAGCACGTCGACGAAGAGCTGCAGCAGCTCCAAGTCGTACTGCATGTCCACGTCGCCCTGACCGTCGTTCAGGCCGTCGTTGTAGTCGCGCACCGCGTTCATCACGCGCTGCAGCGTGCGCTCCGCGGTGCGGACCGTGTGGTCCAGGTGGAACAGGTCCGCCGCGAGCTGCATGGCCGTGAAGATGTTCAGCATCACGAAGCTCTTGGTCACGATGGGGTTGTCGAAGTGCCCGACCCGGGGCAGGGCGTCCGGCCCGAAGGGCAGCTCGACCGATACGGTCTGCGTGATGATCTCGTTGGACCCGGGCTCGCGGAACCGGAAGTTCACGGTGGCCACGCGGCTGCTGGGCAGGCCGGCGGGCGCGTCGTCGCGGGGCATGAACTCCAGGATGAGGGCCGAGCCGCCGCCGCGCCGGCCGCCGCCGGGGGTCACGTCGTCGTGGGCGAGCCGGTGGGCCAGGAACACGCTGGGCATCGAGAGCGACCCGCCGTTGCCGCCGGGGGCGTCCTGCCAGCGCGACGTCCCGAAGGCGCGCCCGAAGCCGTAGTGGTCGCCGGCCTGGACGTCGATCTGCAGGTCGAACGCCACCGGCACGGTGAAGTACTCCAGCTCCTGCGTGAAGACCTCGGCCACGGCGCCCACGTCCTCGACGAAGTAGAAGTTGCCATCGCCCTGCTCGGCGAGGCCCTGCATGAGCGGCAGGTTGAAGCTGGTGCCCAGGCCCACGCTGGTGAGGCCGATGCCGTCGCTGTTGTAGCGCTCGCTCATCGCCAGGATGTCGACCGGGTCGACGTTGCCCGCCGTCGGCTGGCCGTCGGACAGGAAGATCAGGCGGTTCTGCCGACCGCTGTCGTAGTTGGCGAAGGCCTGGCGGTAGCCCGTCTCCAGGCCGTCGTAGATGTTGGTCGAGCCGTCGGGCTGCAGGGCGTCGACGACGGCGCGCAGCTCGGCCCGGTTGCGCAGCAGCGGCGTCATCTCCAGGCGCACCTCGGCGACGTCGTCGTAGGCCACGATGGCCATCTGGTCCTCGTCGCGCAGGGTGTCGACCATCTGGGCGAGGCCGAGGCGGACGAAGTCGATCTTGTTCTCGTCGGCCATGGAGCCGGACACGTCGACCACCACCGTCAGGTTCAGCGGCGGGCGGTTGTCCGGGTTGGCGGCGATGGGCGAGTTCAGGCCGATCTGCAGCATGGTGCAGTTGGCGCCCGTCATCAGGTTGCCCATGGCGCCCACCATGGCGTGCACACAGACGCGCTCGCCACAGTCCGCCGGGGGCAGGGCGGTGTGGTGCTCGGCGAAGAAGCCCTGGGCCTCCATGTCGCCGCTCTCGGGCACGACGCCGTCCTGGAGCAGCCGCCGCACGTAGCCGAAGTCCTGGGCGCCGGAGAAGCCGATGTTGGTGCTCGGTGTCGGTCCACCGCCGCCGCCGCCGCCGGCGCCCCCCGCGGCGAAGCCCGCATCGGCCCCGCCGTACCACTCGTCCGAGCCGCCGGCGCCGCCGTATGCGCCGCCGTACCCGCCGCCCGAAGCGCCGCCCGACGGGGTGCCGCCATACTCCGGCTCGCTCCACGCCCCGCCCGTGCCCTCGCCGCCGTAGCCGTCCTCGCCGAAGCTCTGCCCCGAGCCCGAGTCCGCCGCCCCGCCGCCGGTGGTGTTGCCCGACCCCGGCCCCGCGCCGTCGCTTCCGCCCGCCGCGTCCTGCCCGCATGCCGTGACCGCGAGCGCCACGACGAGCACCCACGCCCCGCCCTGGCCCACCCGACGTCGTCCTTCGAGATTCTTCTGCATACCACCTCCCGTTCTTTGGGCGGCCGGACTGCGGCCGCGAACGGGAGACTTGGATTACACGTTCCGTGCCGTCGCCGACCCACGGCGCCATGCGGTCGCGCGGGCCGAGTGTGAACCGGCGTTCACGGATCGGGCACCGGGGCGGGTTCACGATCTCAGGCGCGGGCGCCGAGCCCCTCCCGGGCGGCCTGGGAGATCGCCAGCACGGCGGGGTGTTTCAGGCGCCGCTCCGGCGAGATGGCCCAGTACCGCTCGCGCACGGCCTCCGTGCGGCCGACGACCATCACGCCGCGCGTCGCGACGGCGGCGGCCTCGACGATGGTGGGCAGGCAGAACAGTCCCGCCCCGGCCTCGCCGAAGACCTTCAGAAGCGCGCTGTCCTCGAACTCGGCCACGATGTGCGGACGGATGCCCTCGGTCTCGAACCAGGCGTCCAGGCTGCGGCGCAGGCCCGAGGTCTCCATCGGCATCAGGAACGGCGCGCCCCCGGCCAGGCTGCGCGGAAAGTCGCGCCCCCAGCGCTCGGCCAGCTCGGGGGTGCCGAGAAACGACACGCCGGAGTCCCCCAGGCCGTGGTTGAACGCGCGCACGCGCTCGCCGGGCCCGAGCGGGTGGTCGGTGATGACCAGGTCCAGGTCGTGCACGGCCAGATCGGCCAGCAGGCGGTCGTGGCGGTCCTCGCGGCACTGCAACTGCATCGACACGGGGGGCTGCAGCGCGGGCATGAGCAGTTGGCGCGCCACCAGCTTGGGCACGACGTCCGCGATGCCCACCCGCAGCCGCGCCAGGCGCCCGGGCAGGCCGTTCTTCACGGTGTCCATCATCTCGCGGCCGAGCGAGAAGATCTCGTCCGCGTAGGCGTAGACCGTGCGCCCGACCTCGGTCATGGCCACGCCGCGGCCGGCCCGCACCAGCAGGGGTTCGCCGAGTTGGTCCTCCAGCGTCTTGAGCTGTGCGCTGATGGTGGGCTGCGCCACGTGCAGCACGCGCGCGGCCGCGCTGACGCCGCCTTCGCGCACCACGGTCCAGAAGTAGAGCAGGTGATGGTAGTTGAGCCATTGCATAGTTTGATTCTATGCTTTTCGCTCAATTTATCCATTAGAACAATGCGTCCGATGCCCCTAGATTCCGTGTGTCAACGACCTGCAAGGAGAGAACACATGGAATCCATCGGCTCGCCGGTCCTCTGGGGCGGCTTCATCGCGTTCGTGCTGGGCATGCTGGCCCTGGACCTCGGCGTCTTCCACAAGACCGCCCACCGCATCTCCGTGAAGGAGGCCGCCGCCTGGAGCGTGGTCTGGATCGGCCTCGCGGCGGTCTTCAACGTCGGCGTCTACTTCATGTTCGGCCCGGACCGGGCCCTCGAGTTCACCACCGGCTACGTCATCGAGAAGGCGCTGAGCGTCGACAACATCTTCGTGTTCCTGGTGCTCTTCACGTTCTTCGCGGTGCCGGACACGCTGCAGCACCGGGTGCTGTTCTGGGGCGTGCTCGGCGCGCTGGTGATGCGGGCCATCTTCATCTTCGCCGGTGGCGCCTTCCTGGCGAAGTTCCACTGGGCCATCTACGTGTTCGGCGGCATCCTGGCCCTGACCGGCCTGAAGCTGCTGCGCGCCGGTGACGAGAAGGTCGACCCGGACAAGAACTTCGCGGTGCGTCTGTTCCGCAAGCTCATGCCCGTCACGGACGGCTACCGCGGCGACAAGTTCATCGTGCGGGAGAACGGCGTCCGCATGGCCACGCCGCTCCTGCTGTGTCTGGTGGCGGTCGAGGCGACGGACCTGATCTTCGCGGTGGACTCCATCCCGGCCATCTTCGCCGTGACCCGCGACCCCTTCATCGTGTTCACGTCGAACATCTTCGCGATTCTGGGCCTGCGGTCGCTGTTCTTCATGCTGGCCGGCGTGATGGACCGCTTCAAGTACCTGAAGCCCGGCCTGGCCTTCGTGCTGCTCTTCGTGGGCACGAAGATGCTCATCATCGACTTCTACAAGGTGCCGGTCCTGGCCTCGCTCGGCATCGTGTTCGGCATCCTGGCGGTGGCCGTCATCGCCTCGCTCATCGCCACCCGCGCCCGGCCCGAGAGCGGGGGCGCGCCCCCCCGGCCCTTGACCCCCGAGGTCTGACCTACTTCGTGTTCATCACCACGGTGCCGTTCCAGGTCGGCTCCGGCGGCAGCGAGATGAACTGACGACAGGCCTCGATCTTCTGGCTGGCCGGCTCGTCGTCCGGGTGGCGGGCGGCCCAGGCCTCGAACACGGGCAGGGCGGCCTCGAACTCCTGGGCCATGAAGCGCTCCACCGCGGCGTTCCATTCGCCGACGCGGCCGACGAGCGTCGCGTCGGCCTCGGCGCGCATCGCCACGGGCTCCCAGATGCGGACGCCCTCGCGTTTGCCCTTCACGGCCACGGCGCCGAGCAGGCGACCCAGGATGGCCCCGTTCGCGGCGGCCATGGTGGACTCG
Organism: uncultured Myxococcales bacterium; assembly: GCA_903847385.1. GTDB lineage: Bacteria > Myxococcota_A > Bradymonadia > UBA7976 > UBA1532 > CAINDO01. The sequence continues at coordinate 11,057 of CAINDO010000200.1, forward strand.
GACACGAGCAGCATGGTGCCGACGTATTTGTTCAGGCCCTCGAGCCGGCTGGCGAGGTTCACGGTGTCGCCCATCACCGTGTAGTTCATGCGGGCCTCGTACCCGAAGTTGCCCACCACGACCTCACCCGTGGACAGGCCGATGCGGGTGACGATGGGGGGGCGGCCCTCGGTGGCGCGGCGGGCGTTGAGCTCGGCCAGCCGGCTGCGCACCCGCAGCGAGGTCTCCACGGCCCGGGCGGCGTGGTCCGGCACGGCCCGGGGCGCGCCCCAGAAGGCCATCACGCAGTCGCCGATGTACTTGTCCACCGTGCCGCCGGACTCGAGGATGGTCCCCGTGATGGTGGCGAAGTAGTCGGCCAGGTCGGCGGCCAGGCCCTCGGGTGTGGTGGACTCGGCGATGGTGGTGAAGCCCTCGATGTCCGAGAAGAAGATGGTCAGCTCGGCGCGGCGGGCGCCCAGGTGGGCCTCGGCGCCATCGTGGATGAGCTCGCGCACCAGCTCCGTGGGCACGTACTTGCTGAACGACCGCAGGCCGCTCTTCATGGCGCTCAAGGTCTCGGCCATGCGCACGATCTCGTGGAACCGCGAGCGGATCTCCACGGAGCCGTCGAGCCGCAGCTCCCGGACGTTGGCCATGTTGGCCTCGAGCACCGCCATGGGGTGCACGATGCGGTTGCTCAGCCACAGGCCGATCACGGCCACGATGAGGGTGATGGCCCCCGCGATCAGCAGGAGTACCCGGATCGCAGCCCACTCGGCCTCGGCGACTTTGGCGGCGGAGATGTCCACGCCGACCAGGCACTCCAGCGTGCCGTCGCTGGCGAAGACCGGCGCGTACCCCGACAGCCAGGTGCCCCACTTGTCCGCGTAGAACTCCGGCTCCACGTAGGGCTGCGTCGGGGCCTGGAACGCCAGCTTCAGCGTCTCGGTGACGACCGTGACCTCGTCGCCGACGTGGCTGCCCTCGGCGTCCGTCTCGGCGTCGATCCAGAAGGCCATCGAGCCATCGGCGGCGCGTTTGATGGTGTAGGCGAAGCGCAGCTCGGGCACGGCGGCCTTGACCGCTTGCATGTGGCGCTTGAGCGCGAGGAAGGTCGGCGTGCCCTCGTCCTCGCGGCCGCGAATCTGCCGGTGGGTGTCCCCCGAGAGATCCATCGCCGCCATGGAGGCGACGTCGCGCATGCGCTGGCGCAGGTCCGCCCGCATGATGTCGTGCATGCGGGTCAGGAGCAGCCCGCAGATCACCACGGCCGTCGAGAGGACCATGGTGACGAAGGCCGTCGACAGACCAAAGCGCAGCGTCAGGCGTTTCGGCGTCGCGCCGAGGACCGGGACGGACGATGCGGACACGGTGGAACCCCCAGAGGAACGATCAGCGCATCATGCACCGATCCCCCGGCGGTTGGAAACGAATGACTCAGCCCTGGCCCTTGGCGGTCGGCTTGGCGGCCGTGGGCTTCTCCGTGGCCTTGCCGGCCTTCTCCCACCCGGTGATGCCGGCGGGGAAGACGAAGACGTTGGTGTAGCCGGCGTCCACGGCGGCCTTGGCGGCCATGTGGCTGGCCTGGCACTTCTCGCTGTGGCAGTAGAAGACCAGCTTCGTGGCCTTGTCCGCCGGCAGGGCGGCGCCCGTGAGCTTGCCGTTCTCGTCCGCGCGGGTGTGGATGGCGCCGGGGATGTGGCCGGCGGCGTACCGCTCCGCCTTGTTGGCGTCCACGATGGTGGCGCCCTTGGTCTGGACGAGCTTGGCGACTTCGTCCAGGCCCACCTCGCCGTAAGGCGCGGTCGAGGCGGTGGTCTCGTCGTCGCCGTGGCCGGCGCAGGCGAGGGCGGCGGCGGGCACGAACGAGAGGGCGAGGGCGAGGGAGAACAGCGCGTGTTTCGTCTTCATGTCTCTGGCCTTTCGATGGCGTGTCGGGGGTTCACCTGGGATGCCGCAGGTCGAATCCGGGTTTCAAGAGATTCGGGTCACCGCGAGGCGAATGCGCTGCCGCCCGGGTTTTTCGCGGGCCTGGATGCGATAGATGCCGCCCGCGGCGTCCTGGGCATAGAACACCTGCCCGGGTTTGACCTCGAACTTCAGGTGTGTGGTGTCGCCGTCCACGGGGGTCGGCGCCGAGACGGGCTGCGTGAGCGCGGCGTCCGCGTAGAAGCCGGGGTGGGCGTACGTGTAGGGGCGCGCACGTTCGCCGGAGTCCGTGCGGGGGATGTCGCTCTCGGTGATGAAGTAGAGCCAGTCCTGATCGAGCCCCTGCGGGCGGTAGTAGTAGAAGTCCGCCTCGCCGCGTGTGGTCTGGTTGGTGGCCTCGGCCAGCTCGCGGAGGGCCGCCGGGTGTGCGGCGATGTTCGTGCGGATCTGTTCGACCAGGGTGGCCGACTCGACGCCCAGGGGCAGGTTCGTGAGCGTGAGCTGCGCGTTGGCCGTGCCCTCGGGCAGGCCCTGGTCGTGCAGGCGAACCTGGGCCATCTCCGTGACGATGTCCCACATGTATTTGGGCGCCGGGGGCATGCCCACGTTGTTGAAGGTCTCGAACGTGACCCACTTCGAGTCGTCCATGCAGGCGCGGAACACCTCGGCGCCGCTGGCCACGTCGTAGACGACGCAGTCCGTGCGCATGCGGCTCGCCTGCGTGAAGGCCATGTCGCCGACCATGCGCTCGATGAACCAGGGCTCCGTCTGCCAGAGGCGGCTGTCCCCGTAGGGCAGGGGCTCGCGCGCCGTGCCGGGGGGGAAGTACTCGGGCGACTCGCGGATCTCCATCGTGACCGAGCCGATGGTCGGCACCGCCACCATGCCGGTGACCGTGAGCCAGTCCGGCCGCTCCAGCGGGAAGACGTGGTCGATCTGGCTGCCCAGGCTGTTGACGCTGGCCACCTCGGCCCGGTCGAGGTCCACGCCCTTGTAGGGCAGGGCGTTGGCGTTCACGAGCACCGTCATGGCGAACTGGTCGTCCACCACGGCGAAGCCGCTGGCCGCCTTCACGATGCCCGGGTGCGTGCGGCCGTCCGGCAGCAGCACGGGCCCGAAGCGCTCGTTGAGCCGGGCGAAGTTGTCGACGACGTCCCCCAGGCGGATGGGCATGGCGTGGGGGGCGATGGGGATCACCTCGCCGTTCGGGCCGTCGCGGAACTGCGCGTTGGGGTGCGTGGCGATCAGGTCCTCGAGCAGCACGGCGGCGGCGATCGAGGTCGGGATGACCGGCGCGTTGGGGTCCTCGGCCTGCATCAGGTCGTTGACGGCGTCCTGGGGGGCGATGCCGATGGACCGCGAGAGGTCCACCAGGGGCTCCATCGAGGTGCCGTCGAGCACGACGTTGTTGGGCGTCATGGTGATCAGGCGCTGCAGGTTGCGCGCGGCGGCGTCCGGCAGGGACTCCGGCGGCATGGCGGCGATCTGCGAGAGCGCGTTGTCCACGAACCCGGTCAGGTCCAGGTCCATCAGCCAGATGTCGTCCAGGATGGGCCGCGGCACGGCCCGCAGGTCGGCGAGCTTCAGCGTGCGCGAGAAGCCCTGGACGTCGAACTCCAGGTAGCGCAGCTCGAGCTCGCGGGTCTCCTGGAGCGCCAGGGGGGCGCCGGCGGCCTCGTCCGCGTCCTCGCCCACGGGGGTGGCGGCGCAGGCGGCGCAGGCCAGGCCCGCCGCGATCGTCAGGAGACCGCGCGTCACGGCACCACCGTCTGCACCTGCAGGACGGCCACGCGCACGCGGAAGGCGTCCAGCGGGTCCGGAGAGATGCGCAGGCGGAACGTCGCGCCCTTCGGGTCGCCCACGTAGACGATCTGCTCGCCGGGGCTCACGAGGAGCTTCTCGTGCAGCGTGTCCGAGGAGCCGCCCATGTTGAGCACCGAGAGTTTGTTGCCCGGCGCCAGGTCCGGCGTGGCGTAGAAGCCCGGGTGGCGCCAGGGGTAGGGCGTGCCCGGCTCGAAGTCGTCCGGCGAGACGAAGGCCAGGGCGAGCTGCCCGTCGTCGATCTGCGTCAGGTAGAAGTCGACCGGATCGTTGCGCTCGCGGAAGTTCCCCAGGATCGCGTCCGCCAACTGCGACCGCTGGGCCTGCAAGTAGGGGCGCACGGCCTGCGAACACTCGGCGCCGGTGATGCCCACGGGCACGTTGGTCAGCGTGAAGGCGACGTCCGCCGTGCCCTCGGCGAAGCGGCTCTCCTCCGGCCCGTGCATGCCCACCTCGGCGACCTCGAGGATGAGCTCCCAGGCGTACTGGTCCTTGGGGCCCAGGTTGAAGGGCACGCCGAAGTGGATCCAGCCCGGCGGCGCGTCCCCCTGGCCGATCTCCACCGTGGCGAGGCCGTCCACGTACTCGGTCATGTGGACGAGGTTCTCGTACTTCCTCACGCCCGCCGCCGCGACGATGGGCTCGAGCTGCCACTCGGGCTGCGCCCACACGCTGTCCGGACCCACGGGCGTGCCGGGCAGGTTGCCGCGGCAGGCGTCCTCGCCGGCGCAGGCGGGCACGAAGGCGCCGTTCTCGAAGATGGCGATGCGGAGGTCGACCGTGGGGTTGTCGGCCAGGCCGCTGATCTCGAAGCGGTCCGCGCGCTCGAAGTCGAACTCGAGGGGGTCGTCGTAGTTCGGCCCCAGGCGGTCCTGCAGCACGTTCACCTGGCCGGGGCCGGTGGTGAGGCTCAGGCCCTCGAAGATGCGGATGTTGGAGTCGGCGGTGACCTTCATGCGGAACTCGGGCCCGAGCACCACGCCATGCGGCACGAAGCCGGGCGCGACGACACCGGGGTGGTCCGGCGTGGGGCCGAGTTTGGTGGCCAGGGTGGAGAGGTCGCTCAGGGCGTCCGCGAGCGTGAAGGGAATCCCGCCGCCCTCGGTGATGCCCGGGTGGCTGCCCAGGTAGTGCTGCTGCAGCGACCAGGCCACCACGGCCGTGTCCAGGAACTCCTCGGTGCGCCCGATCTCCAGGTTGTCGGCGAGCATCTGCGCGAAGCCGCCGCCGATGCCCAGGAAGTCCGACACGCCCTGCAGGAACTCGATGGAGGTGCCGCGGACGTCGGAGTTGGACGGGCTCATCGTGAGCAGGCGCACCAGCGCGTACTCGGGGCTCTGGTCCCAGCCCAGGCCGTCCCGGGCGAAGGAGCGGCCGAGCTCCGTCAGGCTGCAGTCCAGGTGCGGATCGCGATCGTCGTTGCGCCAGGCGTCGCCGCAGGCGTTCTTGACCTGCTCCAGCGCGTTGACCAGGAACGGGTAGCTGTCCAGCTCCAGCAGCAGGATCTCGTCGGCCACGGAGCCCAGGAGCTCGCGGACCTCGTCCCGGTTCATGTCCAGCACGACGGGCGGCGGCGGGTCCGGGTCCACGGCCAGCGTGTACTCGCGCTCGCCCTCCGCGTTGGGCGGCGGCAGGGTGGGCGGCGCGGTGGCGGCGTCGCCCGTGTTCGGGGCGGCGTCCGGGGCCAGGGCGGTCTCGGCCGTATCGTCCGGGGCGGCATTGGCGCAACCGGCGAGGGCGAGGCCGACCCCGGCGCCGAGGGCCGCCGCGTGCAGTGCGTTGGGCGTGCGCATCAGAACTTCACCTGCAGGTGGGCGGACACGGCCGCGAGGAAGAGGGAGTAGTCGCCGTTGCCCAGGTCGTCGTCCGAGCCGGTCACCGTCCGGGGCAGGAGCGTGATGAACCGGGCATCCCCGATCAGGCTCGTGTCCCGCGTGAGCGAGAAGCCGGCTCCGGCGCCGAACGTGAGGCGATGGCCGTCCGGGGACGAGGCGTCGATGGTCGAGTCCGGGCTCGCCGGGCTGTCGTAGCCGAGGAGGCCGAGCAGATGCACCCGCGGCTGGAGCTGGAAACGCCCGGCGACGGCGAGGGAGACCGTGTCGTCGTAGTTGCGCAGGAGCGCGACCTTGCTGGTCGGCGGCAGGCCCAGGGCGGGCTGGGCCAGATCCGGCGAGTGGAGCTCCACGTACATGGCCTTCAGGTCCGACCAGGTCACGTACTGCCCGCGCAGCTCCAGGTGGAGCCGGTCCGAGACGTCGTAGCCTGCGGCGGCGCCAATGCGTTTGGGCAGGCGGATCCGCACGTGGGCGTCGCCCGTGACCGTGGGCTTGAACTTCAGCCCCACGTGCTCCAGGTCGCCCGTGAAGAAGTCGTCGTCCATGTCGAGGACGAAGTCGCCCTCGAAGTCGACGTCCGCCCCGTGCTGGTAGGTCAGGGCGAGGCGCAGCGCGTCCGTGGGGTTCACGGCCAGGCCCAGGTTGAAGGTCACCGTGTGGGCGACGGCGTTCTGCAGCTTCACCGGGCGGCCGAGCACGTCGAGCTCGCGGACCTCCGTCGGGGCGTCCGGCCCGAACTCGTTGGGCTGCGACACGGGCGGGCGGGTGAGGCCGTCGCCGAAGTCCGAGAGCGCGCCGAAGTCCTGGACCTTGGAGATCTCGGCCATGCCCAGGACGTAGGACACGCCGGCGCCGAGCCCGAGGTACTTGTTCGCCTTCAGGCCGATCGCGCCGGAGAAGTGCGTGACGGCGATGAACGCCTCCTGCACCGCGAACCGCTGCGCGCCGTCGTCCGGGAATTTCGCCAGGGCGGCGTAGGGCGCGAAGACCCCGACGCCGGCCGTCACGCCGGAGTCGCCGAACCCGGTGGAAAAGAAGAGGTCACCGGCCGGGGAGAAGGGCGTGGCGTCCGCGCTCTTCGCCTTGCCCGTCTTCTCCGGGGCCTGGTCCTCGGCGGGCAGGGGCGTGGCGAAGTCGAGCGTCTCCTCGGACTGGTAGGCGCCGCGGCGCTCGCGCTCGACGCTCACGCTGCCCACCACGAGCCCGGCGCCGAGCAGCAACGTGGGGCGCTTCAGGAACCCGAGCTGGGCCGGGTTGTGGTAGACGGCGGCCGGGTCCGTGGTCAGCGGGCCCGAGAGCAGGCTGCCGACGGCGGGCGCGTCCAGACCGGAGGCGCGGACCGCCCCGGGGACCGACGCGGCCGCGAGTCCGCACACCGCGCCGAGCGCGAGGGGGCGACATCGGGCCGGGCGGGCGAACGGGGGGCGTCGGTGCGGGCGCATCCGCCCAGCATACAGCAAATCACGCCGCGGGCGCGCTCACGACGCCGATGCGGGCGAGGCGCCGCAACACCGCGCCGATCACTGGAGTGAGCACGGGCATGGCCGGCTCGCGGTCCCGGAACTGCTTGACCGCCGCGGCCAGGATGCCCGGGGTCTCCGGGGCGTTGTCCGGCAGGTCGCGCAGGGCGAACCAGGTCAGGATGGGGTCGTCGGCCTCCATGATCTGCAGGACCTCGCGGGGCGGGGAGACCGTCGCCAGGAGGCCCACGGCCTTGCGCATGCCGGCCGTCACGGCGGGGGCGCCCGCACGGGCGAGGATCTGCATGAGCGCGTCGAGGGACTCCGGCTGGCTCTCGTAGCTCGTGACGATCGCCGTTTGCAGGAGCGCGCGCCGCATCGTCTCCTCGGCCGTCAGTAGCACGGCGATCACCCGCAGACGCGCCAGCGCGGCCGGGGGCAGCTGCACGTCCATCAGCGGCCGGCGGTCGAGGCGGGTCAACAGGGCGCTCTCGTCCACCTGGTTGAAGAAGCCCGCGCTCAGCCCGAGCTCCTGGGCCAGTCGAGGCAGCAGGCGCGCGCCGGCCTCGGGTTTGCCGGGGGACCCGGCAAGGGGGGCCGGGGCCGGCGTGGCCCCGCCCGTCGGCGCGGGTGTGGTCGAGGGTTTGGGCGGGGCGGGCAGGCGCGCGCCGGGGGCCGGTACGGGCAGGTCGGCCACGGTGCAGAGCGAGGCGCGCAGGCAGTCCAGCGCCTTCGGGTCGAAGTCGGCCTGCGCCGCGGCGCCCTCGATGACCGAGAAGAGCGAGGTGAACTCGCCGAAGGGCGGCACGTCGTCCGGGTTGGCCCCGGACTTGCCCATCGCGCCGGCCCGGCGCTTCAGGTTGGCGGCCATCTCGGCGTCGCCCAGCAGACTGCTGAGCGTGTTCAGGTTGGCCGGGTCGAACTTGGGCTCGAACGTGCCCAGGCGGATCCGCTCGATCTTGAGCAGGTGGGCCAGCAGGCTCAGGCGGGCGAAGTCCATCGCCGTGCCCTCGTCCGGATCCTTGACCACGCGGGCGGCGATGCGGCGCAGGCGGTCGTTGTCCACGCCGACCAGGAAGCCGTTCTCCAGGCCCAGCCAGGCGCACAGCCGGTCGCGGTAGCCCTGCGCGTTGGCCGCCTCGAGGCTCAGGCGGCCGAGCAGGATGTCCGTGGCGCCGGCCTTCAGGTCGGAGTAGTTGGCCGTCCAGTTGTCGCCGCGGCGGCGCAGGCGGGCGATCTCCACCAGCTCCTCGAGCGCGTGCACGATGACCGCGCGGGGCGCGGGCTGGCCCCCCGGGAACTGCATCCGCTCCTCGACGATGGCGAAGAACTGGTCGATCAGGTCGCGGTTCAGGTTGTCGGCGCGGATGAGCGACTCGACCTGCCGGGCGTCGTTGCGGGCCATCAGCAGCAGGGCCTCGATGTAGGCCATGCTCACGCGGCCGCCGGCCAGCTCGTCCAGGCGGCCGAGCAGGGCGATCAGGCGGTTGCGGCGGAACTCCGCGCTGCGGCTCCGCGTGGTGGTGGCCAGGCGGACCATCCGGTCGCGCCAGTTGGGGTCTTTGGTGACACGTCTCGCTTGACCCACGGGTCGCGCGACAGCCCCCGTGACGAGTCGGGTGCGCCCCGGCGAGGTGCCCGTCTGCCGCAGCGACACCAGCTCGCGCACGACCTCGTCCAGGCGGGGCGGCGTGTCGATGAGCGCCGTGGCGCCGCACTCGGACATGTCGCTCAGGTCGTGGGGGCCGTAGCCCGTGCCGTGCACCAGGACCGCCGGGCGGGGCTTGGGCGCCAGGATGTTCAGGCCGTCCAGGAAGTGCTGCACGCCGTCGTCGGGGAGCGGCCAGGGCAGCAGGATGGCCGCCAGCCCGTTGATGCCGTCCGCCAGCAGGTGGAGCGCGTCGTCGGCGCTCTCCACGCAGATGGCCGCGGTGTGATGCCCCGCGGTCAGGGCGGTCTTGATCTGGTGCCGGGTCGTGGCCACGGGGTGGATGACCACGAGCACGGGCAGGTCGGCGCGTCCGTGTGATTCCGCAGGGTTCATGTCCATCCGCCGGGGTTCGGGGGGCACCCGACTCGGGTGTCCTGCCCTGGTTATCGGCAGCGACGGGGGAGGGTCATGGATGACTTATGCGGGTTTTCATCGATTTTGGCACCGACAGCGCAGACTCGGCCCGGCGGTGAGGCAGCCGAGGGCGTCGCCCTGCCGGCACGGGGCCTCCGGCGCGGCCGCGAAGGCGGCCAGGCAGGGGCGGCCGTAGACCTGGCAGGCGGCGAGGCAGGTCGTGTCCGCGGCGGCGACGTCGCAGTAGTGCTCACCGGTCACGTGGACCCCGGCGTCGCAGATCTGCGCGCCGTCGTATCCCGGGCAGCGCTCGGCCAGCGTCGTGTCGCACATGCCGTTGGGTCGGCAGACGCCCGCATCGCCGCAGGGCTCGCCGTCGGCGGCGGGGCCCACCGTGCCCTCGGTGCCGCCCTCGCAGCCGGTGATCACCTCGCAGACCGACGACGTGCGCGCCTGCTCCACGGGTCGCAGGTCGGCGCACGACGATGGATCCGGCGCCATCTTGCACTGCCCCGGGCCCAGGCAGCGACGGCCGGTCTGCAGGTGGACCTGGCGGGTGCAGACGCTCAGGTCGCCCTCGGCGGAGAGCGTGTAGGTGTCCAGGGCGGCGCAGTCCAGGGCGGGGCAGGCCGGGTCGTCCGCCGGGACGAGGCCGCGGCCCTGGGCGTCGCACTGCAGGCACAGGCCCGGCGTACACGTGCCCGGCATGCCCGAGGGGGCGACGCGGGCGTCCGGGGCGCCGGCGGGGGGCTCCGTCGGGAACGCCGCGGCGTCCAGCGTCGGGGGCGGGGTGAAGCCGCTCGACGGGGGCACGCCCGCGGGCGAGGCGTCGGCGCCCTCGCCCCGCTTCGAGGTGTCGATGGCCTCGGCGCAGGCGAGCAGCGCCGCGACCGCCGTCAGCGCGCCGATTCGGGAGATGGCACCTCGGGGACCCACGCCCCGAGCATCCCCCGGCGCGGCGACGGGATCAACAGCGGCGGCCGGTTCAGTGCAGGTTCGTGGGCTCGCGCACCAGGCGCGCGGCCGAGGCCTCGGGCGAAAGCGCCGTGCGGAAGAACTGCGCCCAACGTGCCGGGCCCTCGGCGCGCAGCAGGGCCGTCGCGTCCGCCGAGGGCATGGGGCGCGCCAGGCCGAACCCCTGGAGGAGATCGCAGCCCAGGGACCGCAGCAGCGCGAGCTGCTCGGGGGTCTCGACGCCCTCGGCGCAGACCTCGAGGCTCAGGCTGTGCGCCAGCGAGATGATCGAGTCGACCATCGTGCGGCTGTTGTCCGTGTCGGCGACGTCCTTGATGAACGCGCGGTCCATCTTCAAACGGTCGAGCGGGAACTGCCGCAGGTAGGCCAGCGAGGAGTAGCCCGTGCCGAAGTCGTCCAGCGCCACGGCCATGCCCATGCTCCGGAAGGCGTTGAGCGCGGCCACGCTGCGGTCGGCGTTTTTCATGGCAATGCTCTCGGTCACCTCGACCTCGAGCAGGTGCGGCGGGCAGCCCGTCTCCTGCAGGGCGCGCTCCACGCGCTCCACCAGGTCGCGCTCGAGGAACTGCCGGGCCGAGAAGTTCACCGCGATGCGGACGGCGGGCAGGCCCGCGTCCAGCCAGTCGCGCACCTGCTTGCAGGCGGCGCGCAGCACCCACTCGCCCACGGCGACGATCAGACCCGTCTCCTCGGCCACGGGGATGAAGCGCCCCGGCGGCACGATCCCCCGCTTGGGCGAGCGCCAGCGCACCAGCGCCTCGAAGCCGACCAGGGCGCCGGCCACGCCGTCCACCTGGGGCTGGAGCTCGAGGAAGAACTCGTCGTTCCGCATGGCGTAGAGCAGCTCGGTCTTGAGCTCCAGCAGGTCCGCCGCCTGGTCGTTCATGCTGGCGTCGTGCAGCATCCACGCGTTCCGACCCTGCTGCTTGGCGTGGTACATGGCCAGGTCGGCGTTGCGGAACAGCGTCGAGGCGTCGTTGCCGTCCTCGGGGTGCACGGCCACGCCGATGCTGCTGGAGATGTGGACCTCGCGACCGCCCAGGCTGAAGGGCGCGCGCAGGGCGTTCAGGATGCGCTCGGCCACGGTGCCCGCGTGGGGCGCCGAGTCCAGCCGCGGCAGGAGCACCACGAACTCGTCGCCGCCCAGGCGGGCGATGGTGTCGCCGTCGCGCACGCAGCGGCGCAGGCGCTCGGAGACCTGCACGAGCAGCTCGTCGCCCAGGTCGTGGCCCATCGTGTCGTTGATGGTCTTGAAGTGGTCCAGGTCGAGCAGGAGCACGCCGATCTTCTCGGCGGTGCGGCGCGTCTGGGCGAGCGCGACGCTCAGGCGGTCGTTGAACAGGGCCCGGTTGGGGAGCTGCGTGAGGCCGTCGTGGTAGGCCTGATGGCGGATGCGCTGCTCCACGCGTTTGCGCTCGGAGACGTCGCGCATGACCACGCACAGCACGTCGTGGAGGCCGCGGCGGATGGGCTGCGCGACGATCTCCAGGTCGACCTGCGTGCCGTCGGGGCGGTCGATGCGGACCTCGCGGGGGCCCTCGTCGCGGGTCGGGCGCGAGAAGCCGCCCAGGGCCCCGGCGAGCCAGGTGGCCGCCGCGGCCTCGTCCAGCTCGCCGAACACGCGCTGGGCGGCGTCGTTGCAGCGCAGGATGGTGCCCCGCTGGCGATCGACGAGCACGATGCCCTCGGCCGTGTGCTCGACGAAGGTGCGGTCGAGCTCCGAGTCCGAGAGGGCGTCCAGGGAGGTCGTGAGGCGCTGCGTCAGCCGCCGCAGCACGACCAGCACCAGGACCCCGATGGACAGCAGCATGCCGGCCAGCAGCGCGATGGTCTGGCGGGCCGTCTCCAGGCGGTCGCGGGGCGAGACGACGCGCAGCACGAAGGCCGGGCGGCCCTCGGCGTCCCGCAGCAGGGTCGTGCCGGCCACCTGCCCGTCGGGCGTGGGCTGGACCTCGACCGCGCGGCCCCCCAGCAGGGCGGGCATCGCGGTGGCGACGTCCGCGGGCGCGTCGTCCGCGGCCACGGGGACCACGCCGAAGGCGCGGCCGACGCGCGGCTCGAGTCGGGTCGCGTCGGCGGCGGCCACGGACCGGGGCCCACCCCCGGCCCACTCGGCGGTGAGCACGGCGCGGGCGCGGGCGACGTCCTCGGCGAGGGCCTGCCGTTCGGCCCCCCGCGCGTGCTGGTCGATCACGATGGCCAGGGTGAGGCCCATCAGCGAGAGCAGGCCGAAGATGGCCAGGGCGACGACGATTCGGGTTCGACGTGTGATTCTCATCACGCTCAGGCATCGGCGCCTGGGGCCGTTTCCTTTCGCGTCTAGGGGTTTTCCCTGACTTCCATCACCGGACGAGCTTGACCTCGCCGGAGTCCAGGTCATAGCGCGCGCCCACGATCCGGATGCGCCCCGCGACGAGGAAACTCTTCAACAGCGGGCTCTCCTTGACGAGGCGCGCCACCAGCGTGCGGACGTTCTCCTGGACGGCGGCGTCCAGCAGATCGCCGCCCGCCGCTTTGGCCTCCGCGGCTTTGACCGCGGGCATCAACTGCGCCACGAGCAGGTGGATGTGATCGCGGGGGGCCATGGCGCCGGAGTCGATCTCCTCGCCGTGGCCGCCGCCGTGGGCCGGCGCGCCGTGGGCCGGGGCGCCGTGGCCGCC
>CAINDO010000201.1 GCA_903847385.1 uncultured Myxococcales bacterium
GCGCCGCCGCCCGCGCCCGCCCCGGGCCCACGGGCCGCGTGTGCAGGTGCAGCACGCCGCCGAGCGCGCCGCCGCCCCAGGTCGCCGCGTTCGGCCCGCGAAACACCTCGACGCGGTCGAGCACGTCCGGGGGCACCAGGCTCAGGTCGAACGCGCCGCCCCGCGCGCCCGTCAGCGGCACGTCGTCCAGGAACACGGCGATCTGCCCGGCCCCGGCGCCCCGGAGCTGCAGCTCCTCGCGGTGACCGCCCGTGCGGCGCACGTTCGCCCCGGGGGCCTCGACGAGCAGGCCGCCGAGCGTGGGCGTCTGCGCGGCATGCAGCACCGTGGCGAAGGGCGTGGCGTCCCGGGCGCCGGCGGTGGCGTCGTCGGCGCGTGCGCGCACGATCACGGCGTCGGCGTCCGACGACGGCTCGACGGCCGCCCCCACGGAGGGCACACACGTGCCCCCCCAGGCCAGGATGAACACCCACGATTTCAGACTGCGACCCCGTCTTTCCGCGAAGAACAAGGTCACCGACGAACCGAGGCAGGTTTCCTGGCTGGGGGCTCGAACGCGCTCGACGCTGCCTTCCCCGGGGTGACCCGAGTGGCCTCTGCGTCGCTCACTTGCCCTCTACAGTGGCGGGACCGCGCCGGACTCGACCCGCCCCGACGCTTTCGCGCCCGGGCCGGTTTTACCGGACTTCCCTCTTAGCCCTTCGGGGTGAACCGTCGGGCACCTCGGCCGAGTGATGACGGGAGGCGGTTTAGCACCGGCCCCCGGGGGCGTCAACCCGGGCGCCCGCTCCGCGTGAGGGCGGTCTCGACGAGCCCGCGCAACTGCGCGAAACGAAACGGCTTGGACAGGAACTCGTCGCAGCCGGCGGCCAGCGCGCGCTCGCGGTCGCCCACCATGCAGTGGGCCGTGAGCGCGATGACCGGCACGCTCCGCAGGGCCGGGTCGTCCCGGATGAGCCGCGTGCAGGTCAGCCCATCCATCACGGGCAGGCTGATGTCCATCAGGATCAGGTCGGGGCGCAGCGACCGGGCGAGCGCGATGCCCTCCTCGCCGTTCACGGCCGTGTGGACCTCGTACACGCTCTCCAGGATCTGGGTGACCAGGTCCCGGTTGTCCGCCGTGTCTTCGATGTACAGGACCTTCTTCATGGGGATCCCGAGGGCGGCGTGGCCGAGGTCGGCGCATCCGGCACGAGCTTGATGGGGTAGACCGTGTCGCCCCCGAAGCCGATGCTGATGGTCTGGCTGTGGAAGCCGGGCTTCTGCAGCGTGACCGCCATGGCCTCCGTGCCCTTGCGGCGCCGGATGAAGTGCGGCGTGGTGCCGAGCAGCGTGGTGCCGTCCTGGGCGAGCACCTTGGCCTGGTCCGGCTCGGTGGTGATGGTGATCCGGACCTCTTCGTCCGACGGCGCGGGGCCCCGGGCCTCGGTCGGCGGCGCGGTGGCCGGCGCGGCCGAGGGCGGCGGGGGCGTGGTGTTCGGCTCGGGCACGGCCGGCGAACGGGTCAGCGCGAAGGCGATGAAGACCACGCCCGTCAGGGCCACAACGGCCACCAACGCGGCGAGCAGGGTGTTGCGGCGCTGGGGATCGCGCCGGGCACCGCCGGAGCGGGCCGTCGTCAGGGTGCGGTAGTGGCCGGGGCGGTCGTCCACCACGGCGGGATCGGGCATGGGCTCCGGCCCCGGGCTGCGGCTCCCGGGCGCGGCCACGGGCAGCAGCGGCCGGCCGCCGACCGAGGGCTGGTCGTTCGAGGCGGGTCGCGCCCGCCCGGGGATCTGGCCCGGCGGGGGCAGCGAGTTGATCTCGGCCATCGGCGGCGGCGCCGGCGCGCGCGAGGGGTTCGGCGGCGGGGGCACGTGGCGCGGCAGCGGCGTCGGGGGCGGCAGCGTCGAGGGCTTCTCCGAACGCTGGCCGGGGGCGCGTCCCTTCGGGGCCTCCTCGATCACGAAGGCCGGATCGTCGTCCTCCATGTCCAGCAGGTCCGGATCGACGGTCAGCAGCGCCTCGCGCAGGATGTCCGCCGTCGCCCAGCGGTTCTCCGGGCGCTTCTCCAGGCAGCGGAAGACGACGTCCTGCAGGGCGCGGTTGACGCCCTCGACCCGCGACATGAGCGGCGGCGGGGGCTCCTTGATGTGCTTGATGACCACGGAGAAGGGCGTGTCCCCGCGGAAGGGCGGCACGCCGCTGAGCATCTCGTAGGCCACGACGCCGAGGGAGTAGATGTCCGTGGTGGGGCCCGGCATGGAGTGGCCCTGCGCCTGCTCCGGCGCCATGTACTCCGGCGTGCCGAACACCAGGCCCGTGCGCGTCAGGGACTCGCCCCCCGACTGCTCCTTGACGATGCCGAAGTCCATGATCGTCACGGTGCCGTCCGGGGCGATCATGATGTTGCCGGGTTTGATGTCCCGGTGCACCAGGCCCTTGGCGTGAGCGTGGCCGAGGCCGCGGCACACGTCGATCATGGCGCGCTGGACCTCTCGCGGCTCGAAGCGGTCCTGGCCCATCGAGCGCTTGTGCTCGAGGATGTCCGCCACGGTGCGGCCGTCGAGGAACTTCATCACGAAGTAGTGGAAGTTCCGGAACTGCCCGATGGCGTAGACCGGCACGATGTTCGGGTGGTCGAGGGCGGCCATCGCGCGCGCTTCTTTCTTGAAGCGCTGGATGACCTCGTCGTCCGTGTTGAACTGCTCGGGCAGGACCTTGATGGCCACCATGCGGCCGAGCGAGAGGTCCTGGCCCTTGTAGACCACACCCATGCCGCCGCGGCCGATCTCCTCGAGGACCTGGTACTTGCCCTCGAAGATCGTGCCCGGCGCGACGGGGGTGCTATAGGCCGAGCGATCCTGGTCGATGACGATGTCGAGCCCGGCTCCACAGCGCGCGCAGAACCGCGAGTCGTTCTGGTTCGCCAGACCGCACTGTGCGCATTCCCTCATCGCTGGGTCACCGTCCGCCGGCGCGAAGGGCGCGGCGCTGGCCGAAAACTCAAGAAAATCACTCGCCTGACCGTAGAACGGCTGACTATACGAGCGGATCCGCGCGGGACGCAATGAACCTGCATCCGGGGATCGGCGGACGCGGATACGGACTTGTTGCGCCGGCCGTTGCGCCGTGCGAGCCGAGTGACTAAAAGGCGGCGTTCTTCTCGGGCAGCGTCCCGAAGCGGAGTCCGCCATGTCTCGCCTTTCCCTGCGTGCGTCTGCGCTCTTGTGCGCCGCCGTTTCGCTCTCCGGTTGCCTCTTCGACAACGATCCCGCCAAAGAGGGGAACGTCGGCCCGGCCCCGGCCGTCGGCGTCTTGCCCGACGGCGGCGCCGGCAACGGCGGGACGCCAGC
>CAINDO010000202.1 GCA_903847385.1 uncultured Myxococcales bacterium
CCTGCCCGGCGGCGGCGGTGGCGCAGGCGGCGAGCCCCTGCCCGGCGGCGCCCTGCCCCCGGATGCCAGCGTGGGCCCGGCGCCCGACGCCGGCCCCGCCCCCGACTGTGTCGACGGCCAGAGCGAAGCCTGCCCCGATCCGGCCTGCGTCGGGGGCGCTCGCACCTGCGTCGGCGGTGGGTGGGGCCCCTGCGAGGGCCCGGCGGAGCGCTGCGACGGCCTCGACAACGACTGCGACGGCGAGGTCGACGATGGCTTCGCCGGGCTCGGCGAGCTGTGCCTCGTCGGCTTCGGGGCGTGCGAGCAGGCGGGCGCGGTGGTCTGCGCCCCGGACGCTCTCTCGGTCACCTGTGATGCCCAGCCGGACGCGGCCGCCTTCGGTCCCGAGATCTGCAACGGGCTCGACGACGACTGCGACGGCGAGACCGACGAGGACGCGAACGGCGCTCCCCTCGGCGAGGTCTGTTACCGCGGCCCGGCGGGCACGCTCGGCGTGGGTCGCTGCGCGGCGGGCTTCGCGCAGTGTGTCGATGGTCTCATCGGCGCCTGCGGCGGGGACACGCTGCCCGCGCCCGAGGCGTGCAACCGCGAGGACGACGACTGCAACGGCGCGGTGGACGACGGCCCCGGCGGCGGCCGCCTCGAGGTCGCCTGTTACACCGGCCCCGCCGGCTCCGCGGGGGTCGGCGACTGCCACGCCGGCCTGAGCGCCTGCCTGGACGGCGCGCAGGGGCCCTGTCTGGGTCAGACCCTGCCCGGCACGGAGATCTGCGACGGCGAGGACAACGACTGCAACGCCCGCATCGACGAGCTCGCCGGCGGCTGCGGCTGCAACCCCGGCGACGTGCGCGCCTGTTACGCCGGGCCCGCCGGCACCCGGAACGTGGGCGTCTGCGCGGACGGGCAACAGACCTGCCGGCCCGATGGCAGCGGCTGGGGCGTCTGCGAGGGTCAGGTGCGCCCCGCGGACGAGCAGTGCAACCCCCTGGACGAGGACTGCGACGGCCAGACGGACGACGTCGCCGTCGGCGCGAACGAGCCGTGTTCGGCGGGCGTGGGCGCCTGCGCCCGCGGCGGCGTGACCCGATGCGATGCCATGGCCGGCGTGCTGAGCTGCGACGCCGTCGCCGGCGAGCCCGAGGCCGAGGTGTGCGACGGCCGCGACAACGACTGCAACGGCGCGGACGACGACGTGCCCGGCACCGGAGAGCCTTGCGAGACGGGCACCGGCGCGTGTCTGTCGGCGGGCGTGACCGCCTGCGGCCCCGCCGGCGGCTTCGTATGTGCGGCGCCGTTCATCCCGCCCGCGGCCGAGCGCTGCAATGGCATCGACGACGACTGCGACGGCGAGGTCGACGAGGGCTTCGGCCTCGGCGGCCGCTGCGTGCGTGGTCAGGGCGGCTGCGCGGCCTTCGGTGTGACCGTGTGTTCGCCGGATGGCGGCACGATGTGTGACGCGCAGCCGGCCGGCTCGCCCGAGGTCTGCGACGGTCTGGACAACGACTGCGACGGCCTGACGGACGACGGCAACCCGGGCGGCGGCGTCGCCTGCGACACGGGTGAGCCCGGCGTCTGCGCCGACGGCGTCCAGAACTGCGCCCGGGGCGCCCTGCGCTGCGATGCCACCTCGGCGCCGTCCGACGAGGTCTGCGACGGCCTGGACAACGACTGCAACGGCGCCGTGGACGACGCCCCCGTCGGCGGCGCGCTGTGCCCCGCCGGAGAGCAGTGCCTGCGCGGCGCCTGCGCCGATCCCGAGGTCCTGGCCTGCGAGCAGTACCGGACCCTGAACGAGGCCAACCGCAACATCTCGCTCAACGACGGCTCGCGGGGGTGTGATCAGGCCGGCTTCGAGGAGGGCTGGTACCGCTTCCAGGGCGGGGCCGGCGACCGCATGCCGACCGTCGTGCCCCCGGCCAACGGCTGCAGCACGGACGCCCAGGGCTGGCTCGCCGGCGCCTATCCCGCCGTGGGCGACGGCATCGTCGACCGTCAGGTGTGTTTCAGCTTCAACGGCAACGCCTGCCAGTGGTCGACGCAGATCCAGGTCCGCAACTGCGGGGCGTTCTACACGTTCAACCTGCCGCAGACGCCGGTCTGCTCGCTGCGCTATTGCGGCGTGACGCCGGAGGACGGCCTGCGCATCGCCGGCGCCCCGGGAGCCACCCGCGGCCGCGTCGAGATCTTCCACGCCGGCACCTGGGGCACGGTCTGCGACGACGGCTGGGATCTGAACGACGCCGAGGTGGCCTGCCGACAGATGGGCTTCCGAGGTGCGAGCGAGGCGATCCAGTCCTTCGGTGGCGGCGCCGATCCCATCTGGCTCGACGATCTGTCCTGCGGCGGCGCCGAGGCCCGCCTGGCCGACTGCGGGCACCTGCCCTTCGGCTCGCACAACTGCAGCCACGGTGAGGACGCCGGCATCGGGTGTTATGCGGGCCCCGGCGTGGCGGGCGATGCCTGCCGCCTGCCCGCCCACTGCGCCGCGGGCTTCAACTGCCTCAACGGCGTGTGTGTCGGGCAGCCCCGCTGCGGTGACGGGGCGATCAACGTCGCCGGCGAGCAGTGCGACGACGGCAACGACAACGATGGCGACGGCTGCTCCGCGGCCTGCCTGCGCGAGGGGGGTGGCGGCCCCGACCCGCAGCTCGTGCGCCCGAACCTGATGCTCTGCGGCGGCGCGAGCCGAAGTGTCCAGAGCTTCATCGACCCGGGCGAGGCTCTGCAGGTCATCGACGGTTGCAACCCGGACGCCAACACCCAGGCGCTGTTCGTGACGCGCGGCGCCCAGGGACAGATCAACGGCCCGGCCTGGCGCGCCTACGTGGACGCCGGCGGCATCGTCATCACCGAGTACAACATCAGCGACGAGGTCTACACCGGCATCTTCGGCACCGCCGTGGGGCAGGGCGGCGGCCAGGGCGGCTGCTCCGACGACATCAACCCCGCCGTCCGGTTCAACCTGAACGACCCCTTCTGGCTCGCGCTCGGCGGCCTGCCCGCCCCCGGCGGCACCGGCTGCGGCATGGACATGAACGCTTGGGGGCAGCCCATCGTCCGCCTCGGCGGCTGGACCAACGACACGACCTCGCTGGCCTACCGCGACTCGCTCGCCGGCCGCGTCTGGCTCGTCGAGACCGACTGGCAGGACAGCGAGGCCAGCTTCGGCGACGCCTCGCGCCAGATCATGCGCTATATGTTCCTGCACCGCGCGCCTTGATGCCGGCGCGCGGATTGGCGTTTTGTCGCACCTTTCGGTACCTTATGGCCGTGCCTGACCTGCGACATCCCGGTGGTCGTCGTGCGCTCGCGTGGAGCGCGCTGCTGCTGCTGTCCGCGTGCGGCGACTCGGCCTCGGGCCCGGGCCCGTGGACACTCTCGGGCGCGGTGACGCGGTACGGACGCGTCTCGCACGCCGGCATCCGCGTGGTGGTGGAGCCGGACGGCCCCGAGACCGTCACGGACCCCACGGGCGGCTGGCTCATCGTCGGCGCGCCGGACGAGAACGTCACGCTCCGCTTCGAGTCGCCCGGCTTCGCGCCCGAGGTCCGCCGCGTCTGGTCTCCGGGCGAACAGGCGCCCATCGCGCTCTTCCGCGGCCGCAGCGTCGCGCTGCCCGTGGCTCTCGAGGTCACCGCCGCCGAGGAGGTCCCGCCCGCCGGGCTCCTGCTGACGGGCGCCAGCGGCGAGCGCGTGCTCGTGGATCTGGCGCTCGGCAAGGTGGGCCTGGCGCTCGGGCCCGACTGGCGCCCCAACACCTCGGCCGATGGGTACGTGGTCGGCGTGGACGCCGTGACCGGCGCGGTCAGCGGCCAGACGCCGGACGGCGCCGCGGTGCAGGGCCCCGAGGGGTTCACGCCCCGGGGCAGTCTCTCGACCGCGGACGGCGCCCGCCAGGGTGTGCTCCTCTCGCGCCCCCTGGCCGGGCAGGCGGACGCGCTGGTCGGCAAGGACCGCAACCGGCCGCAGGAGCTGGTCTGGTGGGTCCCGGGCGCCGAGCCCATCGCCTTCGACCGCCCCGTGCTCGCGGTCGGCCCCACGCTCACCGGTGCCACCGGCGGCGAGGACATCACCCTGCTGGTGTCCGACGGCTGGGTGCGGTGGTCGCCCGGTCATGCGCCCGAGCGCCTGGCCGACCTCGCGCCCGAGCACGTGTTCACCGCCCAGCCGCTCTTCGGCCCCGCCGGCGCCACCCGCACGCTCTGCTACGTCTGGGGTGACTTCGACGCGCGCGCCATCGACTGCGTCGGCGCCGACACACCGGCCCACACCGTCGCCGTGCTCCCCGAAGACGCGGAGGCCGCCACGCCGGCCCTGGCGTCCGCCGAGCCGCCGCTGGTCGTCTGGCGCGATCCCGCCGTGGGCCTGTGCCGCGCGGCGCTCGCCACCGGCGCCGCGATGCCGGCCCCCTTCCCCTGCCGGCCGGCGCAGGTCGCCGCCCGCCCCCACGGCGACGCCGTCGTTTTTCAGGACACGCACGGCGAACTGCACCGCCTCGCCCCGGACGCCTACACGGCCCTGGGTCCCGGCCGGGCGCTCACGGGCAACGCCGGTGTTTTGGGTTACCTGGCCGGCGGGCGCTGGCTCACCCTGCTGCGGCCCGATGGCACGACCCTGGCCGCCGACGAGCCGTGCGGCCCGACCACGACGCTTCACGTCGCCGGCGATGCGCTGCTGGCCCTCGACCCCGAGGCCCGGCAAGCGCTGCACCTGAGCGCCGCGGGCGGCACGGGCAGGCTGCCCCTGCTGGACGCCGACTTCCGCGCCGCCGCCCTGCCCGCCCAGATCTCCCGGTCGGCGAGTCTGGTGTCCCTGGCCGGCCCCAGCGGTTTCCTGCGCCTGGATCTCGAGCTCGGCGAGGCCTTCTCGCTCGTCCATCGCGGGTGGCGGTTCCTGGACTTCTCCTGGCCGATCGGCGCGTCGCCGGACACGGAGTTGCCCGAAATCGCCCTGCTGCGCACGCGCGATCGCGTCCGCGCCGTCGATCTCTACACGCTGAACAGCGAGCCCCTCGGCGAGGGCGCCCACGCCGGCCTGCTCAACGGCCGCGCCTGGTTCGTCCACCCGCGCGGGCTCTACATCGTGGACGACCCGGCCGCCGAGTGATGACCCGCAGCATCCCCGTCCTGATCACCCAGTGTCTGCAGCGTGACTTCGTCGAGCCCGGGCCGGCCCACGCGCCGCTGCCCAATGTGTTGCACGTGGGCCGCGCCGAGGCGCTCCGCCTGCTCGGCCACGACCCGGCGCAGGGCCCGCTGGCGCAGCTCATGGCCTTCGCGCGGGCGCCGGAGTCCGCGCCGCTCGAGGTCGTGCACATCCGCGACTGGCACGACGCCGCCGATCCCGCCCAGGCCGCGCATCTCTCGCAGTTCGGGGCCCACTGTGTCGCGAACACACCGGGCGCCGAGCTGGTGCTCGGGCTGGACACGCTGGCCGCGGCCCGCTCCGAAGAGACCTACGTGAACGCCACGGGGCTCAACGACTTCCAGGGCACGACCCTGGCGGACACGCTCGACGCCATCCGCGCCCGCCACGGCGGCGCGCCCCTGCGCATCGGGGTCGTCGGCGTGTGGACGGAGGCCAAGGTCACGTTCCTGCTGTACGAGCTGAAGACACGCCTGGGCCTCGACGCCCTGGCCACCTGCAGCGCGCTGACGGCCAGCGCCTCGCGCGCGCAACACTTCAACGCCCTCGAACAGTTGCGCCGCATCCTGGGCGTACAGGTCTTCGACGGCGTCGGCGACTTCGCCGAGTGGCTCTCGCCCGGCGGCGCCGAACACGTCCGCCCGCCGCTGGCGCTCTCCGCCGTGCCCGCCCTCGAGTGGTCCGGCGCGCCCCTCGCCCTGACGGACGCCGACCTGAACCTGCTCGGCCACCTGTACCGGGACTCGGCCCGCCTGCGTCTGTCACCGTTGGGCGGCGGCTTCTCCGGCGCCATCGTGCTCCGCGTTCGCGCCTACGACGCCCTGGGGCACGAGCTCGCGCCGAGCGTCGCCAAACTCGGCCCCCGCGCGCTGGTCGCCGCCGAGCGCGTGGCCTTCGAGCGCGTCGAGGGCATCCTGGGCAACAACGCGCCGAGCGTCCGCGGCTTCGTGGACCTGGGCGAGCGCGCCGGCATCAAGTACGCCTTCGCCTCCATGGGCAGCGGTACCGTGCAGACGCTCAAGGGCCTGTACGCCGCCGGCGAGGACCCCCGCCCGGTGCTCGCCGCCACCTTCGACGACGTCCTCGGCCGGTTCCACACCGCCGTGACCTACGAGCCCCTGCCGCTCCTGCCCTACTACGGTTTCCTGTCCAAGTACGGCGCCGGCGTGCGGCAGCGGGTCGAGGCGCTCTTCGGCGCCACCCCGGAAGAGATCGCCTTCCTGCCCGATTACACCCTGCCCCACGTGGCGCGGTTCTACGAGGCGCTCGACACACTCCCGCCGGCGCACGGCGAGAGTCACTTCGTCGCTTACGTGCACGGCGATCTGAACGGCGCCAACGTGCTGGTGGATGCCCGCCGCAACGTCTGGGTGATCGACTTCTTCCACGCGCACCGGGGCCACGTCATCAAGGACCTGGCCAAGCTGGAGAACGACCTGCTCTTCATCTTCACGCCCCTGGCGGACGCGGCCGAACTGGCGCAGGCCATCGCCCTCTCGCGCGCCCTGCGGGCGGTGGAGGACCTGGCCGCGCCCCTGGGAGCGCCGCCGGCCGAGGTGCGCGCCCCCGCGCTGCTGCGCGCCTGGGAGGTCCTGCAGTGGCTCCGCGCGCGCATGGCCGGCCTCGTGCGCTCGGATCGCGATCCCTCGCAGCTCTCCGTGGCGCTGCTGCGCTACGCGGTCCACACGCTCAGCTTCGACGAGTCGTCGCCGCTGCAGAAGCGCTGGGCCTTCGCCGCCGCCTGCGGCCACGCCGAGGATTACACCCGCGCCCGCCGCGACGGCCTGGAGCTGCGCGTCGACTGGGCCGCCCCGAACGTGGGGCTCACGCTCTGCCCCGGCCGCCGCGACCGCGACCGCGATCTGTCGGCCGATCTCGCGGCGCTGGTCGCCACGGGGGCCACGGACCTGGTGTGTCTCCTGCCCGAGACGGAGCTCGAGTGGGCCGGCGTACCGGATCTGTCGTCGCGAGCCGAGCAGGCCGGGCTGATCGTGCATCACTGGCCCATCGGCGATCAGGCCGCGCCGGACCCCGAGGACGCCGCCGAGTGGCTGCCCCGCCTCGCCGCCCGCCTGGACGCCGGCGCCCGCGTGGTGCTGCACTGCATGGGCGGCCTGGGTCGCTCCGGGCTGGTCGCCGCCTGTCTGTTGCGCACGCGGGGTCTCACCGCGGACGCCGCCGTGGCGACCGTCCGCGCCGCCCGCGGGCCGCGCGCCATCGAGACACCCGCGCAGCTCGAGTTCGTGCGGGAAACGCGCCTCTGACGCGCGCACGCGGCGCCTACAGAGAGCGATGACACCCGGAAAGCACGGCGTCGGCGATGGCCGTCGCGCCGGGCTCGAAGTCGTCCATCGCGTGCCCGGCGCCGGCGACCGTGTCGAAGTGCACGTCGGCGCCGGCGTCCAGGAGCGCCGCGGTGAAGGCCGCCGCCAGGGGCAGGTACGCCCCCGGATCGAGCTCACCCACGAGCACGCCGATGCGGAAGCCATCCAGGTCGGCCAGGGTCGGACCGTAGATGGGGCTGTCGTCGCGCAGCGTCGCCAGGTCCCCGGGGCCCGGCGCGGTGCACCGCGTCACTTCGTCGTAGGACACATCGATATAGTGTCGCGGCCCGGTGACCTCGCAGATGTCGCTGGCGCAGGTCGGACACAGATCCGCCTTCAGCTCGGCGCAGCGGTCCATCCAGACCGGATCGCTCTCCCCCTGGCAGGCCAGGTCCAGCCGGTGAAACGGCCCCGAGGTCGGCAGCGCGAAGTCGAGCGCGTCGCCGGCGCCGTGCCAGGTCAGCGCATACCCCAGCTCCACGGAGCCGCCCGAGTTGCCCGTGGCGCACAGCGGCAGCGCCGGCGGCAGCGCGCCCCGCACGTGGCGCAGCAGCGCGCCGAGCCCGCAGGACCCCTGCGGCGGGCCCTCCGTCGCCCCCTGGAACCAGCCCGTGACCCAGCGGCGCTCCATCACCGTGAACCCGGCGGCGGTCAGCGTCTCCCGGGCCTGGAAGTCATAGAAACCCGCCCCGGCGCTGCCACTGCCGAACATCACGGCACCGCGGGGCGCGCCGGCCCCGGCGTAGGTCGCGACCTCGACCACACGGCCCTCCAGGCCGCCGCAAGTGACCCGGTAGCGATCACACCGGGACGCCTCGGCGGGGGCCATCGCACAGGGCTCCGCCAGGTGCTCCACGGACTCGGCGGGCAAGGCGCCGGGGCCTGCGGGCGGCGGTTCGGGCGCCGCGGGCGGTGGTTCGGGCTCGGCGGCCCGCTCCGCCGCCGCGGCCAAGAGACCCACATCCTCGCCACAAGCCATCATCGCCAACGCCAGGGACACGGGTCCCCCGACAGACACACGGAGTCGCATCCGCATCTGACATCCCCCCAGGAATCGCTCTTCGTCGTGGTTTCGAGCCGGTGCTCGATCTCCTCAACCCGTTCCCCCCGGACGGGTTGCGGAGAAATCTGGGGGGGCGCCGGTCAGTTGTGGCAGGTGCCGTCGTTGTGGCAGTCGTTGCCGTGGGGGTTGTCGTTGCAGTCGCTGTCGCGCTCGCAGTTGTGGCAGCGGTAGTCGTTGCCGCACACCTTGCGGCCGCAGCCCGCGTCGTCCGCGGGGTCGCAGGCCCGACACGCGCCGCCGGCGCACTGCGGGGTCATGCCGCCGCAGTCGTTGTCGTTGCGGCAGGCGGTGCACACGCCCGTCATGTCGTTGCAGTAGGGCGTGTTGCCGCCGCAGGGCCCGCCGTTGCCGCACCGGCACTGCCGGTTGTTGCAGGCGTTGGTGGCGTCCTGCCCACAGGCCATGTCGCAGACCTGACACTGCTGATTCATCGCCGGGCCCGTCGCCTCGCACTGGAAGTTGCAACAGAGCTGGTTGGCCGCGCACCCGGCCTGGTCCGCCGGATCGCAGGCGCGACACTGGTTGGCCACGCACTGCCCGTTGTTGGGGCAGTCGGCGTCGGCGACACACTGCACGCAGGCGCCGCGGAGGTCGTCGCAGATGGGCGTGTTGCCGCCGCACGCCGCGTTGTTGCCACAGCGGCAGGTGCGCCCGTCGCAGGTGCTGCTGTTGCCGGCGTTGCACGACTGTCCGCAGGCCTGGCAGGACTGCCCGGCCCCGGCCCCCGTCGGCTGACACACGTTGCCGCAGCACAGTTCGTTCGCGCCGCACTGGCTGTTGTCCACACACTGCGGGCAGGCGCCGTCGACACACATGCGCCCGGGGGGGCAGGCCGCGCCGGTGGCGCCGCACTGGCAGTCGCGACTCCGGCAAGCGTCCGCCGTGCCATCGCAGGCCTGACCGCAGGCCTCGCAGGATTGCCCCGCGCCGCCGCCCGTGGCCGTGCACTGACCGTTGCAACAGAGCTGATCACCCGCGCAGCCAGCGTGATCCGCGGCGTCGCAGGGGCGACACACGTTGGAGACGCACTGGCCGCCGCCGGGGCGTCCGGCGCAGTCGGCGTCCGCCAGACACTCCACGCAGGTGCCCCGCTGATCGTCGCACACGGGCGTCGCGCCCCCGCAGGGCGCCTGGTTGCCGCAGCCGCAGGCGCGCCCGGCGCACGCGTTGGTCTCCCGCGCGCCGCAGGCCACGTCACACGCCTCGCACTGGTCGCCCGCGCCGGCCGCGGTGGCCTCGCAACGCAGCCCGCCGCCGGCCCCGACGCAGCACAGCTCGCCCCCGGCGCAGCCCTCGTGCCCGTTGGGATCACAGGGCCGGCACACGCGGTCGACACACTGGCGGCCGTCCGGATCGTTCGCGCAGTCGGCGTCGGCGAGGCACTCGATGCACACGCCCCGGGCGTCGTCACACACGGGCGTCGCGCCGCCGCAGGGCGGGCCATCGCCGCAGCCGCACAGGCGGAAGGCGCAGGTGTTGGTGGTGCCCTCATCACAGGACACGCCGCAGGCCTGGCACGACTGGCCCGCCCCGGGCCCCGTGGCCTGGCACTGGTCACCACAGCAGAGCTGCTGCTCCCCGCAGCCGGCGTTGTCCGCCGGGTCGCAGGCCCGACACACGTTCTGGACACACTGTCCCGCCCCCGCCGCGCCGCCGCAGTCCGCGTCCTCGCGACAGGCCACGCAGGCGCCCCCCACGCAGAACGGCGCCGGTCCGCCCGGATCGCAGGCGGCGCCGGTCCCACCGCAGACGCAGTCGAAGTCGCGCCCGGCCCCGGCGCCGACGGGCGCGCAGGTGTCCGCCCGCGACGGGTCGCAGGCGAGCCCGCAGGCCTCGCACTGCGCGTCCGGGTTCGTCGGGGTGCACACGCGGTCGCAGCAACGCTCCGTCGGGCCGCAGTTGCCGTTGTCCACGCAGCCGAGGCACAGGAAGTCCCCCTGCCCGTTGCGCTGGCCGCACACCGTCGCGCCGGCCTGGCAGGCCGCGTTGTCGCCGCAGCGACACTCCCGGTGCACGCAGTTCTGGGCCGAGTCCGGCGCGCAGCCGCCGTCGCCGCAGGTCGCGCACTGGCCACCCGGGCCGGGATCCGTCGCCTCGCACCGGCCGTCGCAGCACAGTGCGTCCGGCCCGCAGTCGTCGTTCGAGGCGCAAAGGCATGCGCCGGCGATGCAGCGCAGCCCGCCCACGCAGGCCGGCCCGTCGCCGCAGACACACTCGGCCTGCCCGCCGTTCACGACGGCGCAGTGATCCGCGCCCGCGCCGCAGGCGACGCCGCAGCCGCCGCAGTTCTCCACGGCCCCCAGGTCGCGGCAGGCGCCCCCGCAGCACGCCAGGCCCGCGCCGCAGACGAGGCCGCAGCCGCCGCAGTTCAGGGGGTCCGTCGCCAGGTCGAAGGCGTCGTCCGGGGCGCCGTTGCAGTCGTCGTCCTGGCGATTGCACAGCTCCGGCGCCGGCACGACCTCGCCCACGCACTCGCCGAGCGCGCCGTCCGCACAGACCTGCAGGCCCTCGTGACACGGCCGGTTGCGCCCCAGCGTCTCCGGCGGGCCGCTGTAACACGGCGCGCTGAACGCGTCGGCGATGCCGTCGCAGTCGTTGTCCAGGCCGTCGCAGATCTCCGCCGAGGGCGGCACCTCGCCCAGACACTCGCCGAGCACGCCGTCGACGCAAGCGCGCTCGCCGTCGCGGCAGGCGCCCACGCCCCGCAGCGCCGGGTCGAACTCCCAGCAAGGAGCCGAGGCGCCGTCGTCCACCTGCCCGTTGCAGTCGTCGTCGATGCCGTTGCACAGCTCGGGCCGGGGCAGCACCTCACCCTCGCAAGCGGCGAACGCACCGCCGGCGCAGCGGCGGATGCCCACGCGGCACTCGCCGATGTCCCGGGTCGCCGCGTCGCCGCCGTAGCAGCTCTCGAAGAGCGAGACGCCGCCGGGGCCGTCGTCCACCTGACCGTTGCAGTCGTCGTCCAGGCCGTTGCAGAGCTCGTCGATGGGCGTGACCGCGCCGCGACACTCGGACAGGCTGCCGCTCTGGCAGTACAGCATGCCACGCCGGCACGCGCCCCGCTCGAGCTCGGGGCCGCAGGCCGTCTCCGCCTCGCCGGGCAAAGGCTCCCCGCCGGGCAGCACGTCCGTCAGGCCGTCGCAGTCGTTGTCGAAACCGTCACAGACCTCCATCGACCCCAGCTCGCCCAGACACAGGTCGAACACGGTGCCATCGGCCTGGTGCGCGCAGACCTGCGGCCCCAGGCGGCAGCCGCCCTCGTCGCGCCCGCAGGTCTCCGGGTGGGGCGTCTCGTCGTCGCCGAACAGGCGCGGGTTGCCCTCGTCGACCACGCCGTCGCAGTCGTCGTCGAGGTTGTTGCACCGCTCCACCGCGCCCGGGTGCACGGCCGGATCCCGATCGTCACAGTCGCCGGGCTGCGACCAGGTGTCGCCGTCGCCGTCGGTCACGTCCGCGCAGGTCGGGATCACGCCGTCGCAGTCCTGATCGAACGCGTCGCCACAGATCTCCGGCGCCCCGGGGTAGATGTCCGGGTTGCCGTCGTCGCAGTCCTCGCCGGCCGGCACGCCGTCCTTGTCGCCGTCGTCGGGCGCGCAGGGGGCGTCGGCGCCGTCGCAGTCCTGGTCCACGCCGTCGCCGCAGTCCTCGCGCGCGCCGGGCCGGCGGCCCGCGTCGTGATCGTCGCAGTCGTCCGGTGTGGCCACGCCGTCACCGTCCAGGTCCTTGGACTCCCCGTCGGACAGACACACGTCGGCGCCATCGCAGTCCTGATCGATGGCATCACACGAGGCCTCGCCGGCGCCGGGGTGCACCGAGGGGTTCCCGTCGTCGCAGTCCACCGTCGCCGGGTCGGGATCGTCCACGATGTAGCCGTCGCCGTCCTGGTCCGTGCCCGCGCCGTCCGCGCCGTCGCAGTCCTGGTCCACGCCGTCGCCGGGCGCGTCCAGGGCGCCGGGGTGCACGGCGGCGTCCGTGTCGTCGCAGTCCTCGCCGAAGTCGTAGCCGTCACCGTCCGCGTCGATGCGCGTGCAGGGCAGGTCGCCGCCGGTACAGTCGTCGTCGAGCTGGTTGTCGCAGCGGCTGTAGTCGTCCGGCGTCTCCGTGGCCTCGAAGGGAGAGACGGTCTCGGCGGCTCGCGCCTTGCGGTCGGGCACGTCGGGCATGGGCACGTCCGCCGGGTCGTCCACGCAGTCGGCCAGCTCGCCGCGCTCGGCGATGGGCAGCGTGGCGCAGCACGCCGCGGCCACGTTCGTGCAGTCCCGGAACGTGTCGCCGTCCAGGTCGCAGGCCGCCTCGTAGGCCCAGCCGGCGATGGCCACGGAGTCGCCCGAGTCGCGACCGAGCGCGCCGTCCGCCACGACCACGGGCACGCCACCGGCGAGCCCCACCGCGTGCAGGTAGAGCGAGCCCTCCCCGGGGGGCAGCATGGCCGGCGTCACGGAGAAGCCGTCGGCCCGGACGGTCGTGCCGTCGACGGCGACCGTATTGTCCGTGAGCTGGCGGGTGCTGGCGCCGGCGTCCCCGGCCGCCAGGCGCTTCACGCGCACGCGCCACTGATCGGGGGCGGGCTGCGGCAGCGTCTCCACCACCACGCGGGGGCCGGCGCCCTCGCCGCGACTGCTCGTGGCTTCGCCGCAGGCGGCGAGCCCCCCGGAGAGTGTGAACAGCACGAGGGCGAGGCGAGGGCGAAGCTGGGTGGACAAGGGCGGGCTCCCGAGCGCGACGGGGTGATTCACTGGGCCTACGGCGGAACGCCGCCGACCGGCTTGGCCTATCGCTTGAAGACGGCCTGCAAGCGGGCGCGCACGGCGTCCTCGACGGCGGCCTCGAGCGTGCCGCCCCCGGGGCCGCCCGCGGGCGTCTCGGCGAGCAGCTCCTGGATCGAACGCGACTGCGTCTCGCGGTGCCGCACGGCCGCACCGGCGGCGGCCTCGACCAGCGCCCGACCGCGCGTGGCGCGGGCCTCGGACAGGCACTCCAGCGTCAGCGCGCCCTCGGCGAGCGTGACCTTGCCGATGGACACGGCCGCGTCCGGATCATCGGTGGGCCGCAGCCACGTCCAGCCGTCGCCCTCGCGCTCCAGCGCAGGCTGCGTGGCCAGGCCGGCGACGAGCGCCTCGGCGTCGAGCACGTCGAAGACCACCCGCGTCGGCGCCATGGGCTCGCCGTCCGTCGTCGTCAGGCCCACGGGGCGGCCGGGGCCGCCGGGGCCTCCGGTCGTCTGGGCGCGCATCAGGCCGCGCGCCCAGGGCACGAACAGCGTGATCGACATGCGGCGGAAGCCCTCGTCCGAGCCCAGGGCCACGCCCTTCTCCGTGGCCGCCGTCTGCACGTCGTCCAGGAAGGCGTCGATCAGCGACTCGGCCTCGGCCGGGAACATCAGCGCGGGCTGGTCGAGCTCGGCGCGGCCCGAGGGGCCCACGGGCAGCACGCGCCCGGCCACGAAGAAGCCCGGCGAGGCCGTCTCGGCCACCCGCGGCGAGAACACGCGCAGCTCGGTGTCGTGCGTGGCATCCCAGAGCGTCACACCGCTGCCGGGGTGCACCTGGCCGATCTCGTAGATGCGCACGGGCAGGGTGTCGAGCGCGCGCAGGTAGGCCCGGGCGCCGGCCGTGAGCTCCGTGTCCTCGCTCCCGGCGATCTCGGCGCACAGGCTGCGGCCCGAGGCGCCGCGCTGCCGACCCAGCCAGTCCAGGCGCCACTCCAGGCCCACGCCCTGCACGAAGTCGGGCAGCTCACCGACGCCCTCGAGACCGCGGCTCATCAGCGCATCGGCCACGTCCGCCAGGGCGCTTTGCCCCTCGACCTCGAGCAGCACGCTCTCCAGGTAGCGCCGCGCCTCGGCGCGTTCGTTCGCGGTGAAGCGCGTGGTCGTCGATTGCGCGGCGCCGCCGCAGCACTTCTTGAACTTCTTGCCGCTGCCGCAGGGGCAGGGGGCGTTGCGGTCGCGTCCGGACATTGCGGGTTCGTCTCCGTTCGATTCGGCGCGGTCGTGGGGACCGGCGCAATTCGTCGCGCAGTGAAAGCGACAAGACCATCCGAAACAACCCGAATCGCGCGCACGCCGCGCCCGTTCCCCGCCGCCGGGCGGCGTGATAAACCCCTCCGCGATGGACCTCGCCGAGACCCGACCACCGCCCACCCCCGCCCGGAACCGCGCCGCCCTCGTCGCCGTCGTGGTCTCGTTCTTCATGGCCATCGCGAAGCTCGCCGTCGGGGTCCTCTCCGGCAGCGTCGCGGTCATCGCCTCGGGCCTCGACAGCCTGCTCGACGTCATCGCCAGCGGCGTCAACGCCTGGGCGATCCACGCCGCCGAGGCCCCGCCGGACGCCGAGCACCGCTTCGGCCACGGCAAGTTCGAGAGCATCGCCGCCCTCACGCAGGCCGCGTTCGTGGGCGGCAGCGCCGTGCTCGTGTGCCTCGAGGCGTCTCAGCGGTTCGCCTCGCAGAGCCCCATCCACCACGCCAACCTGGCCCTGCTCACCGTGGGCGTGAGCACCGCGGTCACCATCGCCCTGGTCGTCTGGCAGGCCCGCGAGGTCGCCCGCACGGGCAGCGTGGCCGTGGCCGCCGATCGCGCGCACTACACCACGGACGTCATCTCCGGCGCCGGCGTGATGGCCGCGGTCTACGCGTCGAGCGCCTTCAAGCTCTGGTGGGTGGACCCGGTGGTGAGCATCGGCGTGGCCGGCATGCTGCTCTGGACGGGTTTCCAGCTCGCGCGGCGCGCCCTGTCGCACCTGCTGGACGCCGCCCTGCCGCCGGCCGACCTTCAGCTCATCGAGGGCGTGATCGCCCGACACTCGCCCCCCATCATGGGGCACCACGGCCTGCGCACCCGCAGCGACGGCCTCTCCCGTTTCGTCGACGTTCACCTCGAGATCGACGGCTCGCTGACCTTGCACCAGGCCAACCGCGTCTACACGGACGTGGTCACCGGCCTGCGCGAGGCGCTGCCCGGCGTCGATTTGAGCATCCACCTGGACCCCGCCGGGGAACCCGATCCCATCGACCGGAAGTGACACATGGCCGAATACACGGACCGCGAGCGTTTCATCCCGTATCGTAAAGCCGAGATCGTCGACCTCCTGTGTGAAGAGGGCACCCTCGACACCCAGACGCAGACACAGTTCCGGGCCTTCTCCAAGGTCCTGGAGTCGCTCTACCACTTCGAGTTCCAC
Organism: uncultured Myxococcales bacterium; assembly: GCA_903847385.1. Lineage (GTDB taxonomy): Bacteria > Myxococcota_A > Bradymonadia > UBA7976 > UBA1532 > CAINDO01. Next base: position 15,714 of record CAINDO010000202.1, read on the forward strand.
GGGCAGCTCGAGAAGATGAAAGAGCACTACTTCCCGTTCAACCCGGACCGCGACACCAAGACGCGCCGGGTCTACGACGCGAAGGCGCTGCACGAGAACGAAGAAGCTTTGATGACCGAGTTGACGGACGTCCTGAACGGCGCCAACTACGAGACCATCACGGACGCGGAGTTACAGAAGGCCCTCGAGGAGGAGTCGCTGTTCCGCATCAGCCTCTTCGTGGACTTCAGCGACTTCTCGCGCATCGTGCTCTTCCGCCGGGGCGACGTCGTCAAGAAGGCCGAGATCACCGAGTACTTCTTCCGCAAGAAGACCATCGAGGTGCCGACCTTCGAGCGCGTGGTGCTGCTGGTGCGGTTCAAGGACCGCGCGCACTTCGAGGCCAAGAGCAAGAAGGCGCAGAAGAAGTTCGCCGAGCTCCCCTTCGAGCCGGGCAGCGTGGTGCTCAAGCTCTTCAAGGACGTGCCCAAGGCCGACCTGGAGATGCTGTTCCCCAACACCGAGACCCGCATGCGGCCGCGTGACTGGGCCATCCTGCTCACGCCGGGCATCCTGGGCGGCGCCACGGTGCTGCTGAAGGCCGCGGTGTCCATCGGCATCGCCGCCACCCTGGTCTGGTCGCTGTTGAAGAACAAGCTGGCCGCCGGCGAGAGCCTGAATCACCCGGGGCTCTCCCCCGAAGAGGGTGCGGCCATGGCCGGCGCCGCGATGGCCGTGATCGGCATCGGCGGCTTCATGGTCAAGCAGTGGCTCAAGTTCAAGAACCGCAAGATCTTCTTCATGAAGACCCTCGCGGACAACCTGTACTTCAAGAACCTGGACAACAACGAGGGTGTGCTCCACCACGTCATCGACGGGGCGGAAGAGGAAGAGTGCAAAGAAGCCCTGCTGGCCTACTACTTCCTCCTGAAGAACCCGCAGGGCATGACCGAGTCTCAGCTCGACGACGCCATCGAGGGCTGGCTCGAGGAGAAACACGACGTGCGCGTCGACTTCGAGGTCGACGACGGTCTGTCGAAACTCCACGACCTCGAGCTGACCGTCGAGGCGGGCAAGACCCCCGAGGGCGAGACCATCTGGCGCGTGCCCGGCCTGGAGGAGGGCTGCCGCCGCCTGGACGAGATCTGGGACAACCTGTTCTCCTACAACAACGACGCTGAGGCCTGAGCCATGTGCGGGATCGTCTCGATCTGTTACGGCAGCGTGAACCCCAACCTGGGCCGCGAGGCCTCGGACCTGCTGCGGCGCCTGGAGTACCGCGGCTATGACTCCACGGGCGGCGCGTTCATCACGCCGGACGAGCCCGTGCGTCTCTTGAAGCGGGTGGGCGCGCCCAGCAAGGTCTGCGTCGAACTCGGCCTGGACCGCCAGGCCGGCCAGCGGTTCATCGGACAGGTGCGGTGGGCCACCTACGGCGCCGTGTCCGACGTGAACAGCCAGCCGCACCACGTCCGCTGCCGGCTCTCGCCGCTCGGGTTCGTGGGCGCGCACAACGGCAACCTGTCCAACACGGACTCGCTGAACCTCACGCTCACCGCCGAGGGTCACACCGTCCTGTCCGAGAACGACGGCGAGATGATCACCCATCTCACCGAGGACGCCTACGCCGAGAACCTGCAGGCGCCCGAGGCCGCGCTGACCCGCGTGCGCGCCGCGCTCACCGCCGCCGGGCTCGCCGATCGCAGCCTGCCCGAGGGCGCGCTGCTGCTCATCGACGCCGCCCGGCGCGCCAACGCCCGCGCCGAGGGCTCCTACGCCGCCGCCTTCTCCGACCCCCGCGTCGCCGGCGTCGTCGCCGTCAAGTCCGGGTCGTCGCTCTACGCCGGCGTCGGCCGGGACACCCACGGCGAGTTCGTGGTCGTCAGCTCCGACCTGACCAGCGTGCTCTCCAAGACGCGCATGCTCATCCCCCTCTCCGAGGGTGAGGGTCTGTATTTCACCGAGAACACCTGGCTGTTGTTCTCGCTGCACGGCGAGCTGACCTTCAGCGCGCCGAAGCTGCGGCGCTCCAAGCTGAACGTGCGGGACACCGGCCTGCAGCCCGGCTTCGAATACTACATGGACCAGGAGATCGCGCAGGCGCCCGAGAACCTGAACGAGATCCTGCGGTATTACTTCTCGATGCCCGAGACGGAGGCGCTCTTCGCCGCGTTCGAGGCCAGCGAGGACCTGGGCAAGGCCCTGGTCGGCAAGGTCATGGGGCTCTACGAGGCCGCGGACGAGACGCAGCTCGCGCGGGCCTTCGAGGCGCTCCGGGCGGACCCCGCCGGCGTCGAGCTCGCCCGCCGGGTCGCCCCCCACGCGGACGCCCTCGCCCCCTATCGCGGCCACCCCGTATCCGACGAGCGGCAGCTCTTGAGCGACCTGGGCCGCCTGGTGCCCGGCGCCCTGGACACGCTGGCCCTGTGGGACCAGCTCATCGTGTGGAAGAAGCGCCGCCGCGTCACGCGCCACCTGGCCGAGCTCGTGACCGCGATTCGACACACGCAGCGCGAGGGCGGCCGTGTGTTCATGGTCGCCTCGGGCACGTCGTACCACGCCGCGCTGACGGCCGCGTATTTCTTCAACAATCTGGCCGGCGTGGCCGTGCTGCCGGTCAACCCGGGTGCGTTCCGGTCGATGTACATGAACGCGCTCAGCCCGCGCGATCTGTTGATCGGCATCACGCAGTCCGGCGAGACGAAGGACCTGGTGGACATCTTCCAGGACGTCCGCCAGCGCGCGCCCGGCCTGCGCCGCGTGTCGCTCGTGAACAACGAGAACAGCCGCATCCCCCAGGAGCTGTCCGAGTTCTACCTGCCCATCCTGTGCGGGCCGGAGATCGCCGTCGCCGCCACCAAGAGCTTCGTGAACCAGGTGGCGATCCTGTACGTGCTGGCCGCGTCGTTCTCACTGAACACACGGGCCATCGTCGCGCAGCTCGGCAAGGTCGAGCAGCTCATCGTCGAGACGCTGAAGACCACGGTCGCCGACGTCGAGGCCGCCGCGCAGCGCCTGTACCTGGAGCCCTCGCTGCACATCCTGGGCACGGGGCTCATCGGCATCGCCCGCGAGGGCGCGCTCAAGATCCGCGAGGTCGTGCTCAACCACGCCGAGGGCTACGACGCCGCCGAGTTCAAACACGGCCCGAACACCATCCTGGGCAAGAACACGCTGTTCTCGATCCACGACCTCGCCGGCATCCTCGAGGCCTACGAGGCCGGCCGCGGCGAGACCGCCCTGAAGCCCGGCGAGTCCGGGCTCGACCTGCTGCGGCGCCGGCCGGAGCTCGTCGAGGCGCACTTCTCCAACTACCCGCTGCTGTTCGTGTGTCCGAGCGACGAGCGGGACGTGCGCATCACCATCAGCCAGATCCACACGCACAAGATCCGCGGCGCGGACATCCTGCTCGTGGCCGAGGCCAACAGTGATCTGGCTTTGGCGGCCAGCGGGCGGCCCCAGGGGGATGCGCGGTACTGGAGCAAGTACCTGACGGTGCCGACGTCGGGCGATCCGAACCTGTTCGTGTTCGCGGCGACGATCGTTTTGCAGCGGTTGGCGTTGCGGATGAGTGTGTTGAAGATGCAGTACCTGGATGATCTCCGGGTCGTGGACCATGGGGTGCATCCGGATGCGCCTAAGAATGTGAGTAAGTCGATTACGGTGGATTGAGCGGGCTCGTCAGGCGTCGATTTTCCTGTCGTTGCTACTTCGGTTCGTCCCCGGGGGGGCAGTCG
>CAINDO010000203.1 GCA_903847385.1 uncultured Myxococcales bacterium
CGCGCCGCCCGCGCCGGCGTCCCCGTCGTCGCCGCCCCCGCCGTCGTCCCCGCCGAGGAGGCCGCAGCCCGAGGTCAGAAGGGCCAGCGTGGTGCCGAAGAGGCCGGACAGCAGGGCGGAGCATCGTTTCATGGGCCGTACTCGCGGAGGGGGAACAGGGTGCGGGACAGGGGCGCCGATGTTCGCACAGGCCCGCCGGCGTTGGAAAGACCGCGTCCGAAGTGTCTGCGCCCCGTGTTTCACTCGACGTCATCCGTGGGTTTACGCATGATGGAGCACCGTTCTCAGGGGAGGTCATCCATGCGCATCACCGGCGCCGCACTGTCGGCCCTCGGCCTCTCTCTGGCCGTCGCGGCCCCCGCCTCGGCCATCGAGACGAACTTCAGCCGGGACGTCGCCACGTCCATCGACCGCGGCAACAACTGGCTGGACGCCAACAACGCCTTCGCCAACGGCAGCGCCTGTGGCGACGCCGCCGGCCTTTGCGCCATCGCCCTGCTGGAGAAGCGCCAGAGCGCCGACCCCAACTCGGCGCCCATCGGTTACGCGAACGCGAACGCGCAGGATCGCAACCGCCTCGACCAGATCATGGCGTTCCTCATCAACCGGTCCAACGGCGCCGGCTTCTACGCCTACCGCGACGGCGCCGACCTGATGGCCCTCGCCGTCTACCTGCGCTCCGGTGGTCCGTCGCAGGCCGAGGCGCTCGGCGCGGCCGTGAACACCTTCGACCGCATCATCGGCAACCAGGGCGGCCACGGGTATTGGTGTTACCACGACGGCTCCTGCCGCGACTCGTCGACGACGCAGCTCGTGATGGCCGGTCTGGCGGCGGCCCGCGGTCTCTTCAGCGATCCGGCCTTCGCCGACGCCGGCCGCCTGCAGACGCTCAACAACGCCGTCGCGCAGACGCGCGCGGGCTACTCGGGCAATGGCCAGGGCGGCGGGCTGCACCCGGACGAGCGGGGCCACGGCTACAACGCCGGCTACGAGCCGAGCTACCAGCAGACGGCCTCGGGCCTCTGGGGCCAGATCATCGGCGGCGCGGACCTGAACGACGCCTCGGTCCAGGGTTACCTGCGCTGGCTCTACAACCGCTACAATTACGACTCCACGGCCAACGCCAACGGCGGCTGGCCGCACTCCTACCACTATTACATGTGGTCCTCGGCCAAGGCCTACACCTTCATCGAGGACTCGGCCGTGATGCCCAACGCGGGCAGCCTGACCACGGCGAACCTGGGCACGCTGGCGCCGGGGGATGCCCCGGGCTTCGGCGGGCGTCAGATGCACCGCGATCCCAACACGGACGCGCGCGTGCCCTCGCTCGGTGGAGAGGGCGGCGGCTACTACCAGGACCGCTGGGAGCCCGCCCGCTGGTACTACGACTACGCGTACACGATCATGCTGCAGCAGGACGGCGCGGGGTACTTCAGCCCGCCGGCGGGCAACACCACCTGGGACCAGTACGCCTCGCAGTCCTACGCCCTGTTGGTGCTGGAGCGCTCCGTGGGCGGCGGGTGCGTGGACTCGGACCACGACAACGTCTGCGACGCGGACGACAACTGCCCCAACATCCCCGCCGAGGACCAGTCGGACTCGGACCAGGACGGCCGCGGTGACCTCTGCGACAACTGCCCGCAGGCCGCCAACCCCGACCAGGTCGACGGCGACGGCGACGGCTTCGGCGACGCCTGCCCGCCCTGCACGCCGTTCCCCGAGATCTGCGACGGCGCCGACAACGACTGCGACGGCCAGGTCGATGAAGACCCGGCCGCCGACCCCTGCGTGACCGGTGAGCTCGGCGTGTGTGGTCAGGGCCACGAGATCTGCCAGGGTGGCGAGGTCTTCTGCGTGCCGGACGCGGTCGCCGGCCCCGAGCTGTGCGACGGCCTGGACAACGACTGCGACGGCTTCGTGGACAACGGCGCCGCCGGCGACGGCGTGGCCTGCGCCACGGGCCTGCCCGGCATCTGCGCGCTCGGCACCGCCATCTGCATCGACGGCATCGAGCCCTCGTGCAACCCGGACAACCAGGCCGGCGAGGAGGTCTGCAACGGGCTGGACGACGACTGCGACGGCCACATCGACGAGGACCTGCGCAACGCCTGCGGGCGCTGCGGCGGCGAGCCCGTCGAGAGCTGCAACGGGCTGGACGACGACTGCGACGGCACGGTGGACGACGAGGCGCCCTGCGACCCCGGCCAGGTCTGCCGCACGGGCCGCTGCCAGGACCCCTGCCAGCAGAACGAGTGCCCGGGCGGCTTCGTGTGCCTCGAGGGCTACTGCGCCACCCTCTGCGAGTCCGTGTCCTGCGACGAGGGCCAGGTCTGTCAGGACGAGGGCCTGTGCATCGACCCCTGCGTCGGGGTGCAGTGCGAGCAGGGTCTGGCCTGCATCGGCGGCGACTGTCTGCCGGACGATTGCACCGGCTGGGGCTGCCCGGACGGCCAGCGCTGCGGTCAGGCCGGCTGCGAGCCGGATCCCTGCGCCGGGGTGAACTGCGCGGCCGACAGCTACTGCGTGGGCGGTCGCTGCGTGTTGAGCTGTGCGGCCATCAGCTGCCCGGCCGGCGAGCGGTGCCTGGACGGCGAGTGCGTGGCGGACGCCTGCTCGGACGTCGTCTGCCCGGACGGCCAGCGCTGCCAGAACGGCGCCTGCACGGCGGACCCCTGCGTGGACCTGACCTGCCCCCAGGGCAAGGTCTGCGTGGACGGCGTCTGCCTGGTGGACCCCTGCAGCAGCGTAACGTGCCCGCCGGGCGAGGTCTGCGCCGTCGGCGCGGACGGTCAGGTGCAGTGCCTCGCCGACTGGATCGACGACCTGCCCGCCCCGGGCGGCGACGCGGGGACCGGCGACGCGAGCACGGACGCCGGCGTGCCCGGCGCGGACGTGAACACCACGCCCCAGCCCGTGGGCGACCCGGACGCCGGCCCCGAGGGGACGGGCGCCGACGAGGTCGACTCCATCGCCGAGGACTGCGCTTGCCGCCTCGGCGGCCGGGCTCAGCCGCCCGTGGTGCTGCTCCTGGGCGCCCTGCTGCTGGTTCGCCCGCGGCGTCGCCGCTGAGCGGACGCGGCCGGGCTACTTGCCGGGCTTGTCGCCCTTCTTGCCGTCCTTGCCCCGGCGCTCGCGGCGCTCGGCGAACTTCGCCAGGGCGTCGTCCACGTGTTTGCGGCAGGCCGGCTGCAGGTCCGCCTTGTGGCCGATGAGGCAGCCCATGACGGCGCCGCGGCCGGGCGGGACCTCGGCGCAGTAGGCCTCGAGCGGGGCCTTGCAGTCCGCCTCGAAGGCCGCCCGCGCCTCGATGTGCTCGCGGCAGGCCGGGGCGAGCTCGGCCTTGTGCGTGACCATGCACGCGCGGGTCTCGGCTTTGTCGCCGGCGTCCTTGCACAGGCGTTCGCGATCGGCGCGGCAGGCGCCTTCGTGGCCCTTGCCCGGCCCGTCGTGGTTCTTGTCGCCGTGGCCCTTGTCGTGCGGGCGGGCGGTGGCGGTCGCCGGCAGGGCGGCCAGGGCGAGGGGGAACACAAGGGCGAGATGTTTCATGGGTAGCCTCCGTGATGTCCTCGGGCCCGGTGGGCGAGCCCGTCGATCAGCACAACCCGGGAACCGGGTCCGGGATGCGGTGGGGGCGAACGAAAAGCGGGAAAAGGCGCGGCGGGGGCTCAGGGCAGGGTGATGCGGCGCAGGTAGAGACCGCTCGTCGGCGCGGCGTCGCGCACGTCCGCCCAGCTCAGCCACAGAGAATCTCCACCGAACGTGAGGGCGGGATCGCGGCTGCGATCGACCCGGCCGGCGAAGACCTGGGGCGCGAGTGTCATGGCGGTGCCCTGGTCGTTCATCAGCGCCACGTGGGGCGCGTCGCCGGCGCCGACGAACGCCACGGCGATGCCCGTGTCGGTGCGGGCGAGCACCGGGGCGCCGATGTCGTGCGCCTGCGGAGCCACGAGCAGGTCGGCGCCGCGACGCATGCCGGCGGCGTCGAGGGCGGCCACGTACAGGTCGCTCACGCCGGCGGGGCCGTCCGTGAAGGCCAGGGCGTAACCGTCCCGGGCGGGGGCCAGGGACAGGTGCGGCGAGGCGTCCGCGCGGTTGAGCACGCGCAGCACCTGCGGCGTGCCGATGGGGGCGCCGTCGGCGTCCAGGCGCAGGAACAGCACCTGCGGGCGGTCGGCGGCGGGGCGGCGCACCCAGGCCAGCGCGAAGCCGGTGTCCGTCGCGACGACGGTCGGGTGCTCGTCCACGCCGTCGGCGGCGGGCTCGGCGACGAGGGCGTCCGCCCGGGGGGCGCCGCCGGCGTCGAAGCTCTGGAACAGCACCCGGGGCGCGCCCAGGGCGGTGCAATCGCCGAGCAGCGTGCACTGCTGGTCGTCCAGCCAGGCCACGCCCACCCCCGCCGCCCCGCGGGCGACGGCGGGCAACTTCGGCGTCACGGTGCCGCCCGCGTCCGGCGCGGTGTCCGCGGCGAAGGCGTGGGCGCCGTCGGAGAGCGCGCCGGCCAGCGTCGCGCGGCCGGCCACGCCGAGGTCGGTGTAGAGCGCGTGCCAGTTCAGCGCGTCGGCGTACAGGGCGATGTCGCCCGCGGTCCGCGCGGCGACGTCCCAGGCGTCGCCCGTGGGGCGCACCGCGGCGTCGAAGGTGCGGAAGTGGACCCGCGCGGCGGCGTCCGCCCAGGCCAGGCCGAGCGCATCCCCGCGCCAGGCGAGGGCCGGCGTGCCCACCGGGCCCAGGGCCGGCTCGACCACCCGCAGCTCGTCCGAGGGCAGGGCGGGCACGTCGTCGGCGACACCGTTGCAGTCGTCGTCCAGGCCGTTGGGCGCCTCGGGCGTCGGCACGCAGGGGAGCATCACGCCGAAGCCGCCCGGATCGGGCAGGGGCTGGTCACCGGCGTTGCCGCCCACGGGTGTGATGCCGTCGAACACCACGGACCAGGTGCGGCCCTCGACCAGGATCGCCTCGGGCCCGAGCAGCGCGGCCTCGGTGACGAAACCATCCACGCCGCCCTCGGCGAAGCCCAGGAAACCGCCGTGGAAGGTGGCGGGCGTGTGCGCGACCACCAGGCCGACGTCCGTGCCGCCAGCGCCGGCGACCCGCGAGCCGCGCAGGTCGTAGGCGTGCTCGGCCCAGGGGTGCCAGCGGGCCGAGCCCTGCAGCAGCACGCCGTAGGCCCGCTCGGCCATCGCGCCGCCGGGCAGGGGGGCAGAGACCGTCTGGTCGACCTGGAGATCCGTGGCGCGAACGAACGCGCCCACGCCCCAGAAGCCGATGGCCTGCGCGTCGAAGATGTGCAGGCTCCGGGCGTCCACGGGGGACTCGATCACCGTCACGCCGGCCTGCGCGGGGCCGTCCACCTCGACGGTGTCCAAGAGCACGCCGCGGCTGGGGAAGGGCAGGCCGCCGGCGAGCATCATGGTGCCGACCACCTCGACGCCGCGCCCGGCGCCGCCGCTCACGCGGCAGGCGACGATCTCGGTCAGGGCGGCGGTGCTGCTCTCGCGCGTGTCCAGCGCTGCGCCGACCGGGTCGCGCTCTTGGATGCGGATGCCCGCGGACTCGGCGCCCAACGTGTCGCGGATCTCCGTGCCCTTGACGCGCACGGCGTGGCCGGAGATGCGCAGGCCCGTCGCGCCATTGCGGGTGAACACCGTGTCCCGCACGTCGCTGCGGGCCCAAAGGTGCAGGCCCAGGTCCGGCGCGCGGCCCTCGGGCGGCGTCTCGCGGGCCAGGGGCGGGGGCAGGGAATCTGGATCACTCAACCAGTCCTGGCCGGGGAACCAGTCCTGGCCGGGGAACCAGTCCTGGCCGGGGAACCAGTCCTGGCCGGGGAACCAGTCCTGACCGGGGAACCAGTCCTGACCGGGGAACCAGTCCTGACCCGGGAAGGCCACGGCGGAGAGCGCTTCGGACGAGAGGCGGTCGAACCGGGCGCCGTTGGCGCCGTTGTCCTGAATCAGCGCGTCGGAGAGCGTGCTGCGGCAACTGTGCATCGCCAGGCCGTCGCCGGAGAACCCGGCGACCACGGACTCGTTCGTGACGAAGACGGGCGACAGGCGGCAGTCCACGCCGGTGGGCGCCGGGGCGGTCGGGTCGGCGGCGAGGCGCGAGCGCTCCAGCGATACGGGCGATCGCTCCGTCTCGACGGCGATGGCGTCGCCCGAGGCGAGCACGAAGGACTCGCGGGCGCGCAGCAGGCTGCCGTAGGGGCAGGCGGCGCTGCGGGCGCCGACGCAGTCCTGGGGCGACACGCTGCCGGGCAGCAGGCGCAGGGCGCGGCCGGTCTGCGCGGTCACGAAGGTGCGCACGAGGGCCACGCGGGCGTCCAGCGCCTCGAGCGTGGCGGCCTCGGGCGCGCTCGAGCCTCGGAGCACGCTGTCGAAGATGCCGGCGGTGGAGACGCCGCTGAGGAGCACGCCGTCCCCCGCGCCGCCCTGCACGATGGACTGGTGGAGCTGGACGTCCGGCACGTCCAGGGCCATCACGCCCGTGCCCTGACCGACGATGGACAGGTGGCTGAGGACGAGGCGGTCCTCGCCGCGGACGTCGACCACGGGGGGCGCCTCGGCGCCCGGCAGGCCGGTGAACCGCACGGTGTCCGCGCCGGCGCCGACGATGGCCAGCGCGGCGTGGGGCGAGAGGGCGACGTCGGTGTACTCGCCGGGGGCGACGAGCAGGACCGCGGGGGCGTCGCCGACGCGCTGCAGGGCCTCGGCCGGGTGGGCGAAGGGGGCGCCCTCGGAGCCGTCGCCCCCGGGCATCGCCGCCGCGTCCACGTGGTAGCGGGGCCAGTCGGCGGGCACGTTCGCCGCCGCCGGGGCCTCGCGGAATCGCGCCTCGGTGCCCTCGGACTGACCGGCCGTGGCCTGGCCCGCCTTGAGATCGAAGGTGACCACGGTCGCCAGGGGGTCGACGGGGGTCCC
>CAINDO010000204.1 GCA_903847385.1 uncultured Myxococcales bacterium
CGCGCCGCCCGCGCCGCCCATGGCGCCCCCGCCGGCGCCCCCGCCGGACGCGGTGCCGCCGTTGCCCGTCTGCCCGCCGAAGCCGACGTCGAACTCGAGGCTGGGCGGGTCGTTGGGGCCGGCGTCGCGGACGAGGCCGCCGCCCGACGCGCCCCCGCCGTCGTCGGCGGACTCTCCGCTGCAGGCGGAGGCGGTCAGGGCGAAAGCGCAGAGGGCGGCGAGGCGAAGCGGTCGAATCCGGAGCGCGGGTGTCGTCATGGGCGCACTCCATCGGGGCCCGGGCGCCGCGTCAAGAAGATCGCCCGCCGAACCGTGTCAGTCGTCGGGCGTGGCGTGGGGATTCGAGTGCGGGTTGCCGCCGCCGTGACCGCGCTCGGGCATGCTGACCCGGTCGCGCCGGAGCACCACGCGCTCGGGCTGGCCCTCGCCGCCGCGCCGCACGAAGAGCGTGACCTCGGTGCCGAGCTCGCCGCGGATGGCGTTGGCCACGTCGCTCAGGGGCAGGCCGGCGACGGGGCGGCCGTCCACGGAGACGACGACGTCGCCCTCGGAGAGCGCCCGCGCGGCCGGACCGCCCTCGACGATGGACGAGATGGCCACGCCGTCCGGCCGGGGGGCGAGCACGGCGCCGATGCCGGTCAGCTCCGAGGTCGGGCGCTGGCCCTGAACCTGCGGCGTCAGCGCGAAGTCGCGCCGCACGACCTTGCCGGGCGCCACGACCACGCCGCCGCCGAGCAGCGTTCGGTAACCCTCGGCGGAGACGTTCAGGCTGCTTCGTTTGCCCGGCAGCGCCTCGAGCCTGTAGCGGCCCTGCGCGTCCGTGAGCGCGCCCACGGACTCGGCGAGGTCGCCGTTGCTCCACTCCGCCGGCACGACCAGCGCGCCTTCGACGGGGCCGCGGGTGCGGGCGTCCGTCACGCGGCCCTCGAGGGTGCCCGAGGCCTTCATCACCAGCACCACGTCTCGCGTTTCGGCGCCTCCCTGGACCTCGACCTCGACGGGCTCGCCGGGCTGGAACCCCTCGGCCGCGGCGCGCACGGCGTAGGTCCCGGCGGCCAGCGGACCGAGCCGGAAGGCGCCGTCGCTCGTGTCGAAGGACTGGGCCACCGGCATGGCCATCATGCGGCGCATCCGGGGCTCCGCGCTCACGGCGAAGGCCTGGATGGGATCCTCGGCGGTGTCGACGACGTGCCCGACCAGGTAACCGCCGCCCGGGAGCCGCACGACGAGCTCGCCGGGGCCGGACACGGGCACGCTGCCCTCGCCGTGGGCGGGGTGGCGGGCCTTGAGCGTGTACGGGCCGGCGGCCTCGGGGAGCGCCAGGGCGAAGCGTCCGTTGGCGTCGGACTGCGCGACGGTCGAGACCGCGCGGCTGTCGCCCACCCAGATGCCCAGCACGGCGTTGGATACCGGGCCCTCGGGGCTCAGCACGAGCCCGTGCACGCCGCCCTGGCTCTCGAGCGTGGCGTCCCAGTGGACCACGGGCTCCGCGGGCAGGTTCGGGCTCTCGAAGCGGCGCTCCTCGTACCCCGGCGCCGTGAAGACGAGCCGTTCGGCCCGGCCGAGCGCGTCGTCGATGCGGTAGTGGCCCTGCGTGTCCGTGCGGGCCAGGCGCTCCTGCGCGCGCTCCCGGCCGTTCCCCGCCCCGAGCACGAGCTTGACCGCCACACCGCCGAGGGGCTGGTCGTCCTGCGTGGTGACCGTGCCCTCGAGCGCCCGCGCGGCGAGCACGGGCGGGCGGCTGGGCAGGGCGGTCGCTGGGGCCGCGCCGCCTTCGTCGTTCTCCTCCAGCGCTGCTGCGCGGGGCTTCGGCGCGTCGCTCGCCCCCGCGGCGACGCGCGGCGCGGCCTCGGGCACGGCCACCGGCGTGAAGGCGAGCCACAGCAGGGCGGCCAGGAGGCCGGCCCCGACGAGGGCGAGCAGGAGCAAGGGTAGGGCGCCGGAGCGACGGGGACGACTGTTCATCGCCCGCACCGTAACAGGGTCACCCCCCCGAAGAAATTCCGCCGGCGGGCCGGGCGCCGATCAGGGCGTGCCGCTCGAAGGCGCGGCCGGAGCACTCGAAGGCGCGGCGGCGGC
>CAINDO010000205.1 GCA_903847385.1 uncultured Myxococcales bacterium
CGGCGCCGCTGCCCGCGTCCGAGGCCCCGGCCGAGCGCCCGCCGGAGCCCGTCGTGCCCCCGCCCGCGGACGCCGCCGCCCCGAAGCCGACGGACGAACGCCCCTCACCGCGCCGCAGCGGCCGCCTCGACCAGCCCTCACGGCGCATGCGCGACGAGCGCAGCCTGGCCGACCGCCGCCGGTGGGTGACCCGCGCCGCGGCAGGGCTGGGTCTGCTCGCCGTGGCGGGCGGGCTTTGGCGGCTCATCGCCGGGGGCGACGCCGGCTACGAGTCCCGCCCGGTGCCCAAGCTCGCCGCGGCGCCGACGACCTCGGCTGCGCCGAGCGCCCTGGTGCCCGCCCCCGAGTCCGGCGCGGCGCCGGCGCCGGCCACGGAGCTCGCCTCGGTCGCGCCCAGCGCGCCCACGCCCCCGCCGGGCATGCTTTACGTGCCGGCGGGCCTGCTGTCGCCGGGCCTCGCGCCCGCTCAGGTGGACGCCGTGCTCGCCCAATGCCGCCTGGACTTCGGCGACCGCCCCCAGACCAAGGCCTGCCTGCCCGAGCTCTTCAAGGACGAGCCCCCCGCCGCTCCCACCCCCATGAAGGGTTTCTTCATCGACCAGTACGAGGTCAGCCAGGCGCGCTACGCCGTGTGTGTGACGCGCGGCCGCTGCCCCGTGCTGCGCCTGCACTGGGACCTGCCGGAGCAGCCGGCCACGGGCGTGGACCTCCGCGCCGCCGAGGCGTTCTGCCGCATGAACGACGCCCGTCTGCCCACGGTCGACGAGTGGCTCTACGCCGCCCGGGGCAAGGACGCCCGCGCGTTCCCGTGGGGCGACTCGCCCGTGCGCGAGAACGGGGAGTCCCGCGCCAACGGCGGCGCCTTCATCGGCGGCAAACGCGCGGCGGATCGCGAGGACGGCCACCCCTACGCCGGCCCCATCGCCGTGTTCGCCGCCCGCGGGGCGAGCCCCTTCGGCGTGGCCAACCTCGCGGGCAACGTGCGCGAGTGGACCGCCACGGAGGTCACGGGCAGCGTGATGGTCATGGGCGGCGGCTGGAAGAACCTGGGCCACGAATTGCGCCTCACGCGTCGGGAGTTCCTGCGCCCGACGGATTTCGCACCGGATCTCGGATTCCGCTGCGTTCGGGACCTGCCATGACGCCGATCGACCCCTCGCCCTCCCCCTCGGACACGCCCCCCGCGGGCGCGGGCGACCTGCTGCCCTTCCTGCGCGAGCGCTGGCACCGCGCGCGCGCCGGCCAGGGGGTGCACGTGCACCTGCAGGGGCCGCCGGGCTCGGGCAAGACCACCCTGCTGCGCCGCCTGGCGGACGCCGTGGCCACCCCCGGGGACGAGGCCTTCGTGGTGTTCGCGCTCGGCGCCGAGGCGCATGGGCTCGACGTGCGCGAGACGGCCAACCTGGAGACGCTCATCCTGCGCATCGCCGAGGGCATGCGCGCCCTGGACGCCAGCGAGGGCCGCGCGCCCTCCGGCCCGAACGGCACCCCGCCCGTGCCGTGGCTCCTTCCGGGCGGGGACTTCTTCAAGGCCGCGCTGGGCATCGCCGCGCTGCCGGCGCCCGCCGGGCTCGAGGTGCCGCCCCGCGCCCGGGTGCACGCCGACCTGCTGCTCGAGGTCACCTGGGAGCACCCCGTGTTGCTCCTGGTGGACGACGCCCACCGCGTCGAGCCGGCCTCGCGACGCATCCTCGAGGACATCGCCCGGGGCCTGGCGACGGACGTGCCCCACCGGCTGATGCTCGTCACGACGGCCGCGACCCCCGTGGCCGAGCCCGAGGCGGGGACGTTCGTGCACGCGGGCGTCGAGCTCCCCGGCGCGCCGCTGCCCCTGCCGGCCGTGCCCGCGCAGGTGCTCGCCGAGCGCCTCGCCGCGCCACTGCAGCGCTCGGGCGAGCCGGACGCCGACTGGCTCGAGGCGGTGGCGACCGCCGCCGCCGGCAACCCCCGCATCGCCGCCGCGCTGGTGAGCCTCTCCGAGCGGGCGGGCGCGTTCAAGCGCACCGATCGCGCTCGCGTGCTCGATCCGGAGTGGACGCGCCGCCCCGGTCACGACGGCCTGGTCGCCCTCGCCCAGGGCCGGCTGCCCGCGCTGCCGGCCAGCGTGCGCGCGGACCTGCAGGCCGCCGCGGTGCAAGGTGGCCCCCTCGACGTCGCCCTGATGGCGCGCTTCTGGGACGTGCCCCCCGAGACGGCCCGCCAGCGCATCCTGGCCATCGAGGCCACCGGCCTGATCGAGCCCGTCGGCCACGACGGCCAGCAGTTCGCCTTCCTCACGCCGGAGCTGGCGCGGCAGCTCGCCGAGCGCCTGCCCGACCCCCTGCGGCAGACGATGCAGGTGCGCATGGCCAGCCTGCTGCGGGCGGGCACGCGCAGCCTGCCCGGGCAGGACGAGCCGCGTCGGCCGGGCCTGGACGTGACCGAGACCTGGTCCGAGTCGCGCCGCCGGGAGCACCGGACCCGCGAGGAGCTCGACCGCCTGGCCCGGTGCGCGCGCCTCTTCGCCGGGGCCGAGCGACACGCCGCCGCCGCCGAGGCCGGCGTCACGCTGGTCGAGCGCCTCTTCGAGACCGGCGGCAACCCCTTCGTGCTCGCTGGCCGGTGGGGCCGCCGCGAGGACCGCGAGCGGCGCCTGCACATCCACGCCACGCTGCTCGAGGCCGCGGCCCAGCTCGACCAGGCGCGCACCTCGGCCCTGGAGCCCGGCCCGGACGCCGAACTGCTCTCGGTGAACGCCCGCGTCACCACGATGCGCGCGCGCTACAAAGAGGCCATGGGCGACTTCACGGAGGCCCGCCGCCTGGCCGCGGCCGCCGTGGAGATGGCCCTGCACTGCCCCGAGCACCGGCTGCGCATGCACACGCTGCGCACGCAGCTCGAGGTCCACTACTCCAGCGGGGACCACAACGGCGGGCGCGAGGTGCTGCTGCGGTTCCTCTCCGAGCTCGCCCGGGCCCCCCGCGAGGACGCCGCGCGCCTGTACGGGTGGGTCGCCGAGGCCCTGAGCCGCTGGGAGTGGGCCGGCCTGCACGAGCGCCTGTTCCCCCACTTGATCGAGCAGATCCGGGCCGCCGGGGACGATCGCGGCGTCGTGCGCGCGCGCCTCGAGCGCCTCGTCTCCGCTCAGGAGGTCGACGGCCACCCGCCCGTGGTGCTGCTCCAGTCGGCGCTGGACGAGGCGCGGTCGCTGCGGCAGCTCCCCTACGCCGCCGAGCGGCTGGCGCAGTACGCCGCCGAGATGATGCAGGCCGTGGTCGACAGCCACCACGACAGCCTCAGCGGCGAGTTCTACCCGCCCGACCTCTTCGGCGAGGGCCTGGCCCCCGGCGCCCCGACGGTCATCGACCGCTTCGAGTGGCCCATGCGCCTGATGGAGCAGTCCGACGAGCTGGCGCGCGAGGCCGACCACCGCATCGCCCGCCTGCGGGTGCTCACGACCATGCTGGGTGTGGTCTACGAGGTCCGCGAGCGCTGCGGCGATCTCCTCGAGCGCTGGATGCCCGAGTACGGCGAGCAGCGCCCGGTGCGTCTGCTGGAGTTGCTCGAGCTGCTGCAGCACGGCTTCTTCAGCGCCGAGCACCTCGAGGCCATTACCGAGCGGACCATCCTGCTGGCCCAGAACCTGGGCCTGGACCAGGTGCTCGCCGACACGCTGTACGAGGCCCTGGACCGCGAGCTGCCCGGGGTCGTGCGCCGTTCGGACACGTTCTTCGGGCACGCCCGCAACGCCTACGAGCGCGTCGGGGACGCCTACGGCCTGATCACGCTGCTGCTCGTGCAGGCGCGGCTCGTGTCGCGCCACTCCGGCGCCGACGCCCTGGCCGTGCTCGAAGAGGCCGGCGACATCGCCGAGGCCCGCGCGACGGAGCTCACCAGCGACCAGCAGGCCTTCATCGCGTTCCGGCTGGGCGAGCTCATGCTGCAGCTCGACGCCGGCGCCGAGACGGACGCCGTGACCGGCCAGCTCGAGCGCGCC
>CAINDO010000206.1 GCA_903847385.1 uncultured Myxococcales bacterium
GCCGCCCGCGCTCGCGTCCGGCGTCGGGACGGGCGTGCCGCCCGCGCCCTCGTTCGTCGTCGACTCCGAGTCCGACCCGCAGGCCGTGAGCAGCGCGACCGCCGCCAGCGCCAGCGCGCGCATTCCCCCGTGCACCCCCATGCGTCCTCCTTCGACGTTCCGGTCGTCGAAGGCGATTGATAACACAGGTCGGCCGTCGGCCTCAGACCTTGCGGACGAGCTGCTTGCCCAGCCAGAGCCAACGCAGGCCCGAACGGCGCAGGACGTCCAGGCCCTGCGCGGCGGTGCTGACCATCGCCTCGCCGTGGATGTTGTAGGAAGTGTTTAGCACGACGGCCCGGCCGGTGCGGCGCTCGAACGCGGCGAGCATGGCCTCGACCTCGGGGTTCTGGCCGGGCTGCACGAGCTGCGCGCGGGCGGTGCGGTCCGCCGGCTGAAGCGCGCTCGCCATGTCCTCGAACCGCTCCGGGTAGGTGTCGTAGGCGAACATCATGTGCGGCGAGCGGATGCCCTTGGGGTTCAAGATGTACTTCGCCTGCCGGTCGGCCAGCATGATCGGCGCGAAGGGCATCCAGAAGTCGCGCATCTTGATGGCCTGGTTGAGCGTGCGCGTGGCCAGGGGGCGCGAGGGGTCGGCGAACAGCGAGCGATTGCCCAGCGCGCGGGCGCCGAACTCCGTGCGCCCAGAGCAGCGGGCCACGATCTCGCCGTCGGCGAGCAGCTCGGCGACGCGCTCGGGCAGGTCGGCCTCGGCGTAGACCTCGACGCCCGGCGTGGCGGCCACGACTCGCGCCGCCTCGGCGTCGTCGATCTCCGGGCCGAGGTAGAGCATGTCCAGCGGCTCGGGCAGGCACCCCTTGTTGCGTTCGGCGTAGGTCAGGTAGGCGGCGCCGAGGCTGAGGCTCTCGTCCCCGCAGCTCGGGCAGATGAAGATGTCCTCCACCTCGTCGAGCCGGGCGATCAGCCCGTTGGCCTTCACGTTCATGAACGTCCCGCCGCCGAGGGCGAGCTTGCGCAGGCCGGTGTGGCGCAGGGCGTTGTGGGCCCACTCGACCATCCGCTTCTCGGTGAAGCGCTGCAGGCCCGCGGCCACGGCGTCGAAGCGCACGTACTGCAGGTCCTTGCGCAGGCGCGCGCCGATGTAGTGCGTGGGCTCGGGGATGCGCCGCACGAAGTTCAAGCCGTCGACCTCGACGTACTGCTCGAAGATGCGGCTGACCTTCTCGGCCTTCTCGTCCTCGACGTACGGCGCGAGGCCCATGAGCTTGTATTCGTGCTCCAGGGGCACCATGCCCATCAGGTGGGTGACCCGGGCGTAGATGTCGCCGATGGAGTGGCCGGCCTGGGTGGAGGCGATGCGCGTCAGGCCCTCGGGGCCGCCGATCGAGACCGTGGCGCACAGGCCGTCGCCCTGACCATCGAGCGTGAGCACCAGGGCGCGCTCACCGGCGAAGTGCGCGCCGTAGTAAGCGCCCGCGGCGTGGGCCCGGTGGTGATCCATCGCGCTGACGCGGCCCTGGGGCAGGCCGGGCAGCGCGGCGTAGGCGGGCTCGAAGCGGCCGGTGTCGAAGCGGTTCTTCAGCGTCTCGTAGGCGCCGGAGCGGACGAGGGCCTCGCGGGCCGTGCGCCGCACCCAGTCCCGCGCGGAGGGCCCGGGGGACTCGGCCGCGCGGTTGTAAGCGGCGATGATCTCCTCGCGCTCGAAGCCGGAGACGTTGAACCACTGGCCGAGGACCACGGCGTCGATGTCCTCGGCCCGGAGGCCGGTTTCGCGCAGCAGCCACTCCACCGTGCGGAACGGGAAGCCGCCGTGGTTCTTCTTGCCGGTGAAGCGCTCTTCCTGGGCGATCCGGACGAGCTTGCCACCGCTCAACAACGCGGCGGACGCGTTGTGGCCGTTGTTGATGCCGATGATGTTCATGTCGGGGGGTTCACCTGTGCGCAGGGGGCGGCCGCGGAGTCGCGCGGCAAGTAGCACGGGGCAGAGGGGGAATCAAGGCGCGCTCCCGGGAGCGCGGGCGGGCGGTCAGCGCCGCGGCGTACGGCGCCGGGGGCGCGCCAGGCCGACGGCGAGCAGGCCCAGGAGCGCCAGACCGCCGTGGGGCGCGCGGCCGGTGGTGCGGCAGCCGCAGCCATCGCCCGCGGGGCCACCGGAGTCGCTCGGGGTAGCGTCGGCCGCGTTGCCGGCGTCCGTCGTCCCGCCGTCGCCCTCGCCCGGGCCGATGGGCAGACCGGCGTCCTCCAGCGGCAGGCGCGGCTCCTCGGGGGTCTCGCGCTGCTCGGGCCAGAGGCACACGGGCGCGCCGTCACGGACCTCGCAGATCTGACCGACGGGGCAGGTGACCTGGGTGCACACGTCCGGCACGCACTGGCCGGCCTCGCAGGCGAAACCGGTCTCGCAGGGGCCGCCGCAGCCGGCCGGGGCGCAGGCGCCCGCGCTGCAGCGCTCACCGTCGGCGCAGGTGATGCCGGCGCAGGCGTCCGGGCGGCAATCGCCGTCCACGCACAGTTCGCCGTCCGGGCAGGAGACCGGCGCGCAGCTCTCCCGGCAGATCCCGCCGAAGCAGAACGCGTCGGCGTCGCACGTGACGCCGACGCAGGGATCCGCGCGGCAGGCGTCGCCGACGCACGCCTGACCAGCGGCGCAGCCCACGTACCGGCAGTCGTCGGGCACGCAGGCCCCGTGGTGACAGACCTCGGCCCCGGGGCAGGAGACGTCGGCGCACCGGTCGACGCAGGCCGCCGTCTCCGAGTCGCAGTCGAGCCCGCCCTCGCAGGGCACGCCGAGGCAGGGATCCAGGCAGAGGTCGAGGTCCGCATCACCCACTTGGACCCCGGTGCAGCGCAGGATGGCTCCGGAACATTCGTTGTTTCGGCAGCGGTCCCGGCAGGCGCCGGCGTAACACACCTGCTCGTCCGGGCAGGCCGCGCCCTCGTCGGTCTCGCCGTCGCAGTCCTGGTCCAGGCCGTCGCAGGTCTCCTCGGGCAGGTTGCCGCAGGCGCCGCAGGCGTTGCGCTGGCCCTCGTCGTTCACGCCGTCGCAGTTCTCGTCCAGACCGTTGCACTCCTCGGGGCGGGGCATGCAGACCGGGGGCAGGGCCATGTCGGGGGGGGTGGCGTCCGCCTCGGGGCCCGCGTCGGCGGCCGGGCCTGCGTCCGCGGCCGTGCCGGCGTCCGGCGTCGGGGCGACGCCCAGGTCCGTGCGCGGATCGGGCTCGCAGGCGTCGCCGCGGGCGTCGCCGTAGTTGTCCGCCTGGTCGGCGTTGGGCACGGCCGGGCAGTTGTCGCAGGCGTCGCCCACGCCGTCCGCGTCCGCGTCCGCCTGGTCCGGGTTGGGCACGGCGGGGCAGTTGTCCGGGCACCCCGGGAGCTCCGTGGCGCCGGGGGGGCAACGCCCCACGCCCGTCGAGCGCTCCAGGATGAGCAGGGCCATGATGGTGTCGAGCTCCTCCTGGCGCGACAGGACCCCACCGCCGCTCCAGTGGCCGTCGCCCTGCTGCTGGCGGATGAGCCACGTGGCCACCTCGGCGTAGTAGCGGGGGGACTGGTCGGCGCCGTCGGGCAGCGCGCACTGGTCGTCGAACGCGCGGAAGTCCGCGGGCGTGAGCACGTCCCAAGCGCCGACGGGCATCGGCGTGACGTCCGGGCCGCCGCAGACCGGGGCGAGCTGGGCCGGGGTCATGAACGGCCCCGGGGCGTCGCCGGGCTCGGTGAAGACCAGCGACTTGTACATCTGCCACAGGTACAGATAGTGGTACCCGGGCTGCCACTTGAAGTTGGCGCCGAGGTCGCAATCGGCCTCCGTGAACGGCGGCGGGGCGTCCGGGTTGCCGCCGCGGTCGCAGGGCTGGTAGTGCGTGGCCACCGAGTAGTACCCGCGCAGCCAGTTCAGGCCGCGCTGGACCCGGTAGTCCTGGGCGGGTACGCCCGCGAGGCGCATGGTCCACACGAAGGCCGAGGTCAGCGAGCTGCTGCCGCCGTGGCGATCCTCGGTGTCCACGTAGCCGTGCTCTCCCATGTACTCGCCCGAGCGAGGATCGGGGTCGACCACGTGCCGGTTGCCGCTCTCGTTGCGGTTGCCGGCCAGGACCTCGGTGCGGTCCAGGTACCCCGGGACGGCCGTGAAGGCGCCCGCGGGCACGAGGCCGTCGTCGTAGTCGTCGGCGGCGGCCAGGGCCGTCACGACCATCTGGGTGCACGAGCCGTCCGGACGGTTGCGGTCGTGGCCCGCCGCCGAGGCGTCCACGTAGCCGAAGCCGCCGGCGGAGCAGCCCTCGGTGGTCTGGCGCCGCAGGAGCGCCGCCACGCCGTTCGCCAGCGTCGATTCGAAGTCGATCATCAATGGTCGCGCGCCGCCGGGCCAGACGTAGTCGGACGGCCCGCCCGTGCGCAGGTAAGCGGCCACGGCCATCACCGCGGTGGCGGTGCGGTAGCAGTCCTCCTTGCCGGGCTGCGGCGTCTGGTCGCCGGTGATCATCGGGCCGAAGTCCTCGGGGTCGGCGCTCAGGAACTCCGAGGTCACCGCGTAGCCCAGGGCCTCCTGCACGACGTCCTGCCGAGCCGGGGACAGCGCGAAGAAGCCCGCCTGACCCTGGTCGTTGCGCTGTTCGAGGAGGGCGAGGACCGCGAGGCCGGTGGTCTGCGCGCCGATGCCGCCCCGGTCCGTGCCGCGGGTCAACAGCCAGGTGACGCCCGCATCGATGGCGCAGCTCACCTGCGCTTCGAAGTCGGCGGCGTCCGCGCAGGGGGCCTGCTGGCCGGGCGGGACGACGGGACAGGGGTCGAAGGCGCGCGCGGGGCTGGCCAGGCCGAGGGCGGCGAGCGCGCTCAGGACGAGGGTCGATTTCAGTCGTCGCATGTGTCGTCGTGCCGATCTGGGTGGAGTTGCGAGGGCAATGGGTGGAGTTGCCCATTCAGTTTAGAGGAAGGTAGATGCCACCTCGGGAATTCCCGTGGCGACTTCGGCGGAGATTGTGGCAAGAGTCTTCGGCCCGCGAAGTCTCGGGCGGCGGGGGAGCCGGTGCGCAATTCGACGATTCGGCGACTGAACGCGGGGGCGCTGTTGGCCGGCGCCGTGCTGGCCGGCTGTGGCGTCGGCACGATGCCCGCGCGCTATCCGGAGCGCCCGCTTCTGGTGCCGGACGACGAGCATCAGCTCAGCCTCGCCGGGCCGCTGGGGTTCGGCGACACGCCGGCGACGGGCGAGGGCGGCTGGCGTTTCGGCCTCGGCCCCGGCGTGAACTGGGAGTTCCCCGTCGTGTTCGCCTTCGCGCCCGTGGCCCCCGAGGACCCGCCCTTCGTGTTCCGCGTCGGCTGGGGCGGCATCACCGCCCGCGAGGACGAGGTCGGTGCGGACGATCCACGGCAGCCCCCCCGCAAGCGCCTGTGGACGGGCGTGCCGGTGCGCTCCGGCGTCGCCGGGCGCCTGCCGCTGGCCGCAGAGTAGAGCCTCGTCGCCGCGGGCACCGTCGAGCGTTTCGTGAACCCGCACCGCGACTCCCAGGGCATGGTCCTCGCGCTCTCGTGGCTCTGGAGTCCTGCTTCCGCCGTCAGCTTCGCCCCCGCCGTTCGTTTCACCGAGGGCGTCGACGACCCCTTCGAGGGCCGCCGGACCCGCACGCTGGGCCTGGGCGGTGTCGGGACGGACGGCTCGATGCCCTACGCCCTCGTCGCCTGGCACGCCGCGTCGTTCCTCGACGTCGGCCTGGGCGGCGTGCTCTACGTCGA
>CAINDO010000207.1 GCA_903847385.1 uncultured Myxococcales bacterium
CCCGGCGACGGACCTCCCCGAGGCCTGCGGCGAGATGCCCGAGCTCCAGTCCCCGGCCGTGTTCGGCGAGGGCGGCATCGAGCCCGAGGCGGCGGTGAGCTGCGACACGGTCGGCAGCGAGTGGGTTCCGTGTCACCAGCACATGCACTGCGGCCCGGAGCACAGCGGCGCCGGCATCTGCGGCAGCGCCGGATGCGAGATCCACACGGTCCACCGCAAGCTCAAGGGCGGCGGCGAGGCGGCCGAGATCGAGAACATCCACGAGGGCACCGTCGGCGGCAACTGCGAGCCCGGCACCCACGATCTGATGGTCGTGGCGACCTTCGCGTCCTTCGACGAGGGCTGCGAGGCCGGCGGCGTGGGCAACCTGACCTACTGCGGCTCGGCCACGGGCAACAACACGCTCGACGCGGACATGGACCACTCGGTCACCTGCCTGGAGGCCGGCGTGAACGCCGTCTCCGTGCGCTGGTGCATCCAGACGGAGTGCGAGTGTCACCCCGGCGGCACCGGCGAGGAGCTCGTGGAGACCTACGGTGAGATCGAGGCGACCAAGGAGCAGGGCTGCCCCGGCGAGGTCCAGGCCAGCGGCCTGCCCGAGGCCTGCGGCGCCACGCCCGAGCGCCAGTCCCCGGCCATCTTCGGCGAGGGCGGCATCGAGCCCGAGGTCGCCGAGAGCTGCGACACCGCCGGCAGCGAGTGGATCGCCTGCCACCAGCACATGCACTGCGGCCCCGAGCACGGCGGCGCGGGCATCTGCGGCAGCGCCGAGTGCGAGGTCCACACGGTGCACCGCAAGCGGAAAGATGGCGCCGAGGCGGCCGAGATCGAGAACCTCCACGAGGGCACCGTCGGCGGCAACTGCGAGCCGGCGGATCACGACCTGATGGTCGTGGCGACCTTCGTCTCCGTCGAGGAGGGCTGCGAGGCCGGCGGCGTGGGCAATCTGACCTACTGTGGCTCGGCGACGGGCAACAACGGCATGGACGCCGACATGGACCACTCGGTCACCTGCATGGAGTCGGGCGTCGTCGGCGTGCCGGTCCGGTGGTGCGTGAAGACGGAGTGCGAGTGCCAGCCCGGCGCGGACCACGTCGCGCTCGAAGGCATGTACGGCGAGATCGAGGCCACCCGCGTCCAGGGCTGCCCGAACGAGTGAGCCCCGGCGCGCCGACCCCGCTCAGGGGCCGGTGACGCGGGTGCGCGACGCCTCGGTGGTCCGTTCGACCGCCGGGGCGGTGACCCCCGTGCGAGAGGCCTCGGCGGGGGGCCCGGCGTGCTCGGCGGGGGGCCCGGCGTCCTCGCCGGCCAGGGCCAGGCGGGTGCGGCGGTCGTAATCGCCCAGCACGGCGCTCGTCAGGCCGAAGTCCGTGATGGCCAGCACGACCAGGTCGCGGCTGTACGAGGTGTTGCGCGTCTGGTGGAAGATCCAGCGCGGCACGAAGGCGACGTCGCCGGCGGTGATCACCCGCCAGGCGTCGCCGAGCAGGACCTCGCCGCGCCCCTGCAGCACCACGAAGAGCGTCTCGTGGGCGTGGCGGTGGCGCTCGTTGGCCATGCCCGGGCGGATGCGCACGACCCGCGGGTCCATCGCCTGCGCCTCGGGGAAACTCAGGCGCTCGACGCTGAAGTCGATGCCCAGCCGCAGGTTCTTGTTGGCGTAGACGCTCGTCGTGGCGGCGCCGGCGCGGTGCACGAAGGCCTCGGGCGGCACGTCGGCGCCCAACGGGAGCCGGTCGGCGATGCGGTCGAGCAGCGGCGCGAGGCGGCGGCGGGCCAGCCGCGTGTGCAGGTGGCGGAAGAAGCGATCGCGCAGCTCCAGCGCCGCGACCATGCCGGCTCGGGCGCTCGCCTCGAAGCCCGGCGCGCCGCCCTGGGCGGTCAGGATCTCCTCGAGGGTGGCGGCGTGGGCGTCGTCGCACTCGATGTGCGCGTGGAAGAACACCAGCCAGCCCTCGTCCACGCCGGCGGCGCGCAGGCCGACGACGAAGTCGCCATACAGCCGCGCGACGATGCCCTCGACGCCCAGCGACAGGAACGCCGCGGCCGCGACGGGGTCCTCGCCCGAGGCGCCGGCGATGTTGGCGTCCACGAAGGCCCGCGTCTCCGGGTCGAAGACGAGCGCATCGGGCTGCAGGCCCAGGCCGTGCTCCAGGAACTGCGCGAACAGCAGACTGTGCCGGCGCGAGGGGTCGGCCCCGCCCCCCTCGTCCCAGAGGTTCTCGATCAGGCGGGCGCGGGCGTGATCGTCCTCGCAGCGGGCCATGTAGGCCGCCAGGCAGCGCGTGAACGCCCGCGACCAGGCCGCGTACTGCCCGAAGACCTCTTGCAGGGCCGCGAGGTCGAGCGCACCGGCGCGCAGGTCGACGAGCAGCGGGTTGTCCCAGAAGGGGTGGGCGTCGCGCAGGGCGCGCAGGGCGGCCAGGGCGTCGCCGGGGGCGACGAGCGCGGGCGAGGGCATCGGCGGCAGGGGCATGTGGGGCTCCGTCGAGGTCGGATTCCACGGTGACCGGGGCCGTGCGAGCGCGCGTCGGGGCTTGAACGGGGCGATCTCGGGTGATCCCCGAATGACGGCCCCCCTTGACCCGGACCCCCGAAATGCGGTTTCTCCCGCGCCCATGGACACCCCGAACCTGAACATCCTGCTCCTCGAGAACATCCACGCCGTCGCGCGCCAGGCCCTCGAAAACCAGGGCCATCGCGTGGCCACCACCGGCGCCTCCCTCAAGGAGGACGAGCTCATCGCGCGCATCAACGCCGAGCGCATCGACATCCTGGGCATCCGCTCGCGCACGCAGGTCACGGCCCGCGTCTTCGAGTCCTGCCCGTCGCTGGTGGCGCTCGGCGCCTTCTGCATCGGGACGAACCAGATCGACCTCGAGGCCGCCGGGACCGCCGGCGTGGCCGTGTTCAACGCGCCGTTCAGCAATACGCGCAGCGTGGCCGAGCTCGTGATCGCCGAGATCGTGATGCTCTCGCGCCAGCTCGGCGACCGCACCCGCGAGATGCACCAGGGCCAGTGGCGCAAGGTCGCCGCGGGCTCCAACGAGGTCCGCAACAAGACGCTGGGCATCGTCGGCTACGGCCACATCGGCCGGCAGGTGGGCGTGCTCGCCGAGATGATGGGCATGCGCGTGGTGTTCCACGACATCGCGCAGCGCCTGCCCATGGGCAACAACCGCTCGGCGGACTCCCTGGAGGAGCTGCTCGACGTGTCGGACTTCGTCACGCTCCACGTGCCCGAGACGCCGCTCACGTTTCGGATGATCGCCGAGCCGCAGCTCGCCGGCATGAAGAAGGGCGCGCGCCTCATCAACGCCAGCCGCGGCACCGTGGTGGACATCCCGGCCCTGGCGGCGGCGCTGGCCTCCGGGCACATCGGCGGCGCGGCGGTGGACGTCTTCCCCGTCGAGCCCGAGGCGAACAGCAGCGACGATTTTCGCAGTGAACTCATGGGGTTGCCCAACGTGGTGCTCACGCCGCACATCGGCGGCTCCACCAGCGAGGCCCAGGAGAACATCGGCCGCGAGGTGGCCGGCAGCCTGCTGCGCTACCTGGCCTCGGGCTCGACGACGGGCTCCGTGAGTTTCCCGGACGTGGACCTGCCGCGCATGCCCAACACGCACCGGCTGGTGCACGTGCACAAGAACGTGCCCGGCGTGCTCGGCGACGTGAACCGCATCATCGCCGCCCGCAGCGCCAACATCCTGGCCCAGGTGCTCGGCACCAACGCCCGCATCGGCTACGTGATCATCGACTTCGACGCCCCCGTGGCCGAGGACATCTGCACGGATCTCACGGGCCTCACCGCGACGATCCGCGCCCGCGCGCTGGCCTGAGGCACCCCGCGGCGAGCGCCTCATTATCGTGCGGATCTCGGCCTGCGGCGCGGGTCCGCGGGGTCAAAACTTCACCGCGCGACGTTTCTCGCGTAGCCTCGCCACGAGTCGGAGCGACGGACGCGGAGAAGTTCAGATGGCGACGAAAGCGAAACGAGCGGGGTTCTGTGTGTCGGTGCTGGCCGGGCTGTGCCTGGCCACGCCGGCGTTTGCCGAGGGCATGTCGGCCAGCGAGTCGCTGAAGGACATGATGGCCGGCAACGAGACCTTCCAGAAGAACGAGGTCCTGGGCAAACGCCGCGCCGCCACGGCGCAGAGCCAGTCGCCCCAGGCCATCATCGTGAGCTGCTCCGACTCTCGCGTGCCCCCCGAGGCGGTCTTCAACCGCTACCTGGGCCGCCTCTTCATCGTGCGCACAGCCGGTCACGCCATCGGCGACTACGAGTTCGCCAGCATCGAGTACGCCGTGGAGCACCTGCACGTGCCGCTCATCGTGGTCCTGGGCCACGAGCGCTGCGGGGCCATCAAGGCCACCGTCGAGGCCGAGCAGAAGGGCGGCGGCGGCGAAGAACCCGCCGGCGACGCCCACGGCGGCGGTGGGGGCCACGAGGCCGACGAGGCCGACGCCGACCACGGCCACGGCAAGAAACACCACCGGGCCGAGCGCGGCCGGGTGAGCCAGCGCGACTCCGCCTGCGCCCCCAAGAAGAAGGCCCACGGCCACGACGACGCCGAGGACGCCGAGGACGCCGACGCCGAGGACGGCGACGGTCACAAGGCCAAGGGCCACGGCAAGGCCGAGAAGCCCGCAAAGGGCAAGAAGGCCAAGAAGGCCAAAGGCCACGCCAAGGGTCACGGCGACGACGAGGAAGACGCCGACGCCGAGGACGCCGACGCCGAGGACGAGGACGGCGGCCACGCCAAGGCCAAGGGCCACGGCAAGGCCAAGGCCAAGGCCCACGGGGACGACGAAGAGGACGCCGACGACGACGGCGGCCACGCCAAGCCCAAGGCCAAGCCGAAGGCCGCGCCCGCCCATCACGGCGCCCACGAGCACATCACGTCGCTCGTGAAGGAGCTCTCGACGCCCGTCCGCGTGGCGCTGAAGTCCAAGCCCGCCGACCCGGTCGACGCCGCCGTGCGCGTCAACACGAAGTGGGTGGCCAAGCGCCTCGTCGACGAGTCCGGCGTGGTCCGCGAGGCCGTCGAGGCCGGCAAGCTGAAGATCGTCAGCGCCCGCTACGACCTGGACACCGGGGCCGTCGAGGTCCTGGAGTAGAACTCAGAACCGCGCGGTGACGGACGCGGCGAGCTGATCGTAGCTCGACTCGAACGTGCCCGCGTTGGCCGGCACGCCGCTGCGCCCACCGCAGTCCGCCGGGCACTCGGCCAGGGGCCGCTGCTGGAAGACCTTGCCGTAGGTCTCCGTGGTCTTGCGCGTCTCCTGGAACACATGGGCGTACGCCACGCCCAGGTCGAGCATCTCGATCACGGTGACCCGCGCGCCGAGCCCCAGGCCCCAGCGGTCGAAGGACAGAAAGTCCATGTTCTCGTAGTTCACGGGCACGGCGCCCCGCTCCCAGTACCCGCCCGCCGAGAGGCTCAACAGGCCCGGAAGTATGTTGTACGAGCCGCCCGTGCGAAACGAGAGCGTGTCGCGCCAGCGCTTCTCCAGCGTGACGTCCGGCAGCGGCGCCGAGCCGTAGAGGCGGATGTCGCCGTCCAGGTTCAGGCGGATGTCGTCGAACATCGACCAGGCCTCGTAGACGAAGTCGGCCTCGATGTCCCACACCTCGGGGTCGTCGAAGCCCTGCACGCCGCCGCGGTAGCGCACGCCGAGCCGCGCGTTGGGCGGGATCGTGAAGTCGAACCGGGCCGCGGGATCCGTCAGCTCGAGCTGCGACTCGGTGAAGGCCGACTGCCCTTTGACGTTCTCCAGCGTGAGGTCGCCCTCGGCGTGGAAGAACACCGGCACGACGCGGCCGGAGACGGCGACCTCGATCTGCGGCGTCGGCCGGTACCAGGCGCCGACGATGGCCGTGGGCGCGAAGGGGTCGCCGGCGGTCACGGTGGCCTCGACCTCGGCGCTGCTGGCCAGGGGGTTGAGCGCGCCGCCCTGCAGGCCGTCCACGACGAGCCGATACTTCATCTCGGGCATCATGGCGGCTTGTAGCGTGGCCCCGAAACCGAAGTTCCGGTGTCCGTAGGCCACGGACACGCCCGGATACACGATCACGCCCTCGTAGCCGGTGACCATGTACTTCTGGCCGCCGTCCGTGGGGTAGCGCGTCTCGCCGGCGCCGTGGGGGCCGTACACGGACAGCCCGAACGTGAAGTGCTCCGTGCCGAGGTCGTGGGTGGCCGCCAGCGTGATGCCAAAGGGGAAGAGGCTGCGCTCGTTCTCCACCGTCGCGTAGGGGTCGGCCACGGGGATCACGTTGGGATCCTGGGGGATGCGCGTCTCGGCCCGCGTGAACTGCGCGTGGCTGAACATGAGATCCTGGCCCAGGTGCACGTGCCCGCCCCGCAGGCGCGACAGCGCGCCCGGGTTCAGGTCCACGGCCGTGGGATCGTCGATGGCGGCCGTGGCGGCGCCCCCGCGGGACATGGCCCGCGCCCCGCGCTCGGGGACCTCGATGCCGGCGGCCCGCACGGGGCCTGGGGCCGCGAGCACGAAGAGAGACGACAGGCCCGAGAGGCCGGCGAGACGTCGGGAGTGGCTGCGCATGGCGGCAGAGTGTGACATGCGGCGACGCCGCGCAACCCGGCCATTTGCGCCGGCGCGCGGCCGTGCCATGCTGCCCGCCATGGATGCCATTTCTCGGACACTCGGGCCAATTGCGCTGGTCGGGCTCGCGCTCGCCGCCTGCGAGAACACGACCGACATCACCCCCAACGCCTTCGACGCCACGCGCGACGACGCGGCCGTCGTCCTCGACGCCGCGCGGGCGGACACGGGCGGCGGGGGCGGCAGCACGGGGGACGCCGCCGTGGACCCCTGCGCCTGCCTGGCCGTGGGGCAGGTCTTCCGCTTCGACGCGCTGTCGCTGACCATGCTGGACGGCGGGCCCCACCCGGCCGTGCCGCAGCTCAACAACCGCTGGGCCAAGGACATCGCCGGGCACGAGCTCGACGTGTACTTCATCGTCACGGCCGTGGATGGCACGGACGTGGAGATCCGCGCGGTCAACGGCGCCGAGGTGGCCGGCAGCGGGAACGGCACCGAGTGCGAGCTGCCCGAGACGGCCGTGGTCTTCCACCTGCAGCGCGAGGCCTGCACGCTCACGCAGATCGTGGCCGCCGGCATCAACATCTACTCCGGCGACACGGACACGCCGAAGAACTGCGCCCCGGCGCTCACCGTGCCGAACACCATCCCCGTGCAGCAGGTGCGCCTGCAGTTCGACGTCGGCGCCGGCTGTGGCGCGCTCACGAACGGCATCGTGCTCGAGGCGAGCATCCCCGCGGCGGACCTGCGGCGCATCTGCACCTGCCTGGCCAACGACGCCACGGCCTGCCCGGGCGCCTCGGAGTCGCCCAACTGCGGGGGCTGCCCCGGCGCCTACTCCAACCTGGAAACACTCATCCAGGCCATCAACGCCGGCCGCGCGCCCAAGTACGAGTGCCGCACCGTGGACGGCGACCCGGCCATCTGCCTCGAGGCGACCTTCTCCGCGGCCCGCGTGGACGCCCTGCCCGCGGCGTGCGCCCGATGAGCCCCCACACCGCGGCCACCGCCCCCACCGACTACTGGGACTTCCCGCGCCTCGAAGCCTGGGCGCGCGCCCTGCCCGCGGCGCATGCCGGCTGGGTCCGCGTCGAGGAGATCGGCCGCAGCCGCCACGGCCGCGCGCTCCTGCTGATCGTTCTGGGCGCGCAGGACGGCGACACCGAGGCCCGGCCGGCCCTCTGGGTGGACGCCGGCACGCACTGCGCCGAGTGGGCGGGCATGATGGCCGCCGTCCACATGACCGAGCGTTGGCTGGCCGACCTGGCCGCGAGCGGGGCCGAGGGCGAGGCCGCCCGGGCGTTTTTCGCCGAACACACGATCTACGTGGCGCCCTGCATCAGCCCCGATGGCTACCAGGCCATGCATGACGGCGCGCCGTACCTGCGCTCCACGCTGCGCCCGCCCCGCGCCGGCGAGCCGCGCATCGGCTTCGAGCCGCGGGACGTCGACGGCGACGGCGCCGTGCGCTGGATGCGCTGGCGGCACCCCGCGGGGCCCTTCGTGGCGGATCCCGAGGTCCCCCTGAACCTGCGCCTGCGCACGCTGGACGACGACCCGGCGGACGCCTTCTTCGTGTGCGCCGAGGGCGAGTTCCTGTGCCCGGACCCGGCCGTGCCCGCGGGGGACGCGCCCTGGATCGCCGCGCCGCTGCTGAACGGCCTGGACCTGAACCGCAACTTCCCGGCGGCCTGGGCGCCGTTCTCCATGTTCGGCATGGACGGCGGCGAGTACGCCCTGAGCGAGCCCGAGAGCCGCGCCATGGTCGACGCCGTCGCCGCGCGGCCCTGCATCGCCGCCGCGCTCACGCTCCACACCTACACGGGCGCGCTCCTCACGCAGCCCTACCGCAAGCCCTCGCCCCTCGCCGAGGACGACGTCGAGCTCATGGACGCCCTGGCGCGGCTGGCCGTCGCCGGCACGGGCTGGCGCGCGATTCGGGTCCACCCGGACTTCATGTACGACCCGGACAAACCCATCGTGGGCGTCTGGGCGGACACACTGTCGACCGTGTTCGGCGTGCCCGGCTACACGCTCGAGATCTGGGACCCCTACGGCCACTGCGGCCAGACCGTGGCCAAACCCGCGGAGTTCTTCAAGAAACCGGACGCGGCGGTCATCCGGGCCATGGTCGCGCGCTTCTCCGAGGCGCCCCACGCCGTCGTGCCCTGGCGGCGCTTCGACCACCCGCAGCTCGGGCCCGTCGAGATCGGCGGGCTCGACTACATGCGCACGATCCGCAACCCGCCGCTCGCCGAGCTGCCCGCGGAGTGCGACAAGGCCTTCCTCGTGGCCGAGCGCCTGCGCCGGGCCCTGCCGCGCGTACAGGTCGAGGCCCGCGCCGTGCCCGTGGCGCCCGGGCTCACCCGCGTCGAGGTCGCCTTCGAGAACCTGGGCTACCTGCCGGCCACGGGCCTGCGGCGGGGCGAGACGCTCGTCGGTTGCCCAGGGACGAGCTGCACGCTCACCCTGAGCGGCGAGGCGCGGCTGGTGTCCGGCGCGCCGGAGCATCGCCTGACCCCGCTGGACGGCTGGGGCGCGCTCCAGGTGGGCGCCCACGGTCTGTACCCCGCGCTCTCCGGCGACCGCAGCCACCGCGCGCGGGCCGCCTGGCTCGTCACGGGCGAGGGCGAGGCCACGTTGACCTTCAGCCTCGGCCGGGCCGGGAAGGGCAAACGCGCACTCTCGATCTCGCCAACGCCGCGGATTCCCACATAATGGGCGCGCCCACCCGCGGAGCCGGACCCCCATGACGATGAAGATCGAGGACATCGGTCGCGCGGTGCGCGAGACCCAGTACGCCGTGCGCGGGCCCATCGTGGCGCGGGCGCAAGCGCTGGAGCGCGCGGGGCGCTCGATCATCTACTGCAACATCGGCAACCCGCAGTCGCTCGGCCAGCGCCCGCTGACGTGGGTGCGGCAGGTGCTCGCGCTCTGCGAGTACCCCGAGGTCCTGGCCTCCGTGCCCGAGGGCACGTTCCCGGCGGATGTGATCGCCACGGCGAAGCGCGTGCTCTCCGAGTCGAAACACGGCCTGGGCGCCTACACCGACAGCCGGGGCTACGCCTTCGTCCGCGAGGCCGTGGCGCAGTTCATCCGCGAGCGCGATGGCATCGAGGCCGACCCCGAGACCCTGTACCTGACGGACGGCGCCAGCAAGGCCGCGCAGGCCGTGCTGCGGCTGCTCATCGACGACGCCCGGGACGGGATCATGATCCCCATCCCGCAGTACCCGCTCTACTCGGCGACCATCACGCTCTACGGCGGCGCGATGATCCCCTACGCCCTGGACGAGAAGGCCGGCTGGGCGCTCTCCCGGGAGACGCTGGAGCGCGCCGTCGAGGACGCCAAGGCGCGCGGCGTCAAACCCCGGGCCATCGTGGTCATCAACCCGGGCAACCCCACGGGCGCCGTGCTGCACGAGGCCAACATCGGCATGGTGCTCGGCTTCGCCGCCCGCCACGGCCTCACCGTGCTCGCGGACGAGGTCTATCAAGAGAACCTGTACGTGCCCGGCGACAAGTTCGTGTCCTTCGCCAAGGTTCTCGAGACCCGCGGCCTGATCGATGTGTCTCTGTTCAGCTTTCACAGTGTCTCCAAGGGTTTCCTGGGCGAGTGCGGCCACCGCGGCGGCTACGTGGAGCTGCGCAACGTGCCCGCGCCGGTCCGCGACGAGCTCACCAAACTCCAGAGCGTCTCGCTGTGTGCCAACTCGGTCGGACAGATCGTCACGTATCTGATGGTCCGGCCGCCGCGGCCCGGCGACCCCTCGTTCGAGTGTTACGACCGCGAGCGGCGAGACATCCTCGATGCCCTCAAGCGCAAGGCGCGCCTGCTCGTCGAGGGTCTCAACGCCGTGCCCGGCATCCTGTGCAACGCCGTCACCGGCGCCATGTATGCCTTCCCGAGTCTCACACTGCCCCCCGGCGTCACCGACGCCCAATACTGCATGGCCCTGCTCGAAGAGACCGGCATCTGTCTCGTGCCCGGCTCCGGCTTCGGCCAGGCCGCCGAAACGTGGCACTTCCGCGCCACCATCCTGCCCCCCATGGAACAGATCCAGGCCGTGGTCGAACAGATCGCCGCGTTCCACGTGAAGTTCGTCGCCGAGCGCGCGGCCGAGCCGGAGGACGAGCCCGTGCCGCGGCCCGCGCCGCGGGGGCGGAAGATCACGCCGGCGTGAACGACGCGCCGCGGGCGTGTCAGCTCTTCTTCAGTTGGGGATTCGCCTCGAGGATACTCGCGGGGGTGTCATCGATCGTGACGTCCTCCGGCGAGCCGGCGTCGTACCGTACCTTCACCTTGACCCCGGGCAGGAGCAGGAACGCGGTCGAAGGGCCGGCCTGCATCGTCGCATCCCAGCGTCGCCCGTCGGCGCTGCGCACCACGACCCGCATCGGGAACATCGGCTCGGGACCCCGGTACGTGTTGAACTTCGGGCTGCGCATCGCTTGCTCGAAGATCTCGCGACCGTCGTCGACGAGCTCGGCGACGGCCGACTGCGGAGACTTCTTCTTGAAGAACGAGAACATCGATGACTCCGTGGCGATTCGAAGGGGGCGCTGCGGCAGGTGGAGCGACCATGTCACATCTGCCCGCTCGGCGGAACGCGGAACCGGCAGCGGCGCGGGACCAGGGCGCAGCTCGTCCCATCCCCCGCGGGCGTCGGGTGATCATTCAGACTCCGGGCACCGGGCCGGGGTTTGGCGCACGGCGTCCGTGGCTTCGTAGAGACCGACGTCCGCGTCCCCGCTGAACGCGCAGAGCACCGGGGCCGCCGGCGGTCCAGGCAGCGCGCGCGCGTCGACCGCCTGCCCGACCCTGAGCCGCAGCCTCCCGGGCGCCCGAGGTCTGGCACGGTCGATGCTCTATTCCGTCTCCGACCACCCCAAGGGCGTCAAAGCCCGTCGAAACCGCTCAAATTGATGGACACAGGAGTAGAAAATGATGCCCACGAAGTCCCCCCGAGCCCCGAAATCCCCGGTTCATGCGCCACCGGTGGTGGAGTGGCCCTCGTGGTGGGCGGCGCATCACACGGCCGACTGGGTGGCCGTCCGCGCCGAGGCGCGCGCCGCACAGCCCGACGACGAGCGTCCGTTCAGCAAGGTCGAGCCTGCGATGAAGTACGGGTTCGGCGCCGCCGCGTACTATCGCGACCATCCCAGGTGGACTCATCCCCTGGAGGCGCTTCTGGAGCAGGAGTGGGTCAGTCGGTCGGCTCACTTCCTGAGCTGGGAGGCGGTCGAGGCCGACGTCAGACGCGGCTGGGAGATGGCCCGAAGTGCCGGCCACAAACCCGGAACACACTGAGAGGGCGCGTGGACCCCGGCGGAGGTGACATGAACACGGACGACACGAAAATCGGCGTGCTCGGCTGGGTGGTCGGGGCGCTCGCGGTGGCGGGGCTGCTGGTGCTGGCCCCCTATGTGACCCCCATCGTGCTCGGGACCTGGGTCGCGGAGATCATGCGGCCGCTACAGCACCGGCTCGGGGCCAGGCTGCGCGGGCGCGCGAAGGTGGCGGCGATCCTCGTGTCCGCGCTCGTGCTGGTGCTCCTGGCGCCGCTGGTCCTCGCCGGTGTGTCGCTCGCGAGCGAGGTCATCGCGCTCTACCATCAACTGTCGGCGTCCCAATCCGTTCAAGAGTCGCTCGTCCAGCTCGTCCAGGGGGACAACGTGGAGCCCGCCGCCGCCGCAGGCATCGACGCG
Organism: uncultured Myxococcales bacterium; assembly: GCA_903847385.1. Lineage (GTDB taxonomy): Bacteria > Myxococcota_A > Bradymonadia > UBA7976 > UBA1532 > CAINDO01. Next base: position 12,276 of record CAINDO010000207.1, read on the forward strand.
CTGAGTTGGAACGCCGAGCAGATCTTCAGGCTCGTCCGGGAGCACGGCAGCCGCGCCTGGTCCGTCGTGACGACGGTGGCGGGCGCGACGACGACGACACTCCTCGCCCTCTTCGTGTTCCTCTTCACGGTGTTCGCGGTGCTGGCCAATCGTGCGGCGGCCCGCGCCTGGCTCCACGCGCACATTCCGATGCGCACCGAACACCTCGAGCGTTTCACCCGGGCGTTCTTCGAGACCGGGCGCGGCTTGATCGTCGGGCAGGGCATGACCGCACTCAGCCAGGCCGCGATCGCGCTCGTCGCGTTCCTGTCGCTCGGCGTGCCGCGGGCGCTCGCGCTGGGGCTCCTGACCGGGGTCGCGGCGCTCGTGCCGATGCTCGGCCCGGCGCTCGTCTGGGCGCCCGTCGCCGCCGGCCTGGCGCTCGCCGGCCGCACCGGCGCGGCGGCGGTCCTTTTGGGCGTGGGCGTGCTGATCATCGGCTCCGTGGACAACCTCGCGCGGCCGATCTTCGCCCGCTATGCGCATCTCGAGCTGCCCACGGTCGTCCTCCTCGTGTCGATCTTCGGTGGGCTCTCGGTGATGGGTCCGGCCGGTCTCGTCCTGGGACCGCTGCTGGTCCGGATGGCCATTGAGGCGCTCCGCATCTGGCGCGACGTGCAGCTCCGCCGCGCCCTCACCGTCTGAGGTCTGGGCGGGTCGAGAGTGTGTGGGTCCGGAGGGCCCGCCCGAGTGTTGGAGGTACCCGTCGGTCGGAGGGCATCCGTTGCATGGGCTTCCCGGGTCGTGCAGACTCGCGACATGAGACGTCCGGGGAAATGGAGTCGGTTGACGATCCTGGGCGTTTGCTGCCTCTTGGCCTGTGAACCCGGGCCGCAACGCGGTCCCGATGGCCTGACCGAGGCCGAGGGCCGCCTGGTTGCCGGGTGGATGAGCGTTGCCCTGGTCGCTCGGGCACGGTCGACGCGCCTGAGTGACTATGAACGGCTCGACGTGCTGAACGAGATCGGCGAGGCGCTGGGAGAGGCCGCCGCGCCCATCTTCGAACAGTTGATGAATTCACCGGTGCAGGAGGGACCCGGCGGGCAGACCGGGCTCCTGGCTGACGTGTGTGCCCTGTTCACCGCCTACGCACCGGTGGCATTTGCGCACTTCCGGCGAACCGTCTTGCAGCGCCCCGAAGCCGGTCCCCTGCAGCGTGCCGTCATCGACCGGCACCCCATCATCAGGGGGGGGGCCTTCTCCGGCGACGGTATCGAAGACCTGCCGCGCCATGTCGAGGCGCCGGACGGCCAACTCACACTCTTCGCCGACTTCGCCGCCTCGGCCGAGGCGCTCGTCCCACTTTACCTCGTCAATCGAACGAGCGCGCCCGTGCGTTTCATCACCGCAGAGGGTGAGCTGCTTCTTCGTCTGGAGTCGTTGACGGACCAGGGGTGGCGCCCCGCGTGGCCGCACCAGGAGTCGATGTGCGGCAACTCGTACCTGCCCATGACATTGCAGCCGCAGACCTGGACGCGCTACGAGGCGCGCTACCCCCACGTGGACGCGTCGCATCCCGCGACCGTGCGCTTCGTCGTGCGTGGCACGGAGCCGACTGTCGGCTCCAAGGCGGGACCGGGGTTCGTCGTGCCGGCAGGGGTGGCGCTCGCCGAAGAACCTCAGGACGATGCTGATTGAGGTGGCGAACACTGCGACCAAGCGTCGTCAGAGCGGCCGGCCGCACGTTGCGGCGGTGGGCGCCTTGTCGTAGAAGGATGTCGATGCCGCCTACGCCTTACCAGTGTTTGCAGGTCATGCTCACAACCATGGCTCTGCTGACCTTCGGTTCGCCGCAGCCGACACTGGCCCACCCTCCACTTGAAGTCGACGAAGGCGCAATCGCGCTTGCTGTCGGCAGTTCTGACCGCACGCCGAGCGCCAGCGAACTCGATGACATATCGAAGGAGCCCATTGCAGCGTTCATCTACCTTCAGGGGAGAATGCGAGGGGCCGCGGGTGGTCAGCGGGGATTCGACTGCAGCGGACTGCCGTCGGGGACGATGGACAACATCCTCGTTCGGGCCATGAATGACTGGTTGTCCTATCGATGCCAAGGGACTCCGGCCGCCGACCGGGACAGAGAGCTGTTCGTGAAATACGGCGACTACGCGTATTGGGCGACAGTCGTTGCTCACGATGGACATCCAGAGCCCTATTTCGTGGAGGAATTGAGGCGTAGGGGCTATCGCGTCGAGGCAATGAACGATGATGCTCATCGCCTCCTTTTGCGATCTGCCCGAAAGTTCGAGAGCGTCGAGGAGGCCGTCGCATTCTGGCTCTTCGTCTGTGAAGGCCGCGATGTCCACGCGTCGGCCATAGGACTCGTCGAGTTGGGAGAATCCATTGTACCGGTGCTCTTGGACCGTTTTGCGACGTCGCGTGGCGCCGCGTCCGCTCCTGTGAATTCAAATGTACGCACATGTCTGCTGTACGCGGTCGAAGCACTGGGCGTGGCCCATCGTTGGTCTGAGTTGGACCTCGACGCAGGCGAGACCTTTCAGTTGAATCTTGAGCACATGACTAGGGCTGGGAAGCCTGGTCACAGAGATTGGACAATGAGCGTCGCGTATCACGTGCTCATGAGGAGCGGTTCAACGAGCGGCAAGCCGCCGCATCCCGCTTCGAGCGGGCGAACGGCGCCCGTCACGGCATCTCCGAGGCCACGCGCGCCGTGACCAGGCCCCTCCGCCTCAAAGCCCCGCCGGATCAAGCTCCAGCGTCAGGCGCGACAGCGGCACGGCGCGCACCCGCTCGGCGAGGGGAAAGGTCGAATCTCCCCCGTGGATCACGTCGAGGCGCTCCAGCCCGAGTTGTTCGACGGCGGCCCGCATCGAGGGCGTCAGGCGCGGCGCGGTCGTCCGCTTGACCTCGAAGCCCAGGCGCCGATCGCCGCGAACGATCAGCAGGTCGAGCTCGGCGCCGCTGTGGAGACCCCAGAAGAAACACTCCTCCGGCGCGGCGCCCAGGCGGGACACGACCTGGTCCATCACGAACCCCTCCCAGGTCGCGCCGACCTTGGGGTGACCGAGCAGCGCGTCCATGCTCCGCAGGCCGAGCAGCCGATGGGCCAGGCCCGAGTCGCACAGATAGATCTTGGGCGACTTGACCTCGCGTTTGTCGAGGTTCGCGTGCCACGGCCGCAGTCGCCGGACCATCAGCGTTCCGCACAACACATCGAGATAGTGCCGCACCGTCCCTTCGGCGACACCGAACGCGCGTGCCATCTCCGCGCCGTTCCAGAGCTGGGCGTGGGCGTGGGCCAGCATCGTCCAGAACCGGCGCATCGTCTCCGCGGGCAGGCGCAGGCCCAGGGCCGGCAGGTCGCGCTCCACGTGCGCCTGCAGGAACCCGCCGCGCCACCGGAAGCTCGCCTCGTCCGACGCCGCGAGGAACGCCCGCGGGAAACCGCCGCGGAGCCACAGCGAATCGGCGGCGTCGGCGCCGACCTCGTCGAGCGACAGACCCGGGAGCGTGTACCAGAGAATCCGGCCCGCCAGGGACTCCGCCGACTGCCGCAGGAACGCGGGCGAGGCGCTCCCCAGCACCAGGAAACGTGCCGGCGTGCCCGGCCGATCCGCCAGCACGCGCAGCACGGTGAACAGCTCCGGCAGCCGCTGGATCTCGTCGAGCACGACGAGCCCGCGCAGACCCTGGAGGCCCAGTTTGGGGTCGGCCAGGCGCGCCAGGCTCTCCGGATCCTCCAGGTCGAACGTGGTGACCGGGCCCGAAAAGCGCGCGGCCACCAGCCCGGCCAGGGTCGTCTTCCCCACTTGGCGCGGTCCCAGAATGCCGACGACCGGGCTCTCGTCGAGCAGTTCCAGGACGTGATCGAGGTGGGGTCGGCGCTCCAGCATGGTGGTACGCTACCACGATATTCCGCAGGCAGCCTGCGGATTTTCGAGGTGCTCGAGTGGGGAACGGGTCCGGACTCGCTCAGAAGTCGCGCCCGGTTGGTCCCCCGTTGACGAGCTCGGTCACGGTCGTCTCGCACGGGCAACGCGCGCAGCTGATCGTGCGCTCCGTGACCCCCGGAGCTTCGCGCCGAGCGGGGGTGATCACCTGCTCGCGACTCGGCGCGAGGACGCCGCACCGCGGACAGGGCACCTGCGGGCGGCGGAGCCTCGGGGAGGCCATGCCCGCCAGGACGCCGGCCATGATGATCCAATGCGACGAGGAGCCGGGGGGTCTCGCCGGGGCCCTCGCCACGGGCCGGTCGCTCCCGGCCGTGGAGGCGATCGGAGCGTTCGTCCCGGTCGCCGCGCGGCGAGGCTTCTCCCCGGACTCGGCGGCCTCGGCGAGGCTGGCAGCGAGGCTCGCCCAGAGGAGGGCCGCGAAGAGGGCTGCGATTCCGGAGCGCGTGAGCACGGCACATCTCCATGAACATTCGGTTCACTCGATCGTACTGCGCGTCGCGGCCAAACCTTTCGGCGGAAACCGACGCCGATGACGCCTCGCTCGAGGCGGCGGTGCCAGGCGGGTTGCCGCGGTCCGCGGCATCCCGTACACACCGCCCTGGACCACCCGTCAAAGGGCCCGGCGACGGGCGGAGGACCTCGTGACGCAGACCGAACTCATCGTCGCCGACGCCGACGCGTTCCGAGACTGGCTGCGGGAGAACGGCAAGGTGTCCGACGGCGTGTGGCTGGTGCTGGCCAAGAAGGGCACGACCGACCCGACGAGCCTGACCTACGCGCAGGCCCTGGACGAGGCCCTGTGCGAGGGGTGGATCGACGGGCAGAAACGCACCCGCGACGCGGCGACGTTCATGCAGCGCTTCACGCCGCGGCGGCGCAACAGCCCGTGGTCGAAGCGCAACGTCGGCATCACCGAGCAGTTGATCGCCGCGGGCCGCATGCGACCGGCCGGATTGGCCGAGATCGACCGGGCGAAGGCCGACGGTCGATGGGCGGCGGCCTACTCCGGACAGGCCAGCGCGACGGTGCCGGACGACCTCGCGGCCGCGCTGGCGGCGAACCCCGAGGCCTCGGCGATGTTCACCCGGCTCAGCGGCGCGAATCGTTTCGCCGTGCTCTTCCGCGTCGAGACGGCGAAGCGGCCCGACACACGCGCCCGGCGGGTCGAGCAGCTCGTCTCGATGCTCGCCCGCGGCGAGACCATCCATCCGCAGAAGCCGGGCTGAGTCATCGGTCGGCGGGGGTCGGTCGTCGCCGGCCGAAGGGCCTTACTGCGAGCAGGCCATCGAGGCGAAGCCCGTCTCCGGGCAGTTGGCCTGGGCGTCCGCGGGGCTCACGGTGGCGCGGGCCAGGGCGTTCAGGCGGCAGCCGTAGTCGTTGCGGGTGGTGTTCTCGGCGCTGTGCGGGCCGGCCAGAGCGCCGAAGAACGGACAGATCATCATGCACTCGCCGAACTGCGCCGGGCACACGGCGGCGCCGATGGCACAGGTGATCTCGCAGGGCTCGCCGCAGACGCCCCCCATGCGCATCGGGTCGAGGCCGCCGCCCGACGGGCCGGCGTTCGCGCACTCGGTTTCAGGGTCCGCCGCGGCGAGGACCGCGTGGTTGTAGCGGCATCCCAGGGTGTTGCCCGACAGATCGTCCGGGGTGCCCTGCGGAATCAACCGGCAGAAGCCGACGCACGCGGCCAGGGAGTCGAACTGGGACCGGGCGCCGCTGCAATGGTCGAGCAGGGTGGCGCAGTAGGTGTCGCAGTCGAGCGCCGGCGGTGGGACGTCCGGGCCCGCGTCGGGCGGGGGCGGCGCGGCGTCGGGCGGGAGCGGCGCGGCGTCGGGCGGGAGCGGCGCGGCATCGGGCGGGGGCGGCGCG
>CAINDO010000208.1 GCA_903847385.1 uncultured Myxococcales bacterium
CCCCGGTTGTCAGCCCCCGGCGCCGGTCTGGCGGAGACCGGGCGGGTACTGGAACCCCGCGGCCGGGGCCGACCCGGACCGCGCCCCGGCCGTCGTGGCCAACCCGGAGCCGGACGCCGACCCCGAGTCGGGCTTCTCGGCCTTCCACAGCGCCTTCGATGCCTGTGGGCGGCAGGTGTCGTGGGGCTTCGACCGGGGCTGCACCGAATGGACGGACTGTGAATCCTGGGTCCGCTATCAGGCGGCCTTCGACCCCGCCGGGCGCCTGACGTCCATCGAATACAGCGCAACGTGGCTCCCGGAGAACAACAGCATCTATTCGGTTCGACACACCTACGACGCACAGGGCGCGCGGCTCGCCACCTCGGGTCGCGTGCTGCCCGACGGCGCATCCCCACTCGACGCCACGGTGTTCACCCGAACGGGGCAACCGCCCGACGCGACCTGGGCCTACGGCGTCGGCGAGTTCACTTATGTCAACGACGATCGGGGCCGCCTCGTCGAGGAGGTCGCCGACGTCGCCGGCGAGCTGGTCTTCGAGCAGCCGGTGGACGGCATCCCCGACCGCCGCAGCCGCTTCATCTGGGACGACGCCGCCGGCACGGTGACCGAGTCCATCGACCTGGGGGACGACGGCGTCGTCGACGAGGTCCGCGTGACACAGCAATCCCCGTGACCCCGGCGCGCCGACGGACGCCGCGGCACCGCCGCTTCCTTTCGACGGCCGTTCCGCCGCAAGATGCGGGCATGCCGAGTCGAACATGACGGTCCTCGCCCTCGCAGTCGCCCTGCTCTCAGCGCCCCCGCCGGAGGCGAGCGTCTGCGCCCGCGCCGCCGTCAGCGCCCCGTTCGTGCCGCTCGCCGAGCGCTTCGGACATGTGTCGCGGGCCTGCGCCGATCTGTTCCGCGACGCCGCCTGTCGCGCCGCCTGGCGCAAGGCCGCCGACCAGCCGACCTACAGTCGCGCGGCGTATCTCATCGACGCCTGCCGGGCCGCCTACTGTCCCAGGCTGACGTCGCGGCCCTCCCTCTGCGCAGGTGAGCTGACGCCGGCACGCATGCTGACCGAGGCCGCGGAGCTGGTCCGCGCGGCGCTGGCCCACGACCACGGGCCGGAGTTCGCGGCGTCCCTGGCCGCGATGGTCCCGCCGCCGAGCATGCCGCCCTCGGCGAACCCGCCGGCCCCCGCAAGCGCCGCGCCCTGACCGCTCAGGGCACCGGCTGGCGGATCACGTCGAGCACGATGGGCCAGGTCACCTCGTGCTCGAGCACACCCATCGGGCCCGAGTGGGTCGGGCCATCGACCTGGATGTTCGCCATGGGCTCGAACACACAGGTCTCCAGATCCGAGGTCTCGTCCGAGGACGAACAGATGCACACCGCCACGGGTGTGCCCGGCGCGTCCGCGTCGCCGTTGATGTCCGCCAGGAACGGGTTGGTCGGACACAGCTCCTGCCAGACACACACGGGCAGGGGATTGAGGCACGACCACTGGTTGCCGTGGTGCAGGCCCCCCAGGGTGATGTAGTGGGCCACGACCTCGTGCCCGCCCAGGCGCTGCAGGTAGTAGCGGCTGCTGAGCGCGCCCATGGAGTGGGCGATCACGTCCACGGTGGCCGCGCCCGTTTCGCGCCGCAAACGCTCGACCGTCTGGTCCAGGAACGCGCCGTTGTCCACGTTGCAGCCCCACGCGGGGTCCGGGTAGTCCAGCGCCACGAGCCAGTCGCGGGGCCAGCCCGCGTCCACGAAGCGGTCGACCATCACGTCGAAGTCGGCGTGGCTGCCGTTGATGCCGTGCACGAAGACGATGGGGCGCCGCTCGGGGGCGGGACCGGATGCGGCGTCCGGCGGCTCGGGGGGCGGGGTCGCGGCGTCCGGGTTCGGGCCGCTCGCGTCCGGGCGCGGTGGGGGGCGCGCGGCGTCTCGCGTCGGCGCGGCGTCCGCGGTCGGGAGATGGGCGTCCGTGGGGTCGGCGGGGCCGCCGGTCCGGTCCGGGGCGTCGGCGCCGGGGTCGGCGTCCGGCCAGCCGGCCACGGCGGCGTCGGCGACCGGGGCGGTCGCGTCGTCTGCGCCGGTCTGATGTGCGCCGGCGCATCCGGCGGCGAGGACGACGACGAGGGCGAGCGGGCATCGGGTTGAGCGGTCGGGCACGATGCGCCGAGCATGTCGCGTCGGCGGGCGCTTGTCGAGCCGCGCCGCCGCGCTCAGCGCCCGCCCACCGACTGCGCCGCGGCGGTGTTGCCCGTGTGGCCCAGGTCGACCCGACACAGGCCATCGGGATCGCCCGGCGGCTCGGCCGAGCAGTCGGTGCCGGGATCCCCGGCGTCGATGGCCGGCGAGCCGGGCCGCGGCCGGTAGTCGTCCGCGGGGTCGAGCAGGGGATCCGCCTCGATCACGTTCGGCCCCAGGGTGGCCCCCACGACCGCCGCTTCGACCTCCCAGACCAGCGCGTGGTCGAGGGCGATCGGCTCCTGCGCCTGCGGGCTCTCGCGCCGCAGCGGGGTCTGCACGCCGGCGAAGACGCTGTTGCGCACGTCCACCCGCTCCGGCTGGGCCGCGGCCTCGACGAGGACCCCCGTGGCCGTCTCGCTCGCCGCGAGCTCCGCGAAGGTCTCCCGGGACACGATCGCGCTCGCCACGCCGCTCCGCAGGCGGTAGGCCGTCGCAGACTGCCCGTGCATGCGGGCGAACAGGTTGTTGGTCGCGATGAGATCGCGCCCGGAGTCGACGCCCGTGAGGGGATTGTCCGAGCCCGTGCGCATGCACGCGCCGCAGAAGTCCAGGAAGCGGTTGCGCTGCACGATCAGGGTGTCCTGGGCGGTCGGCTCGGCCAGGACACCGGTCACCGGCACGTAGATCTCGCCGGCCACCAGGGGGCCGAAGACATTGTCCTCGACGAGCACACTCGTCGCCTCGGCCCCGATGAAGACGCCGACGACGTCGCCGCCGAACCACGGGTCGGGACCGCCGGCGTTGCTGATCGCGTTGCCCGCGACGGTGATGTCCGTCCCGGCGCGAACGGCGATGCGGCCCCAGTTCGTCGCCGGTACGGGCGAGGTCAGAACATGGCCCTCGAACCGGACCCCCGCGCCGCCGTCCAGGTACAGCACCGGATCGCCGTGGACCCGCACGGTCGTGTCGATGACGGCCTGGCGCGACTCGGCGTCGAGGGTGAAGCCGTAGCGCCGGCCCGGGGGCTCGGCGTCGGAGCCGCCGCTGACCGTCAGCCCGTCGATGCGGGAGGCCGTGCACCGGAACCGCAGGCTGCCGACGAGCGCGACGCCCGTCGCCGTCCCGCGGCGACCGTGACCGCCGTCGAAGGAGATGAGGCCCGCGGGGGAGACGGGGCTGCCGTCCCCCCCGAGCGTCGGCGGTGACATCTCGAGGCCGGCGATCCGGGCGTCGTTCACACGCACGAGCGCGATGCCCGTGGCCGCGCCGCCATCGGCGCCGTTGGTCTCATCTCCGTCGGGCGTGAGCGTCGACGTACCGCCGACACCGCCATGGACGCTCCCGATGGTCAGGCCCTCCACGCGGAGTGCGTCCGCCGCGAAGGCCTCGCTCGAGCCCACCCACAGGCCCGTCGCCGGGCCACCGTCGCCGCCCTGACCCAGGGACAGCGCGGCGTCGCCGCTGCCCAGGCCGCCCCAGATGTCCCAAAGGCGCGTGTCGACGACCCTCACGCGCGGCGCACCCAGGGCCCGGATGCCGAACGCGGCCCCGCCCCGGGCGCGGAACGCCCGCGCGGGCGCATCGGCGGCCCGGATGTCGCTGACGTCGAGCCCGATGAGCACGGCGTCCCCGGCGGCCTCGTCGATCTGCACGCCGCTCGCGTCCGTCCGGCCCGCGCGGGCCTCGCCGACGATCCCGGCGATCCGCACGTCGCTCACGCGCGCCGCGGGCTCGCGAATCCAGAGGCCGGTCACCGGGGTGTCCCCGCCGACGGCGGGCGTCGTGTGGATCTCTTCGAGGGCGACGTCGTGGACCTCGAGCGCCTCGCCATTCAGGACCAGGCCCACCGCCGCGTGCGGAGCCCGCAGGGTGACACCCTCGACCCGGCTCCAGAACCCGCCGACGTCGACGGCGGGGCGCTCGTCCGGGCTCTCGATGACGACGCTGCCCGGCGCGTCCGCGTGGAGCCAGACCCGGGGAGACTCGATCCGCACGGCCTCGACGAAGGTGCCCGGCAGGAGCACGATCTCGTCGTCGCCGCCCCCGGCGCTCAGCGCCGCGGCGATGGTGGCGAAGGGCCGGTCGCGCGTCCCGACGCCGTTGCCGTCGCCCCCGGGCTCCCCGGCCCGTACGAAGTACACCGTCGGTTCGTCGTGCACCGCCTCGCAGCCATCGGAGGCGTCCACGTTCGCGTCGAACACACCGGGCTCGCAGCCCACCGGCAGACAAACGCCCGCCCGGCAGACCTCGCGCATGCCGAACCCACCGCACGCGCGGCCGCATGCCCCGCAGTTGTTCGCGTCGCGGGTGAGGTCGAACCCCTCGTCGATGGACTGGTCCCCGTCGTCGTCGCGGCCGTTGCAGAGTTCGCCGTCCGGCATCCCGACGTCCGGTGGGGCGAGCGCGGCGTCGGGCGGGGCGAGCGCGGCGTCGGGTGAGACGAGTGCGGCGTCGGGTGAGACGAGCGCGGCGTCGGGCGGGGCGAGCGCGGCGTCGGGCGGGCTCGCCTGCGCGTCCGCGCCGCCCTGGTCCGGGGGATCGGCGTCGGCGCTCGGGGCGCGCGCATCCGCCGGTGTCG
>CAINDO010000209.1 GCA_903847385.1 uncultured Myxococcales bacterium
AAAGTCGAGCGCGAGTAGGACCTCCTCCCCCGCCACGGCCTGGATAAGTGACCAATCATCATCTGCAGCACAGACCTGACCTCGAATGACCCCGTCTACCGCCGCGCGCGCCGCGTTGCGCTGGTCGTCGGGCTCCCGGGCATCTTCGACGCAGGGTCGGACGCACTCGTTCGCGGCATTGCAGACCTGCCCGTTTGGGCACTGTCCTGCAACACAGACACTGGCTACGTTCAGTGTCACAGTGAACGGCGGGCCAAAGGATATCCCACCAGCTGTGCGAGCCTGCCAAGTCGAGTCGTAAGCACCGAGTTGGAGCGGTGCAACGAACGGAAGCACAGCTTGCCCTTCGGCTCCGGCCGCGAGGCGAGGCAACGCGATCGTCGCGGGCGCACCCATTCGGTCTCCCCCCGTGTGTGCGAGCACGTAGCCGGCTCCGAAAGGAGAGCTGCCGGAGTTTCGGATGCGCCACGTATAGGGCGACGGCTGCCCCGGTGCGACGCGGGCTCCCACTGGCCCGTCCAGGTAGTCGATCCCGTCTGAGGGCAATCGGAGCGCGGCCGCATTCTTCACGACGACGAGGTTACCGCCTGGGGAGTTCACAACGCGTCCCGACACATCGTGAACGTCGAAACCGTAGTACACTGTAGTGCCGTCGGCGACATTCGACAGGTCATCGTCGAACTCGTACGGCGGCGTCGGATCCTGCATCCGAAAGACGAAGTGTTCTCTGTCGCCCAACGATCGGGTCAAGTTCACGAACCGGACGCCGCAGTCGTCCTGCGCAATGCCGGAGATTCGATTGAGGTCGCCGACGGTGGCACCTTGACGAGGGCTGACGAAGTAGCCAGTCGGATCGGAAACGTCGTCTGGTCCGCCGGGAACGGCCTCAAAGCCTATCCATTGCTCTCGTGCGTTGTCCCGATATGCCCGAATTGCACGATATGCATATAGCGCCATGTCGACATAGCGGACACCGCGCCTGATTCGATCCAGTATTGTCGTCGCCTTTAGATCGGAGAGTGCGGCGGCTACGCCGTTCTGACGCAGTGTATCGACAATGCCATCGTGCGCGGCCTCGGTGTCAAATAGGACATCGACAAGCATGTTCCAAATCTCTACAACGTCATCCGCGCCCAACTGATTGTCGGTGATTCTTTGGTACAACTGGAGAAGGACGTTTGCGACGGTGCACGATGCTGCATCACAGCTATCGAGAAGCAAGATGAGTTGATCAAGCGTAAACTCTCCGTTGATGAAGAGTTCTGCTAGTGTATCGGCCAGCGGGTGGCCGACCGCGTAGATTGTAAAGAGATCTGATGCCAGCAAGAGCGCAATGTATGCCGTGTACCGGCCTGGCCGTCGATTTTCGTCAACAAGGCCATAGGCGCACAGCGCAAACTGGTCACCAGGCCGCAGGGAAATGTCGCGAAACTGACGGGTCATTCCTGGGGCAAGTACGCCCTCGGGATCCATACCGGCAGGCCAATTGAGGTTTGGGGCCCCAGCGCAGCCGTCCGAACTCCGATAGTAATACCAAGCTTCGGTGTTGTTCGTGACTTGTATGTCGTATTGGTCGTGCCCGTCGCCCAAACTCCGATCATAACCGTAGCTCACCGCGAGCGGCGCCTGCCGGCCTTGCGGCGCGGTCCCGATCTGACTGGCTAGGTGAGGACCGTGAGCCGCGCACTGCGCAGATGCGGGCGCCGGCAGGATCGGAAACAAGAGGAGCGCAGCGAGTGCCGCCACTGCCACCAACATGTTGCACATGCCTCGCTGAATGCCTCCCAACGACTCAACCACGATGCCCTCCTCCACTGGTGTGCGGCGCCGCCCAGCAGATTGGATGGGGGCGCCTAAACTGCTCGGCTCATACCATGATACGTCGCCGTGTGCAACAATCGGCCGCCGAGCGGGAATTTGGCCACCATGCCGACCTCCCAGGATTTCGTGGCCAGGTGGCCCCAGGAGGTCCCTCCCGGGGCTCTCATAGATCCGAACGTGCGGAATTCCCTCAGCCTCCTCGGGTCGAGGTTTCGCCGCGTGCCGTACCGGTGGACAATGCGCGGCATGGGGAGGGCAAGGGGCCCCAGCAGGCGAGCCAAGGCGCCCCGGTAGGGCGAGCATACGTTCCAGTCGACGTACCCAGCGCGAGAGCGGCATGAATGCCAGATTCCCGCGTCTCGCGGTAGAAGCGTAGAAACGTCTGTGAAGTCCGGAAACTCTGGCGGGTAGGAATCCGGAAATTCTGGCGGGTGGAACCCCGCCGCTCACCCACTCAGCTGTAGACGTGGAGTGGAAGGCGGGGATGATCTCGCCTCGGGAGGTCCGAGTGGTGTCGGCCTCGACTTGACTGGAGGTCGGCGAGTGAAGCGCCGCCTCGAT
>CAINDO010000210.1 GCA_903847385.1 uncultured Myxococcales bacterium
GAGGGCGCGCACTTCGTGGCCATCATGGGCGACGGCTCGGCGATGTTCCTCAAGGGCCTCAACGACCGCCTGCACAAGCTCGGCGACGACTACACGGCCATGATCGTCGGCTCCGCCGGTTACAGCCGCGGCGAGGACAAGTTCATGGGCCCGGCCGAGTGGAAGGCCAACCCCCAGGCGGCCAAGGGCGGCCTCGTGGCCGGCTACCTGCGCGACGGCGACTGGAACATCGCGCTCAAGTGGCTCGGCGACAACCGCATCGCCAACAACCCGGACGAGGCGACCTACGATCCGGACGCCCTCAACTGGGTCAACGCCAACGACTATCTGGACGCCGCCGAGAAGTACATCACCGGCTTCTGCACGGACCTGAAGAACGTGAAGACCGGCAAGAAGGAGAAGCACTGCGTGCAGGGCGTGGTGACCTGGACGCCCGGCGACGTGAACGTGGCCACCAAGAAGGGCGGCCTGGTCTCCATCGTGTCGACGGCCGAGTACCGCGCCCAGATGCCCAACGTGATCATCGGCCACAAGAAGTGGATGAACGAGAACCGCGGCATCGTGAAGGGCATGCTCAAGTCCATCTTCGACGCCGGCGACCTGATCAAGAACGACCCGGCCAACCTGAAGAAGGCCTCGGCCATCAGCGCGCTCGTCTACAACGAGGCCGACGCCGACTACTGGACGAAGTACTTCAGCGTCGTCGTCGAGAAGGACAAGCAGGGCGTGGACGTGGAGCTCGGCGGCTCGTCGGTGAACAACCTGGCCGACAACCTGCAGACCTTCGGCCTCGTCGAGGGCTCGAGCAACCTGTTCGCCGCCACGTATGACGTCTTCGCCGCCGTGGTGAAGAGCCAGTACCCGGACATGCTGCCCACCTGGTACCCGGTCACGGACATCCTGGACACGAGCTACATCAAGGAGCTCGTCGCCGCGGACGCCCCCAAGACGCAGGCCGACACGCCCAAGTTCGAGCCCGCCGCCCGGGTGAAGCAGGTCATCAGCCGCAAGTCCTGGAACATCGAGTTCGAGACCGGCAAGAGCCAGTTCACCAAGTCCGCGGACGCCGAGCTGGCCAAGCTGCTCGACGACCTCCTCATCGCCGGCGGCACGCTGGTCGAGGTCCACGGCCACACGGACAATCAGGGCCCGGTCCAGGCCAACATGACGCTCTCCGAGGAGCGCGCCTTCGCCGTGAAGACGTGGCTGGAGAAGACGGCGCCGTCGAACTTCCCCAGCGGCCGCGTCAAGGTCTTCGCCCACGGTCAGTCCGAGCCGCTGGAGTCCAACGCCAGCGCCGGTGGCCGCGCCAAGAACCGCCGCGTCGAGATCGTGATGGGCGTCCAATAAGTCGATGGAGCAGCTCAAGCGGGTGTTCTGGCCCAACCGGGCCATCGACGGGACCATGCTCCTCGGCCTCGCCGGATTCTGGGTCGGCCTGGCCCTGCTCATCTGGCTCGCCTCGCCCTGGGCCACGCTGCCGGGCCCCGGCGAGGTCGTCGGCGCGCTGCGCAGCCTGTGGTGGGAGCACGGCATGGGGCCGGAGCTCTTCACCACGCTCGGGCTCATCGCGCACGCGCTGTTCCTTACGATCGTCATCTCACTGGTGCTGTCGTATGCGACGGTCATCAACTTCTTCCGGCCGCTGGTGGCCGGCGTGTCCAAGCTGCGGTTCCTGGGCCTCACGGGGCTGGTCGCGCCGTTCACGCTGATGACCGGCGGCGGCTACGACCTGAAGATCACGCTGCTGACCTTCGGCATGACGACGTTCTTCGTGACCGCCATGGCCCAGGTCGTGATCGAGATCCCCAAAGAGCAGTTCGACCACCTGCGGGTGATGGGCGCCAGCGAGCTGCGCATGCTCTGGGAGGTCATCATCCTGGGCACGCTGGACAAGGCCCTGGACATCCTGCGGCAGAACCTGGCCATCGGCTGGGCCATGATCACCATGGTCGAGGGCATCTCCCGCGCCGAGGGCGGCCTGGGCGCGATGATCCTCAATCAAAACAAGCACTTCAAACTCGCCGAGGTCTTCGCGATCCTGTTCGTGATCCTCGCCGTGGGCCTGGTGCTCGACTACATCATGGCCCTGATCACGCGCCTGCTGTGCCCGCACAGCGTTCTGGAGCGGGTGAAGCGATGAGCGCGCCGATCAAGGAACGGGTCATCCTGGACGTCCAGTCGATCTCGATCACGCTGGGCGGCAACCACATTCTGCACGACCTGGACCTGCGCATCGTCGACCGGCAGCGGCCGGGGCAGGTCACGGGCCAGGTCTCGGCGCTGCTCGGGCCCTCGGGTGTGGGCAAGACGCGGCTTTTGCGCATCATCGCCGGCCTGGATTCGCCGAACGCCGGCAACGTGAAGGGCATCGACGGCAAACCCCTCGCCGCCGGGGACGTGGGCGTCGTCTTCCAGAACTACCCGCTGCTCCGCCACCGCACCGTCGTGGGCAACCTCGAGTCCGCCGGCCACATGAACGGCCTGTCGAGCGCCGAGGCGAAATCGAAGGCCGAGATGCTGCTCGACCGCTTCGGCCTGTCCGCACGCGGCAAGCTCTACCCGGCGCAGCTCTCCGGCGGGCAGCGACAGCGCGCCGCCATCGCGCAGCAGTTGATGAAGCAGAAGACCATCCTGCTGCTGGACGAGCCCTTCTCCGGCCTGGACCCCGCGGCGCTGGGCGACGTGATCCGACTCCTCGTCGAGGTCGCGCACATGGACGAGCTCAACACGCTCGTCATCATCACCCACGACATCCGCGCCGCGCTCATCGCCAGCGACACGCTGTACCTGCTCGGCCGCGCGCCGGACGCCGCCGGCAAACCCACGGGTCCGGCCAAGGTGCGCCGCATCGTGGACCTGGTGGCCATGGGCCTGGCCTGGGACGAGACCGCCGAGCATCGCCCGGAGTTCACGGCGCTCGAGCGGGACATCAAGGACGACTTCCGCCACCTGTGAGGGCCGGTCTGCGCCGGGCCGCGCTGGCGGCCGCCCTCACGGGCGCCCTCGTCGGCACGGCCCTGGCCGAGACGCGCCAGATCGTGCTCACCAACGGCGAGGACCTCTTCGGCGAGGTCAGCGATCGCGGTGAGGTGATCGAGGTCGTCACGCCGGGGGGCGAGCGGCGGCGGTTCCCGCGCAACGACGTCGCCGAGATCCGGACCCTGAGCGGCCGCGTGGTCCCGCTGGCCGAGGTCCCGAGCCGGCCCCCCGTGGCGCCGCCCTCGGCGACGTCCTCGGCCGCGGGCGGGTCACCGCTCACGGCCCCGGCGCCCGCCGCGCCGCCGCAAGAGGCCGCCTCCGGGGACACCGGCGTCGCGCCCTGGTACTTCCGGCAGCGCTGGCCGCTGGTCGCCGTGGGCCTCTCCATCGGGGCGCTCTTCGCCGCGGGTGCGCTGCGGGGCGAACATCGGGGCTTCTTCTCCGCGTTCCGGCGTGTCCGGGTGCTGATCCTGCTGCTCGCGCTGGCCGTCCTGGGCATCTACGCCATGGACCTGCAGGTCGAGCGCGACGCCCGGCGCGAGTGGTTGCGCCCGCTGCACGTGGCGGTGGTGCTGGTCGAGCTCGGCGACCTCACGCCGTCCGTGGAGCGCGCGTTCCGCGACCGGGCGCGCGATGCCGCCGACCTGCTCGCCGCGGAGCGCCGCCGCTACCTGGCCCGCAGCGACGCGCCCTTCGTGTTCCACGTGTTCGGCCCCGTGCGCGGCGAGTCGCGGCCGCGCGCCCCCGACGAGGACGCCGAGTCCGGAGAGGCCGGCCTCTTCGACCGCATGCTCTATGGCATCGAGCTGCGGCGGTTCCTGGGCGGCCTGAACGACGCCGCCCGGCTGGACGCGGACCGCTTCGACGTGCGGATGTACGTGTTCGCCCAGCCCGCCGCCCCGGGCCACGCGGCGCGCTTCGTCGAGGGTGTGGGCGAGTCCGGCGGCGAGCTGGGCATGGTCGACGTCGACCTGGACCTGACCATGGTCGACACGGCCTGGATCGCCGTCGCCCACGAGACGCTCCACACGGTCGGGGCCACGGACAAGTACACGGACTCGGGCCGCAGCGCCGTGCCCGAGGGGCTCGCCGACCCGGCGAGACAGCCGCTCTACCCCCAGAAACACGCCGAGATCATGGCCGGCGAGATCGCGCTCTCGCCCGACGAGGGCCGCCTCGTCGACCGCCTGGAGGACGTCCGCATCGGCGCGACCACGGCCCGGGAGATCGGCTGGTAGGGCGGACGCTCTCCAGGGAGCCCGGTCAGTGCAGCAGCGTGTCGAAGAGCAGGTTCAGGCTGGCGAGCGACACGATCACCCGGTAGCTCCAGGGCTCGTCGGACGCGCTCGGGCGGACCGCCGCCGAGGGCCCGGCGGCCAGCTCCAGGTGCGACCCCAGCAGCCGCCACAGGACCTCCATGTCGACGCGTGAGGTCTCCAGCGCCGCGTCGCCGGCGGTGAAATCCGGCACCCAGGTGGCGCGCAGACCCAAAGTCGACAGCAGCAGATGGCTCCGCGGGTCCCACAGCGAGAACACAGTGGGGCCGAATCCCAGAACGTGCGCGTTCTCGGCCGGGCGGTAGAACCAGCGCAGGCTCGTGCCCAGGCCCAGCGGCGTGAACGGCCGCGCAGGCGTGACGGCGAAGTACTCCCAGTGGACCACCAGGCCGCCGTCCGGCGCGGCCAGCCCGCCGAAGCTCACCGGCAGGAGCGCGTGCTCCAGCACCCGGAGCGGCGCGGGGACATCCGGGCGCGCGCCCAGCGGCAGCGACCCGACCTGCACGCCGGACTCCTGGCCGGCGCGCTGCACGTCCAGCGCGTAGCCCATCAGGCGCTCGGCGGCCTGCACCGCGGTGCCGCCCGTCTCCACGGCCCGCAGGCGCTCGGTCATGTGCCGCAACGACTCCAGCAGCCACCCGGGGAATTGCCCCCAGGGCCGCCCATCGGGCAGGCGCGGCGCCGTGAGCGTGCCCGGAAACCGCGCCGCGCACGTGTCCAGCGCGCCCTCGGACACGGCCAGCACCTCGGCCAGATGACCCGCCCCCAGCGCGTCCTCGCCTCGGCGGCTGCCGGCGGGGCTGCGCGAGAGGGCGGACACGAGCGCGCCGATCTCGCAGCCGCCGGCGGTGCGGCCCTCGGCCGTGGCCCCGGACTGCGCGAACCGCGCGCGCGCGGCCGTCAGCTCGGGGGGCTCGTCGGCCGTGGGGGGCGTGGCCAGGAGCGCCGTCGCCAGCTCGTCGTCCGCCAGGGCGCCCGTCTGCGTGAGCACCTCCAGGGCGCAGGCGCCGCGGTCGGGCGCGTCGAAACACAGGCGCGGCAGCATCACGGTGTAGGCCGACAGCTCGCCCCGGCGAAAGTCCGCGCGCCGCAGCACCGGGCTCACGAAGGCCCCCATGCCCATCAGGTCGTCGCCGAAGATGCGCCGCGGCGTGCGCACGTGCGCGATGCCGACCACGGGCCCGTGCCCCGGCGCGCTCTCCTGGTAGCGCGCGATGGTCTGCGCCTCGTAGTAGCGCGAGACCTCGAGGAACGTGCGGAAGAACCGCCGATACCAGGCGTAGCCGATCACGCCGTCCGGCACGGGCGCCTCGACCTCCGGCAGGGTCGCGTCGAGCGCCAGGACCTCGAAGTCGGCGTCCGGGCGGACCACCCGCCCGGCGGCCAGCGAGAGCCCGACCGGGATCGCCTCGAGCAGCGCGCCATCGAGGAACCGGGCCATCACGGGCCGCGTGCCGGGGGCGCACAGGCGGTCCTCCGCGGGCACGGGCCGGCCGGCGTCGGCGCAGACCTCGACGGGCTGCGCGCCCGCGTACACCGGCGGCGCGGCGCCCGCGCGCACCAGCCGCCAGAAGTCCTGCGGGTCGATGGGGCGACAGCCGGGCGCGTCGGGCTGCTCGGGCCCCTCGGGCAGGGTGAGCGTCTCGGCGGAGTGGTCGACGAACCGCGGATCGGCGGGCTCGGCGGCGCAGATGCGCGCGCGCCCGCCCAGAACCCGCACCTCGACCATCGCGTGTACCCGCAGGCTGGAGAGCGGCGCCGCCGTGAAGGGCACGTCCGCCGGCATCGCCGCCGAGAGGCCGACGCCCAGGGGCACGCGGCAGCCCTCGCGCCAGCCGGTGGGCGTCGCCAGCAGGTCGAGCAGCAGGCGCTCCACGGGGCGCAGCGCGTTGAGCGTGGCGATGCCGTCGTCCGGGCCCCAGGGGCGGTCGTCCTGACACACGGCGCCGCCGCCGAAACGCGCCTGCCACTCGCCGCAGGTCAGGCCGTGCGGGAACATCGCCGACCAGTCCAGGGCCGCCCAGGCGCGCCACAGGGGGCTGTCCAGGGCCGAGGTCCGGTCGAGGTCCGTGCGGCAGCTCGTCAGGGCCGCGAGGGCCGCGTTGATGCCCCCGGCGGACACACCGACGGCCGCGATGATGGGGCCGTCCGCCAGCGCCGCGCGCGTGCGCAACACGGCGTGGGCCAGGCCGGCTTGATAGGCCCCGCGCGAGGCGGCCCCCGTGAAGGTCAGCACGGCCGGCGGCGGCGCGCGCGGCGACTCGGCCCGCGCCGGCAGCGCCGAGAGCGCGAGGGCCGCGCAGGAGACGAGGCGCTGGGTCAGGGCGAGAGGGCCAGCCACGCCAGTCCTCCGTTCACGTCCAGGAGCGACCACGAGAAGTAGAGCGCGCGGGCGCGGAGATCACCTTCGGGCAGGCTCAACAAGCGGTCCAGGCCGACCGTGAAGCGCAACGACCGCAGAAAATCCGCGCTGAGCGCCAGGCCGAGCCCGGTGTCGTGCCCGCCGTCGCGGGCGACCGTGACCATGCCCGTGCCGCCCACCCAGGCGTCGTAACCCACGCCCAGCCCCAGCCGGTGAAACGGCGTCGCCGGCGCGACCTGGCGGTCCAGGCCGAGCTCGTAGCGCACGCGCGGCGTCACGTCTGCGCCCAGAAAATCGAAGCGGGGCTCCCAGCCGGCCACGGGGCCCAGGCGCCGCGCGTCCCAGCCCAGCGCGTAGGGCAGCGCGTGGAACAGCACACCCGCCGCCGTCCGGCCGGGCCCGGCGTCGTCGCGCACGTAGGCGTCCACCGTCGAGGGGTCCAGGTCCAGCCGCTCCTGCGGCTTGGGGTCGAGCAGCGGCGCCACCCGCAGCCCGAGCTTGCCGAGCGCCTCGGTCTGCAGGCCGAGCACGGCGCGGTCCTCGGCCTCGGGCGCCCGGGACATGCGCGCCCAGACCTCGGCGTCGTGCGCCTCCACGGCCACGGCGCGCTCCAGGAACCGCATGTGCTGCGCGCGGGTCCAGTCGCGGTGGCTGCCCGGCGGCCCGACCGCGTCCCAGGCCAGCTCCGAGCTCGGGGCGTCGCCCGGCGTGCCCGGGAGCGAGCGCCCCGCCGCCGCCAGCCGCGCGCCGTAGGCCGTCACGAAGCCGTCGAAGTCGTCCGTCTGCGCCTCGGGGAGCGCCCCCGCCGGCCGGCCCGCCGCGGCGGCCGGAGAGAGCCCCGCGAGCGTCTCGTGCACCAGCAGCACCGGGTCGCGGCAGGTGGCCGACGGGCGGCTCAGGCAGCGGTCGTCCGTGCGCCA